>NZ_CAUHCY010000013.1:0-2683 GCF_959605025.1 Candidatus Proelusimicrobium volucris | reverse complement strand
ATTATTCAAAACTTTTCATTAGGCTTGTTATGGAAAGCTTTGCATAACAAGCCGGGGGAAATGAAAATACGAGAGTAGGCTTTTAAAAAAACATTTTACCACCGTCTATTTTGTCGTGTTATAATATTTTATAATTTTGATTAGGAGGTGGACTTATGTTTTATCCGATGTACCTTCAGATAGAGTTGAATAAATACAATACCCGATTTGACTGCAATATAATGAAAGTACTTTCCAGCATTATCGCAAAAAGCAAAAATTTGGATTTTCAGGAGCAGATGTACAATAGTCTATATGGGTTATATAAGTTTATAAAGCGTTTTGACTCATTTTTTAAATTTCCCAATAACGAACTATGCCGTAAAGCCAAGGAAGAATTTAATACAAAATATTTAAGCAGTGTTTGGTTTATGACATCTGCCATATATCATCATCTAGAGGATGGAGATTTCGCCTCCATTTATGCAAACGAGTACTGGAAGATTACTCAAGCCAACATACTTAAGCTATGGAAATCAATAGATTTTTCTTCTGAATCAGGCGCACTTGAGGGTAAATTTATGGGTATTTTTGAAGATTTAATAAATTCAACAGTTAAGCAAATGCCCACTTTTACCGAAAAGAAGCTTAGCGACTTTACCAACTTATATCGTGCCAGCACTTATTGTCCATATGATTCATACAAATACATAATGCCTGATCCAGAATACTGTAAGGACAATAGGTGGAATGACGATGGAGTGGCATACCTTTATCTATCTTATGATAATCACGATAAAAAGAATGGAAACATTCTTGTATCCCAAAGAACTTGTTTCGAAGAGAAACGATTAACAAAAGATACTACTGTTGCAGTATGTCAATTTAAACCGGTTAACTCAGATATAAGAATATTAGATCTGACTTATAAGGGATTAGATTTAAACCAGCTAACTTATGAATTACAAGAACTGCCAGTTTACATTGTAAAAGAAATACTTGACATACTCAAAAGCAGTTCAAAGTTTAATAAGAGGGCACGGAAATATGCGGTTTCAGGCATTTCGAAGGCAGATTTTAACCGTGTATTATACAAATATGGGTTTAACGAAATAATCCAAACATATGTCTTACAGCGGTTCTCTTATTTAGTGTTAGACAATATATGTGAGGCTGTTTTTTACGCCGTCGATAAAAAAGATGACCCAGAATTAGAAGCATATATTCCTTTCAGAAAATTTAGCAAATATCTTATTTCGAAGGGATATGGGGGAGTGGCTTATAAAAGCACAAGAATGGAGTTAGTAGGATTGGAAGGCTATTGCCTAACTTTATTCGAACCAAATGATGCAGAACCTGTTAGAGGCACTATGCAGGTTTATGAGTACAATGGATGGGACTCCACCTTACTTAAATGCTATTAACTACCGCTCATGCGATTACTATAATTTAAATATAGGAGGTCAAACCTTGAACCCCATCAAAACCAACCCACCAGACCGCGCTCCGCGCATTAAAACCGCCGCCGCACGAGTACCGAAAGATCTCATGCGGCGTTCGCTTTTATCGGCAAAGAAGCAGGCGCAGTCCGTTGCGGAGCCGCAGCAGCCGCATGATGAACAGCCTGAGCAATATGCAGAGGCGCGCATTGAATATGCTGCTACCAAAGCAGCGCACCGCATTGGAAACGAGACTGCATACCGCGGGAAGCGGCTTATGCTAAAAGCAAGCCGCCGTATAAAACAGAACAGGCAATCGCAGGTAGGAACGGAACAAAGCCGTTCCTCCTTTTATTCTGCCGAAAGCAATACCGTGCGGCAAGGCCGGGAATACGCCAAGAGAAACAATCAGGCCTTGCGGCTGACAACCCAAAGCGCTACTCAAAGCATTAAGCAGAGTACTGAACCATCTAAAGCGGCAGCGAAAGGAACGGTTAAACCCATACGGCGCGGCGTTAAGGCTGCACAGCATACCGTCAAAACAACGGAGAGGACAGTTAAAACCACACAACACACAGCAAAGGCGGCGCAAAGAACCGCTAAGGCTACCGCAAAGGCAGCTCAAACGGCAGGGCGCACAGCGCAGCTTGCCGCTAAAGCCGCAGCGACAACCGCAAAAGCTGCCGCAAAAACCATTGCCGCCATTATTAAAGCTATCATTTCGGCAGTAAAGGAACTTGTTGCGGCAATCGCCGCCGGAGGCTGGATAGCTATCGTAATTGCAGTATTAGCGGTACTCGTGGTTGCCCTGCTTTCATTGTTCGGTGTATTCTCCGCAAATGAAGCGGCTGACGGCGATAAGCCCATGACAGAGGCCATAGAAGCCATCAACACCGAGTTTAAGAATGAAATAGAAAGCAAAATTGCCGAACTGACTTCACAAGGCGCTGCCGATGTTGTAGAGATTATTTATGAGGGCGATATGGAGAGCATCGAAAGCACCGTACCGAATTGGGCCGACGTGGTGGGCGTATACGCCATAAAAGTTGGTGCAGATGCAGAAACCCCATCCGACGTAACGGAAATGTCGCCTGAGAACGCAGAAAGGCTTCGTGAGGTGTTTCTTGATATGAACGAAGTCTCATATCGCACAGAATCCGAAACCGAAACTGTCATAGTAACCGATGAATACGGCGCTATTGTTCTTGACAAGGACGGGAAGCCGATTACGGAGCGCAAGACAACGCTGTCCATATACGTCAATG
>NZ_CAUHCY010000012.1:0-5863 GCF_959605025.1 Candidatus Proelusimicrobium volucris | reverse complement strand
GCGCACCTGTGATTACAATAATTCTACCTTGATTCATCTATATTTTACCTCCACATTTGGCAATAAAAAATCCGCCTTAAAGCGGACGCATAAAAAACGGAGAGGGAGGGATTCGAACCCACGGTACGGTTTCCCGCACACTTGTTTTCAAGACAAGCGCCTTAAACCACTCGGCCACCTCTCCATAAAGCCTTATTTATGTATTTTATCAATTATTTACATTTTTTTACAATTCGTGTTTATTAATGTGGATAGTTAGCGTTCAGCAATAGCGGGGCAACAATGGTATAATAATCTTATGCGGGAAAAAGCCAAAATAGTATATAGATTTAAAGATAATTTATATATAAATCTTACCAACAGATGCCCAAACGCCTGTTCATTTTGCATTAAGAGCAAGTTTTCCATGGTGTTTGAAGGCTATAACCTTAACTTGGAAGGCAAAGAGCCCTCCGCCGAAGAAGTGTTGGCGGAAATCCGCCACCAAAGCCAAGAAGGCCCAGTCGGGCAGATAGTTTTCTGCGGATATGGGGAGCCTACAATGCGCCTTGCCGTACTGCTGGAGGTAGCCTCGGTTTTAAAAGAGGATATGGCTTTGGGCAAGTACCCCAAAACGCCGATAAGACTTAATACTTTGGGGCTTGGGAATCTGGTATACGGGCGCGACATAACGGGCGATTTGGCCAAAGTTTTGGACAGCGTCAGCATAAGCATCAATTCCCCCAAAAGAGAACAGTGGCTGGAAGTGGTGCGGCCTCAGCCTCAGTACAGGGAGCGGGGCTATGAAAGCGTTTTGGAATTTATAAGATTGCTGGCCCTAAAAATGCAAGACGTAACTGTAACGATAGTGGACAGGCTTGGCATCGACGTGGAAGAAACGGAAAAACTGGCGCGGAGTTTGGGCGCCAAGTTTAGGGTGAGGGAATTTATCGCATGAGTGAAAGACCTTCGGCTTGGGCCGTTTTATTCTTCAGTTCCGCCTTATGTTTAGGGGTGGTGATGTTGCTTAATGTTTTCTTTTCCTATTACGATTATTCCTCTGCTTTGCGCGCGGAAAAAAGTAAAACCGCCGAAGCCGCTATAAAGAGCAGGGAACATAAAATAGACAGTATCGCTTTGCGCAAGGTGCGTTTTACTTTAAACAAACCCGATGCCAAGGAAGTGTACGTTGTGGCCAATTTCAGTTTGTGGGAAGAGCATAAAATCAAGTTGGATAGGCAGAACAACGGCTCTTTCAGCAATTTGATAGTATTGCCGCAGGGCGAGTATAAATATTATTTTGAGGTCGACGGCAAAGCCGAGCCTGACCCCAACAATACCGACGTTGAGGAATACAACGGCAAGAAGGTAAATTTAAGGACGGTTCTGTAATATGGCGGAATTTTACGTTTACAATTCCCGATGTGCGGAGGAAACCGCTTCTCTTGGGCAAAAATTGGCCTCCTTGCTGAGCGGCGGGGAAATATTGTTTTTTAAAGGGCCTATCGGTGCGGGCAAAACGGTAATGGTAAAGGCCGTGGCGAGGTATTTCGGGTTTAAGAAAGAGCCCGCCAGCGCCAGTTTCAGCCTGATGAAGAAGTACAAAAACAAGCGGGTGACTTTGTACCACGCCGATTTATTCCGCCTTGAAAGCGGGGAAATGTACAATCTTGGCTTTGAGGAAATGCTGGAGGACGAAGACGGTATCCTCCTTATAGAATGGCCCGCGGCGGCGGAAGAGTTTTTCCCCAAGGACAGGCTGGAAATAGAAGTGGTTTTGAAAGGCGGCAATGACCGCGAAATAAAATTCCGCGCCTGCGGCAAAAGAAGCGGCGCTTTATTGGAAGATTTATGCAAACTGGTAAAGAAAGAGAAGATATAATTTTAGCATTGGACAGTACTTCCTCACCTTTATATATGGCGCTATGGCGCGGCGGCAAAACATATCGTGCGCGCAAGGCGGGCATAAAGCAGGAAGAGCTTTTGTTCCCCGCGTTAAATAAACTTTTGGCCAAGGCGGGGATAAAACTTAAGGACGTTACCCACTTTTTTTATGTGAAGGGCCCCGGCCGTTTTACGGGTATAAGGATAGGGATAACTTTAGCTTCGGTATTAAGCGAGATGAACGGGGTTAAAGCATCTTCCGCGGATTTATTCGAGATTTTAAGAAAGCAGGCGGAACGTTCAAGAGAGTATAAAAAGTGGCTCGCCGCCAACCCCGACGGCGTATTGTGCATTATAATACACGCGTTTAGGGAAGAATATTTTTATTTATTTTGTGAAGAAGGGTCTTTGCCGAAGTGGTCTTCTTGGGAGGAGTTGGAAAACGCTCTTTGCCAAGGCAGACGTCCGATTTTTGTCTGCGGATGGGATAAAGACGGCGCTAGCCTTAAAGATAAACTCCCCAAAGGCTGTCAATATGCCGGCGGGAAATTAAATGCGGTAAAGGCGGAGACGATGTTTTCGCTTTGCGGGGAGCTTACGGACCGCCAAAGCCGGGAAGAAGTATTGCGTCCGCTTTATTTAAAGCCCGCGCGTTTTGAGTTATGCGGGAAATAGTTTTGTCGCCCGCAGAAATCGGCTGCGCGGCCGAATTGGCCGAGATAGCGGCTTCATCAGATTTTTGCGCCAAGTGGAGCGGCGCGGATTTTGAAAGCGAGGCAGGCAATAATTTCGTCAGGATATATAAAGCTCTTTGCGGGATGGAAACGGTAGGTTTTGCGGCGTTTCGTTTCTGCGGGGAGGAAGCGGAACTTACCAATTTTGCCGTTAAGGCGCGATACAGAAGGCGCGGGGTAGGCGGTATGCTTCTTGCCAAATGTATAGAAAGCGCTTCGGCGGAAGGGGTAAGGCGGATTACTTTGGAAGTAAGCGAGGCCAATGGCGCCGCGATAGCTTTGTACGAGAGGTTTAATTTTAAAACGGTAAGCGTGAGAAAAAAGTTTTATAATAATTCGCAGGACGCTCTTTTAATGTTGAGGGAGATATGAATATAAAGGGGAAGATAATTTTAAGTTTATTTATTTTTGCGGCTCCGCTGGCGTTAAATTGCGCGGATTTAAGCGAGGAAGTAACAATCGGCGAGGCAAGTTCCTCATTGGATAATGAAGGCTCCGATATCCCAAAGGCTTACGGCGGCGAATTTTATTCCGATTTTATCGAAGCCGCCTATCTGGAGAAAAACGGGCGCCCTCAAGAGGCTTTTGCCATATATGAGCGCTTGTATGAAAGCGCTAAAACCGATAAGACGATATTGTATTCGTTGGCGTCCATTTCTTTGGCTCTTAAAGACTCCGAAGCGATGGATAAATACATATCGGCCTATTACGCATTGGCGCCGCAAGAGGCGCAGGCTATGTCTTTGCGCGCCGGGCTGTTGTGGAGCCGCGGCGATTTGAAAGGCGCGGCGAAGTTATACCGAGAGGCCTTATCAAAAGATCCCGAAGATCCCGAGATAATAACCAAGTATGTGACGCTTATCAGCGCTTTGGACAGCGACGAGGCGGTGGAGTATTTGGATTTGCTTGCGAAACAATATCCCGCCATCGGTTCGATGATAGCCCTGAACATCGCCGAGCTATATTTGAAACAAGGCGACAGCGTTTCGGCGGAGGCCTATCTGAAGAAGCATATATCCTCCAATCCTTATAACATTGAACCTTATACTGTATTGGCCAATATTTACGAAGTGCAGGGTTCGCCCGCCAAAGCGCTTAAGGTATATCTTGAAATGGAAAAGTACGGATTGGCTTCGGCCGATATATTGGTCAAGATAGGCGCGTACTACGTTTTGGAAGAGAAGAAAGATATAGCTTTGCAATATTTCAGGCGGGCTAAGGCTTTGGATAATTCTCAGGCGTCGGCGACGGAATTTTTGGTGTTGGACGCTATATCTCGCGGCGATTATGAAGCCGCGTTTAAACTTTTGACGGAAAGTTCCGCCTATGACTCCGAGCCTTCTTCCCATATAAGGGCGAGCTATTTTCTATCGAAAGCGGGCAAGAGCGCTAAATCGGCGGAAGTCTTGCGGGAAGCTTACTCCAAATTTCCTCAAGATAACGAAATAGCTTTTTATTATGCGCTTTCCCTTATAGATTTAAAGGACTATAAACAGGCTGAGGAAATATTGTCCGCTCTTTCACAAAAGAATCCCGACAACGAAAGCATACTTTTTCACTATTCGTATGTTTTGGAACGGCGGGGCGAATATAAGGAAATGGAGAAGACTCTAAAGAGGCTTTTGGATATAAACCCCGAAAACGCCGATGTTTTGAATTTTTACGGATACTATTTGGTCGACAAAACCCGCCGCGTGGAAGAGGGCGGGGAATATATCAAGAAGGCTCTCGCGGCCAATCCCGAAGATGCCGCTTTTATAGATTCTATGGCGTGGTATTATTACAAGAAGAAGGAATATGAAAAGGCCTATGAGCTGTTGGGCAGCATTCCCCTGGAAGACATGGCGGCGCTTAACGACGCGGAAATATACTTGCATTTAGGGCAAACCGCACAAAGCTTGAAGCTTTGGGAAGACGCCGCCGATTATTATAATAAAGTTTTGGAAATAGAACCGAACAATAAAACGGCAAAAAAGAATTTGAAAAAAGTTACAAAAAAAATAAAATCTTAAGTACAATATAGATAAGTCATCGGGAGAGTTAGAATATAAGTTGTTATGAGCATATTTTCGGATATGCCGTTTCCGTTTATATTTAATGATATTTAATTTAATTGTATTTCATAAGGGACGATATGAGGCCAATCACAAAATTTTTAGTATTTTTCAGCGGGTTTTTATTTTTTGGCGCCAATTTAATGGCGCAGACGGCTACTATAACTCAAAATTTTGTAGCTTATCCGATAAACACTAACAATATAGCCGGTGTTACCGGGGAAAGTTTCGGCGATTGTCAAATAAGCGTTGAACGTGCGGAAATGACGCAAAACAATGTGTCATATTACAAAACGCCTATTTCGCCGGTCAATTCTACCGACCCTTGGGTAAACTCTGCTTTGATAGAATATTCGCAGCAGAAAGTCGACAATGGCGGCAATAAAATAGTGTCTTACCCAAACAATTGCCTTTCATTCTGTTCCGATATAACGTGCAGCAATCCTACCAGAATGGTTGAAGGCTCCGACGGCAGTGACAATACGAAAATTTACCCCGTAAGGAGCGGCGACTTCCCTATACAAAGCGTACTTTTTGAGATATTCAAATATCAGCAAAACTCAAACCCGTATAATCCGGACTCCACACCACCTATAAGGACGATAGCCATATATCCTACGGACGGCAACAATATATGTTATGGCGTAGGCGTGTATGACGATACCGGCTCGGATCCGACGAAGGCCAAATCTTGCTGTGATGCTATAACTTGGAATAAAGGCTGTCAGCCTCAATGTAGTGATACTTCCGCCACTTGCAATTCCACCTATTGTACAGCATCTTGCGGTGGTTCTATGCGCTACTGCTCGACGGTATCTAGTCAAAGTGCATGTAACTCTTATCCGCAGTGCTATTGGAGCACCGTCAGTAATTCTTGTCTCCAAAACAATTATTCCTGTTCATCTTACAATAACAACCGATCAAATTGTGTAGCGTCGGGCTGTACTTGGAATTGCGACGCGAAAACCGATTCTCCTTGTGCCAACTTTTTGGTAAAAGGCACTTGTGCAAGCGACAGCAACTGCACTTGGAGCGATAAGGCTAACACTACAAATCAAACCTCATGCCGTGCTACGGCGCAAAACTTTATAAGTAAAGCCGACTGCTATTCCGGTACCACAAGGCTGAAATTCTGCGCGGCATGGGACGGAATGTACGAAATAGACGGGGAGTTTGGTCAGAGCAACGGCGATTTTGGATACAGGACGACGA
>NZ_CAUHCY010000011.1:0-17969 GCF_959605025.1 Candidatus Proelusimicrobium volucris | reverse complement strand
GATCGTTCCTACGTTTACGTGCGGTTTGTTCCTTGAAAACTTCTCCTTTGCCATAAATATCTCTCCCTAAATTCAGATAAGGCTGCCCCTAAAAAGAGGCAGCCTTAAAATATTTTATTTTGCCGCTACGGCCGTTTTCTTTTCGATTATACCTTTAGCGACGTTAGCCGGTACTTCTTCATAGTGGCTGGGTTCCATCGTGAAAGAGGCCCTGCCTTGCGACAATGAACGCACCGTCGTGGCGTATCCGAACATCTCGGAAAGCGGAACTTGAGCTTTGATGTATTTGGCGTTTCCGCGCTCGCCCATCTCGCCAATCTTGGCGCGGCGGGAGCTCAAATCGCCCATAATATCGCCCATGTTCGCTTCCGGCGTTACGACTTCCACCTTCATAATAGGCTCGAGCAATATCGGCGCGGCTTTCTTGGCACCCTCTTTCAAGCCCATTGACGCGGCAATCTTAAACGCCATTTCCGAAGAGTCTACCTCGTGGAATGAACCGTCGTATACCGCCACTTTAACGTCCACCAACGGATAACCCGCCAAAGCGCCGCTTTCCAAGGCTTCTCTGCAGCCCTTTTCAACCGCGGGGATATACTCGCGCGGTATGCGGCCTTGCGTGATTTCGTTGACGAACTCAAAGCCTTTGCCCGCCGGCTGAGGCTCAAGACGCAAGAATACGTGTCCGTACTGACCTTTACCGCCCGACTGCCTGATGAACTTGCTTTCCTGCTGTACGGTCTTGGTAATGGTTTCCCTGTAAGCTACCTGAGGAGCACCCACATTGGCCTGTACATTGAACTCGCGTTTCATACGATCCACGATGATATCCAAGTGCAATTCGCCCATACCCGAAATAACGGTCTGGCCCGTTTCTTCGTCGGTGCGAACGCGGAAGGTCTGGTCTTCCTCCGCAAGCTTGGCCAAAGCCGTCGACATTTTGTCGGAATCGTCTTTGGATTTAGGCTCTACCGCGATGGAAATTACAGGCTCGGGGAACGTGATGCTCTCGAGCACTATCGGGTGATCGGGGGAGCAGAAAGTCTGCCCGACCGAAGCGTTTTTCAAAGCCACCGTAGCGGCGATGTCGCCGGCTCTAAGAGATTTTACCTCTTCTCTCTTATTGGCGTGCAAACGCATGATACGGCCGATTCTTTCCTGCGCGTTCTTGGACGGGAAAAGCACCGTATCGCCCGCATCGAGTTTGCCCGAATAAATCCTGAAGAAGGACAATTTACCTACATAAGGATCGGTCTGTATTTTGAAGAGTAAAGCGCAGAACGGATCTTTATCTGAATGAGTTCTGGTCTCTTCCTCGCCGGTGTCGGGATTCGTGCCCTTTACCGGGGGAATGTCCATAGGAGACGGCAAATAGTAGCATACGGCATCAAGCAAAGGCTGTACGCCTTTGTTCTTGTAAGAGGAGCCGCATACCACCGGGAAGAATTTGCCCGTTAAAGTACCGCGTCTTATCGCGCTGCGGATTTCTTCTTCCGAAAAGTTAGCCTCGCCGTTCAAGTAGCGTTCCATAATGGAATCGTCGAAATCGGCGATTTTCTCCAGCATGTGCGCTCTGGCAGCTTCCGCCTCGTCTTTAAGATCGGCGGGGATATCTTCCTCGTGGAACGGCGCGCCGACTTGGTCGCCTTCCCACACTATCGCCTTCATCTTAATAAGGTCTACCACGCCCTTAAATTCCGATTCCGCCCCTATTGGGATTTGGATCGGGCAGGCGTTGCCGCCCAGCTTCTCTACGATAGACTGCGCAGACTTTTTGAAGTTCGCGCCGATTCTGTCCATCTTATTGATATAAGCGATTCTGGGTACGCCGTATTTATCGGCCTGGCGCCACACCGTTTCAGACTGAGGTTCTACACCCTGTACGCCGTCAAAGCAGCATACTGCGCCGTCGAGAACGCGCAAAGAGCGTTCCACTTCGGCCGTGAAGTCCACGTGTCCCGGAGTGTCAATGATGTTAAACTGACAATCGCGCCATTTGCAGTACACGGCCGCGGAAGTGATGGTGATACCGCGCTCCCTTTCCTGCTCCATCCAGTCGGTTACCGAGGCGCCGTCGTGCGTCTCGCCGATTTTGTGCGTGCGGCCCGTATAATAAAGGATACGTTCCGTCGTGGTGGTCTTACCGGCGTCGATATGAGCGATAATACCGATGTTTCTGATTTTCTCTAAAGGAAATACATTGTTATCTGCCATGTCGCTACCCGATTACCATTTGAAATGAGCGAAAGCTCTGTTCGCTTCGGCCATCTTGTGAGTATCTTCTCTTTTCTTGAAAGCCGAGCCTTCTTTCTTCGCGCCCAAAAGGATTTCCTCGGCCAATTTCTCGGCCATAGGTCTGCCTTTTCTGGATTGCGCCGCGGCCAAAAGCCATCTCATCGCCACGGAAGTGCTCCTGATCGGTTTTACCTCTACCGGTACTTGATAGGTCGCCCCGCCTACGCGGCGCGCCTTTACTTCCAATAAAGGCCTTACGTTCTCTATGCAGGTATTGAATACCTCAAGAGGATCGGATTTCGTCTTTTCCTTTATGATGTCCATCGCCTTGAATACGATCTTCTCGGCGGTAGATCTCTTGCCCTCAAAATTTATTTTGTTGATGAACCTAGCCATAAGTACCGAATTGTACTTGTAATCGGCGGGGGGCAACGCCCTTCTGTCTCTAGGTCTTAAACCTTTTCTCGGCATATTAAGTCAATCTCCTATTTTCCGGCTTTCGGGCGTTTTACTCCGTAAAGGGATCTGCCCTGCTTCCTGTTCTCTACACCCGAAGCGTCCAAAGCGCCGCGGATTATGTGATATCTTACGCCCGGCAAGTCTTTTACACGGCCGCCGCGCACCAGCACGATGCTGTGCTCCTGGAGGTTGTGTCCCACACCGGGAATATATGCTGTAACTTCCGTCTTGGAGGTTAACTTAACACGGGCCACTTTCCTTAAAGCCGAGTTCGGTTTTTTCGGAGTGGTCGTATATACACGGGTGCAAACGCCGCGCCTTTGCGGGCAGGCGTTCAAAGCCGGAGCTTTAGTTTTAAACTCAGCTTTGCTTCTGCCGTGTTTTATCAATTGGTTTACTGTCGGCATTATTTAATTCTCTCCTATTTCTTTTTTGCTTTTCTCTTCAAATTCTTCCGTGATTTCTTTTGCTGATATACCGGTGCCCGCAGGGATTAGATGTCCTACAATCACGTTTTCCTTCAAACCTTCCAAACGGTCTACCTGCCCTTTGATCGCCGCGTCCGTCAAGACTTTTGTGGTCTCCTGGAAGCTCGCCGCAGATATGAAAGATTCGCTCGCCAATGACGCCTTGCTGATACCCAACAGTATCGTCTCGGCCTGCGCTTCCTTCTTGCCTTGGGCTTTTATCCGTCTGTTCTCTCTGTCAAACACCGATTTGTTGACGATCTCGCCTTTTAAGAAAGTCGTATCTCCCGCGTCTTGGATACGGACATTGCTTAACATCTGCCTGACTATAACCTCAATGTGTTTATCATTGATGGTTACGCCTTGCAGTCTGTAAACTTCCTGTATCGCGTTGAGCAGGAACTCCTGCACTTCCTTTATACCCTTTACGCGCAGCACGTCGTGAGGGTCTATGGCGCCGTCCGTTAAAGCCTCGCCTACAGCCACTTTGTCGCCTTCGTATACGACCAAGTGTTTGCCTTGCGGTATGCTGTAATGCTCCTCTTTATTGATTTCATCGTTCCTAAGGACTACCTCTATTAGCCCTTTCGGAGATGTTTCCAGCCTTATCACACCTGAAAATTCCGCTATGATGGCAGGGTTCTTGGGCCTGCGGGCTTCAAAAAGCTCCGCGATTCTGGGCAGACCGCCCGTAATATCCTTCGTGCTGCCGGCTTCCCTGGCTATCTTCGCCAAGACGTCGCCCGCCAACACCTCTTCGCCAGATTCCACAAGCAATATCGTATCGATCGGGAGCGGATAAGTATATTTGTCTTTCTTGCCCTCAATGATTACGCGCGGGTTCTTCCTGCCCACTTTGCTCGCGGTTATCTTGCGCTCGATTATACCGGTAACTTTGTTCCTTTCTTCCTGCAGCGTCATACCTTCTTGTATGTCTACAAGTTTGATTACGCCGTCGGTTTCCGCTATTACCGGCAAGGAGTGCGGATCCCACTCTGCCATTACAGTATCTTTTGTCACCTTAGATTTATCGTCTACATAAATCCTGGCGCCGTACTGTATCTTATATTCATATATTTTACCATTTTCCGCCTCTACAAATATAGAGCCGTTTCTGGATATACAAATTTTATTGTCAAATCTATCGGTAATAAGCTTGATGTCTTTAAATACGGCTTTGCCGTTGGCTTCCGCTACAGCCTGAGATCTGCTCAGTACGCGCGAAGCCGCACCACCGATGTGGAATGTCCTCAAAGTAAGCTGGGTACCAGGCTCGCCGATCGACTGCGCCGCGATTATACCTACCGTATCGCCCTTTCTCGCCAGTGCGCCCGTAGCCAAACTGTTTCCGTAGCATTTGGCGCAGATGCCGAAAGGCGAAGCACAGGTAAGCACGGAGCGTACCCTTACCGATTCTATGCCGTATTTCTTTATAGCCGCGGCCTGGTCGGGGCTGATTATGTCGCCTTTCTTTATTATTACGACGTCCTTATCCCCGTCCTTTACCGTTATGTCTTCCAAGGCGCAGCGGCCCAAAGCTCTTTCCTCAAGCGGTTCGATAACCTCTTCACCAGACATTAAAGCCTTGAGTAATACTCCGTCGGAAGTTCCGCAGTCGTCCTGCGTTACCACCAAGTTATGGCCTACGTCAACCAAACGTCTGGTAAGGTAACCCGCGTCGGCCGTTTTCAAAGCCGTATCAGACAAACCTTTACGTCCACCGTGCGTAGATATAAAGTATTCCAATACCGAAAGGCCTTCCCTAAAGTTTGCCGTAATAGGCGATTCGATAATTTCGCCCTGTCCGCCGGTCAGCTTCTTCTGCGGTTTGGCCATCAAACCTCTCATACCCGCCAGCTGGCGTACTTGCTGTCTGGAACCCCTCGCACCGGAATTGGCCATCAAGTATACAGAGTTGAATTTTTGATTGCCTTCCGTTACCGGTTGTTTCTCTACGGAGCTCATCTCTTTAAACAGCTCTTCGGCAACTTCGTCCGTCACTTTTGTCCAAATATCGATAACTTTATTGTATCTTTCGCCTTCCGTTATGATACCCTGCTCGGCTTGTTTCTGTATAGCTTTTACTTGTTTCTTGGCTTCGGCTACGCGTTTTTCTTTCGCGGCCGGGACTATCATGTCCGCTATCGAGATGGACAAACCCGACTTCGTCGCGTATTTATAACCCGTATCCATAATTCTGTCCAAGAGCTGTACGGTCTCGTATTTGCCGTATTTCGGGTTTTTATAACATTCGCTTACTATTGCGGCAAGCTCTTTCTTGCCGATGTCGCGATTCTCAAACTTCCAACCTTTGGGCAATATCCTGTTGAAAAGTATGCGCCCGACCGAAGTGTAATTTTTCCATTTGGATATATCTTTGCCTTCGTCTTCCACTCCGGTAATATCAGCTACTTTTATCTTGGCGTGAAGCGAGAGTTTGCCGTATTCATAAGCTATTACCGCGCCTTCGCCGTCGGCAAAAATGGAACCCTCGCCTTTATCGCCGTCTTTAATCTTGGTCATAAAGTTTATGCCCAATACCATATCGTGTGAAGGCGAAGCTATCGGCCTGCCCGACGCCGGCGAAAGAATGTTGTTCGTCGCCAACATCAAGGTGCGCGCCTCTATCTGCGCTTCTAAAGTCAAAGGAACGTGTACGGCCATTTGGTCACCGTCGAAGTCGGCGTTGAAAGCCGCACAGGTAAGCGGGTGCAGCTGTATAGCTTTACCTTCTATCAAGACAGGCTCAAAAGCCTGTATACCCAAGCGGTGCAATGTAGGAGCGCGGTTTAAAAGTACAGGATGGTTCTTCGTCACCTTCTCCAATATATCCCAAATTTCCGGGCGGACGCGTTCCAACATCTTCTTGGCCGCTTTCAAAGTGATGCCGTCTTTCTTCATCAATTCGCCGATGATAAACGGTTTGAACAATTCCAAAGCCATCAATTTCGGCAAGCCGCACTGATGGAGCTTCAAGTTAGGCCCTACCACGATTACCGAACGGCCGGAATAGTCCACGCGTTTACCCAGCAAGTTCTGACGGAAACGTCCGTGCTTTCCTTTAATAACGTCCGAAAGGGATTTAAGAGGCCTGCCGCCCGCGCCCAAGAATACCTTGCCGCGTGCGCCGTTCTCTATCAAGGCGTCAACCGCTTCCTGCAATAAGCGCTTTTCATTGTAAATCATTACTTCAGGCGCTCTTAAAGATTCAATGTGTTTCAAGCGGTTGTTTCTGTTGATGATCCTTCTGTATAAATCGTTTAAGTCCGAAGCAGCAAAACGGCCGCCGTCGAGCGGTACCAAGGGCCTCAAATCAGGCGGAATTACCGGCAATACCGACATTATCATCCACTCCGGCCTGTTGCCGCTTTCTTTGAATTCTTCCATCGTTTTGATGCGGCGGATAAGTTTGCTTCTTTCAAGCTCGCTCTGCGTTTCTTTAAGTTCTAAATGCAAAGCGGGGATTTCCTTATCAAAATCGATACCCGCCAAAAGCTCTTTTATCGCGGGCGCGCCAATGCCGACTTTCAGGCGGGAGCCGTGTTTCTTCCTGGCTTCGCGCACTTGCCCGTCGGTAAGCAAATCGCCTTTCTTAAAATCCGTTCTGCCGGTTACGGAATCGATGGTGTCTTCCAACACCACATAGCTGGCATAGTATACCACTCTTTCCAAATCGGTGGTTTTCATATCCAAAAGAATACCGATTCTGGAAGGTGTCTTCCTCAAAAACCACACATGCGCTACCGGTACGGCCAATTCTATATGGCCCATTCTCTCGCGCCTTACTTTGGATTCCGTAATCTCAACGCCGCAACGGTCGCAACACATACCTTTGAATTTTACCCATCTGTATTTGCCGCAGGAGCATTCATAGTCTTTAGTGGGGCCGAAAATGCGTTCGCAGAATAAGCCGTCCCGTTCCGGTTTCAAAGTCCTGTAATTTATCGTTTCCGGCTTTTTTACTTCGCCGCTGGACCACGACAATATTTGTTCCGGACTGGCTATGCCCAATTTGATAGCATCGAAATCAAAAAAGTTGAGTTCGCCTAATTTCTTCGTCTTTTTGTTGTTATTATTTGATACGTCAAACATTTTCTCTCTCCACTATTTAGCAGCTGCTTCTTCTGTCTTGGCGCTTTCTTTGCCTTGCTCGCCGTCGTTATGCTCTTTGAGCAATTCTACGCTTACGCCCAATGCCTGAAGTTCTTTCACAAGCACTTTAAACGATTCCGGAACTCCGGGCTGGCTGGGGAGCTCGCCCTTTACTATTGATTCGTACATCTTCGTACGTCCGACGAAATCGTCCGACTTTACGGTCAAAAATTCCTGCAATGTATACGTCGCGCCGTAACCCTCTATGGCCCATACTTCCATTTCACCGAACCTCTGTCCGCCGAATTGAGCCTTACCGCCTAAAGGCTGCCTCGTTATCAAGCTGTAAGGACCCGTAGACCTGGAGTGGACCTTGTCTTCCACCAAGTGGATCAGCTTCATTATATACATATACCCGATAGTCACTTTCTCCGCGAAAGGCTCGCCCGTTCTGCCGTCGTACAAGGTTATGCGGCAGTAATCGTCGGGCAGATATTTCTCCGGTACGCCTTTGCTTCTAAGCAGATCTTTGGCTTTGCGTACCTGCTCTTTTACTTCTTCCTCGCTAGGTCCGTCAAATACCGGCGTCGCCGTATGTATGGCCAAGTGATGCGCGGCCCAGCCTAACATCGTTTCAAACAGCTGGCCCACGTTCATTCTCGACGGTATACCCAAAGGCGAAAGCACTACGTCAAGCGGAGTGCCGTCGGGTAAGAACGGCATATCTTCTTCCGGCAGTATCTTGGCTACTACACCCTTGTTTCCATGGCGGCCGGAAAGTTTGTCGCCTACCTGTACCTTCCTCTTTGAAGCTATAAATACTTTTACCGACTTGTTTACCGTTACCGGCAATTCGTCGCCCTTGGACGAAAAATCTTTCTCGCGCTCATAATGCTCAAGCAGACGTTTCTCAAGAAGCCTGTAAAGATTCTGCATAGACTCTTCAGCTTTCTTTAATTCCGCGCCTTTTACGGTTTCTCTCACATATTCCAAAGCGCGTTTCTTCTGCTCTTTCAAAGTTTCCAAATTGCGCTGCATCTCGGTATCCAAAGCTTTGAGTTTCGCTTTTTCTTCCGCCTTCGACAGTTTTTCCTTGCGGACAAAAACCCTCGTTCCGATTACCTTGCCCGTAGTGCCGGGTGGTACTCTTAAGGAGGCATCCACAACGTCATCGGCTTTCTTGCCGAAGATTACCTTCAGCAAGCGCTCTTCCGGCGTAAGCTGCTGCTCGCCTTTAGGCGTTACCTTGCCGACCAATATGTCGCCGGGTCCCACTACCGTAGAGGGAATTATTATGCCGTCCTCGTCCAAGTGCGAAAGCGCTTCCGTACCGATATTGGGGATATCACGCGTTATTTCCTCCGCGCCCAATTTGGTATTGCGCGCGTCGGTCGAAAACTCGTGCAAGTGTATTGAAGTTAAAATATCTTCCTTTACCAATCTGTTGGATATCAAAATGGCGTCTTCGTAGTTGTAGCCTTCCCAGCTCATAAAGCCAACCAAAAGGTTGCGGCCCAAAGCCAAAATGCCGTCGTCCATCGAAGGCCCGTCCACCAATACCTGCCCCTTTACCACTTTGTCGCCCGCTTTTACCAAAGGCTTGTGGTTGACGCAGGTGTCTTGGTTGGAACGTTTATACTTGGTAAGTTCGTAAATTTCTGTTTTGCCGCTCTTGGCAGATTCTACCGCTATAATATCAGCAGAAGCAAATATTACCGTTCCGTCCTCTTTGGCTACCATAGAAGAGCCGGAATCCCTGGCTACCGCCGCTTCTATGCCCGTACCCACAAGCGGGGCTTCCGCTTTAAGCAAAGGTACGCCCTGGCGCTGCATGTTGCAGCCCATCAAGGCGCGGTTCGCGTCGTCATGCTCCAAGAACGGGATCAATGCCGCCGATACGCTGATTACCTGCAAAGGCGAAATATCCATATAGTCCACTTCGCTAGGCGCCACCAAAGGATAATCCGATTGTACGCGGCAAGCCACTTGCTCTGCCAATAATTTACCGTCCGGCCCTAAAGGAGTATTGGACTGAGCTACCATATAGTCGTCTTCTATATCCGCGGTAAGATATTCCACTTTGTCGGTAGCCTTGCCGTTCTCTACCTTTCTGAACGGAGACTCAAGCAAACCGTATTTGTTTACCTTGGAATAGCAGGCCAAAGAAGTTATCAAACCGATGTTCGGTCCTTCCGGTGTTTCTATCGGGCAGAGCCTGCCGTAATGCGTATGGTGCACGTCGCGGACCTCAAAGCCCGCGCGCTTCCTGTTCAAACCGCCGGGGCCCAAAGCCGATAATCTGCGTTTGTGCGTAAGTTCCGAAAGCGGATTGATTTGGTCCATAAATTGCGAAAGCTGCGAAGTACCGAAGAACTTCCTAATTATTCCCGCCACCGGCTGCGCGTTTACCAATGAACGCGGGGTAGGCTTCTGGGTGGAAGTTTCCTTGTTCATCTTATCCCTGGCGGTCTTGGCCATCTGGGAAAGACCGACGCGGATCTGGTTCTCCAGCAATTCGCCGATGCCGCGTACGCGCCTGTTGCCCAAGTGGTCGATATCGTCAAGTTTAAAATCTATGCTGTCGCCGTATCTTTCGGCTATGTATTCTTCGCCCGCGTTAAGCGCCAATAAATATTGGAGCGTTACTATTATGTCTTCCGGCGCCAAGGTTCTTCTCTTGTCCGAAGGGCGGTTAAATTTCTTGAAAGAAGCCTTCGTAAGCATATCAAAGAAGGGAGCAAACTTCTTGTTGATCTTAAAGCGGCCTACATAGCTTAAATCGTAACGTTTATTATTATTGAAGATTAAGCTGTCCAAAAATTGCTCGGCCTGCTCTTTTACGATAAAATCCTGTCCTCTTAAACGTTTGTAAATCTCAAACTGGGCTTCCTGAGCGGTTTTTGCCTCCTCTTTCTTGGCTTCCAAAGTGGCCAAAATACCGGGGTTGTCCTGCCTGGGATTACCGGCAAGAACTTTTATCTTTTTGACTTTCTTTTCAAGCAAAATCTTTACGGTCTTATCGTCAATAGGCGTGGCGGCCTTGTCGTCCAAGTTCCAAATTACTTCGCCCGTCGCGGGATCCACTATATCTTCCGCCGCGTAGCGACCGACCACATTATCTATATCTTGTACTTTTACGTCTATGTCTTCCGTCTGATAAAAAGCCTGTAAAATCTCTCCGTTGGTTTCAAGGCCGCACGCGCGCAGGAAAGTCGTGGCCAAAACCTTTTTCTTTCTGTCTATTCTTACCCAGAGAACGTTCGCTAAATCGAATTGGAATTCCACCCACGCGCCTCTGTAAGGAATAATGCGCGCCACATAGAGCTTTTTACCCAAGGTGGATTGTTTCTTTTCTTCGTCCTCTTCAAAAATAATGCCCGGAGATCTGTGCAGCTGGCTTACTATTACACGTTCGGCACCGTTGAATACAAAGCAGCCCGATTCCGTCATTAAAGGTAACTCGCAGAGGGTGATATCCTCTTCTTTGCCCTCTTTCAAAGCGCCGTTCTTCTGTTTAATGTTAAGGCGCAGCCATACTCTGAGCGGAGCGCTGTACGTGCCGTCTTTTACGGCCGCTTCCGCCGGGGAGGCATATTTCGGGGCTGAAAGTTCATATTTAACAAATTCCAAAGTCATGCTGCCGTCGGGCGCTTCTATCGGGAAAACGTCCGTAAAAGCGGCTTGCAAACCTCTAAAATCGCGCTTTTCGGGGGCAACATCTAACTGTAAAAAATCTTCAAAGGACTGCTTTTGCATGTCCAACAAATTGGGGAGGGGTAATTTTGTCTTAATTTTGCCGAAATTTAATTGTTTCATTTTCTAGCTTCCTGCGCTGCCTTTTCGATGTGCTTTAGGCACATAAGCCCCCGCCCGCCTTAGGCGGGCCGGGGACTGTTTATATCTTTTGGCTATTATTTGAGTTCAACGGTGCCGCCCGCTTCGGTGATTTTCTTCTTCATCTCTTCAGCTTCGGCTTTGGCTACGTTCTCTTTTACGGCCTTGGGAGCGCCTTCGACCAAGTCTTTGGCTTCCTTAAGACCTAAGCCCGTGATTTCGCGTACTACTTTGATTACCGCGATTTTCTTAGCGGCGTCTACGGACGCTAATACTACATTGAACTCGTCCTTCTCTTCAGCGGCGGCTGCACCGGCGCCGGCGGCGGGAGCGGCGGCTACCGCTACCGCGGGAGCGGCGGCTTTTACGCCAAATTTTTCTTCTACTGCTTTTACGAGCTCGGAAAGCTCAAGTACCGTCATCTCAGCTATCGCGTTGAGAAGTTCTTCTTTCGTTAATTTTGCCATTGTATTTTTTTCCTTATTATCTTTGAGTAGCTGCCTTCTGCTTAGGCCTTGCCTAAACCCGTGCATTTATCCCTTACGGGGCTACTACCGCTCTTAGGCGGGTTTGACCTTCCTTATTTCTTGCTGTCTTCGACAGCTTTAAGAACATAAGCAAAGTCTCTGATAGGAGCCTGCAATACCTGCGCGCTTTGGGCAACTGCACTGTACAGAACCCCGGCCAACTTGCTGAGGTTGTCTTCCCTGCTGCCAATGGTAGCAAGTACTTTTACCTTAGCTTCGTCGTACCATACACCGTCGGTATAGCCCGCTCTTATCTTAAAGGTTTCCATTTTCTTGCTGAAGTCAGCCAAACCTTTCGCCGCCATAGCGACGTCGCCGTCTTCTTTAAGAATAGCGATGGCAGTCGGCCCTTTTAACAGGCTTTCTTCCACGCCTTCAACCCCGGCATTTTTCAAGGCATGCTCTAAAATTGAGTTCCTTTCGATTCTAAATTTGCATTTAGCATCGGAAAGGCTCGCCCTTAAAGCAGCAAGTTCCGTGAACTTTAAACCCTGATATCCGGTAAAGAAGATTCCGGCGGATTTCTTTATCTCTTCCGCTAGACTCTGGGACCTTTCTTTTTTCTGTTCTTTTGTTAAGTTCATACTTTTTATTATCATCGGGAAGCCCGATCTTTTGCCGGCTGTTTTCTCCACTTTTTTAAGCGGAAAAAAGGACGGCTAAAGACCTGCTGCTTAAACTTTATGTTTAGCAGGCCTAAAGCTATTCCCGAAATCTATACTGCAAGATAATTTTATCTTATCAATTCTAACTGCCTTTTACAAGCTCTATGTTTGTAATGTTTATCCGCAGCTATTGTTATTATTGTACGATATTTCCACACAAATTTGCAAGCACTTCTCTGAAATCAACCGTATTTTAATGTTACGCCTCTAAATTGCAACTCTAAAGCAAATATAAAATCAAAAACAAAGACCGTATAAAATAAGCCCTCTCTTTGTCAGTTTTTCTTTTGCATAAACTCCTAGCGATTGATTGAAAATAAATATTTTTATAGCTTAAAACATAAAATACCATTCCATTTATACTATTCAATTAAAGAAAAAACTTTCTCGGAGATCCACTGTAAAGCTTTATAACAGAAACCTGGTTTTATAGCAAAACATATTGCCGCCAAAACACTAATGGGCGCATATGCCTCCGAATTTTGGGGCTTTGCCTCTGGAACATACTATTTGAAATCGCACCACATACAAAAATATTGAGCCTAAACCTCAAAGCCAATACGATATTACGACTCTATCTATTGGATACACTTTCTGATATAATTCTCTATACTCTATATTGCTATTTTGAATTTATCTGCAGATTATAATTGCAATATCCGGCTGTTTATATATCCTATTAGAAAAAGCAAGGGCAATAGCGCCTGAAGAGTTAGTAATAAATTGTTAGAACTATTTAGACGAAAAGCCTCTTAAGACTTTCCATCTCATCAACTTTCTTTATGGGGAGAATCTTTCTACGCTAGGCAGGTCTTGCCCTGCGGAAATTTAGCTCAATTTAGTATTCGTTCATTCCTCCCAAATATATAAATCTAGCTCCGCAAAAAATGCGGGGCATTTTTTCATAAAATAATTATCAATTTTCTGGAGGATTTAATCTAATGAAAGAAAAAAATTCTTTAAGCAAAGAAATCAAAACGAAAGCCAAACATAAAAAAGAAACCGCACATACCGCTATCGACGATATTAAATATCCCCTGGGCAAAATGCCCAAAATACTGAAAACTATCCCTAACAGTGATACGCTTTCAAAAAATATAAGCGGAATAATAATCTTGAGTTTCTTCCTGAATAATTTTTGATAGTATTCTCTCGCTTCCATACGTCTCCCCCCATTCTACCCTTTATTCCTTTTGCAATAACGCTTAAAGAACCTTCACTAAGAAAATTTTTTAAAAACAATTATCTTATGACAATAATGGAATTATAACATTTAAAAACCGAGAGTCCATCAGATATAGCAGAGAAAAAGCCCTATTCTAACAATAAAATATTTTTAAAGTTCACCTTTTAACACCTATGGACATAAAATATTTTTGCCCTATAACAACCACTATTCGGCAGAATAGCTCCGTATAAAACTCTTTAAGAAGATATAGAAACAGGAAAAGCCCTCAAGGATATACTCGGGGGAAGCTGTCGATAAGAAAATTTAATGATATACAAAAGGAAGAGCTTTTCCTATTAAATCACTATAATAAAATGTAACACAACAGAAAGTGTTCTTTTAAGGGCTTAAAGAAATAAAAAACCGCCCGAATAGAATTCGAGCGGTTAAGTTATATCCCTTTAGTGCAAAAAAAGGGTAGCAATGAGACTGACATCGATCTACTCTGACAGCACCGAATTGGGTGCTACTACCATCGACCCTGATGAGCTTAACTGCCGTGTTCGGAATGGGAACGGGTGTGGCCTCATCGGAATAAACATCAGTCTCATTCCTACCCCTTTATTTCGGGTTTCCCCTCGGACGCTCTCGCGCCCACTTAGGTAAGAATGAAAATAGATTCGCTTTCAATTAGAAAACCAAGGCTTTCAGAACACAAATCAATGCGTCAATTATATTCTGGATTAAAGAATACGGCCAAGCCTCACGACCTATTAGTACAGATTAGCTAAACATATTACTATGCGTACACTTTCTGCCTATCAACCCGGTAGTCTTCCGGGGGTCTTATGGGACATATAGTCCAGGGAAACCTTATCTTGAGGCGGGTTTCGTGCTTATATGCTTTCAGCACTTATCCCTACCGAACACCGCTAATCAGCTATGCCGTTGACACGACAACTGAGATACAGGAGGTTCGTTCATCCAGGCCCTCTCGTACTATGGACAACTCCTCTCAAGTTTCCTACGCACACAACAGATAGAGACCGTACTGTCTCACGACGTACTGAACCCAGCTCACGTACCACTTTAATGGACGAACAGTCCAACCCTTCCCACCTGCTTCAGCGGGAGGATGTGATGAGCCGACATCGAGGTGCCAAACCGAGCCGTCGATGTGAACTCTTGGGCCCGATCAGCCTGTTATCCCCAGGGTAGCTTTTATCCGTTGAGCGATGGCCCTCCCACGAGGGACCACCGGATCACTAAGTCCTGCTTTCGCACCTGCTCGGACCGTCGTCCTCGCAGTCAAACTCTCTTCTACCTTTGCGCTCGATGAGTGATTTCTATTCACTCTGAGAGAATCTTTGAACGCCTCCGTTACTCTTTAGGAGGCGACCGCCCCAGTCAAACTGCCCGCCTGCCAATGTCCTCAACCCGGATTCACGGGTGTAAGTTAGAAACACAATCCACAAAAGCTGGTATTTCACCGTTGCCTCCACACCTCCCTCAAGAGATGCTTCAAAGGCTCCCAGCTATCCTACGTATTGTACACCGTATTTCAATGACAAGTTACAGTAAAGCTCCATAGGGTCTTTTCGTCTTGTTGCATGCAGCAAGCGTCTTCACTTGCACCACAATTTCGCCGAGCCCATCGTTGAGACAGCGGCTTCTTTGTTATGCCATTCGTGCAGGTCGGAACTTACCCGACAAGGAATTTCGCTACCTTAGGACGGTTATAGTTACCGCCGCCGTTTACCGGGGCTTAAGTTCGGAGCTTCGCCTTGCGGCTAACCCTTCCCCTTGACCTTCCGGCACCGGGCAGGCATCAGGCCCTATACATCATCTTGTGATTTCAGCAGAGCCCTAAGTTTTTGTTAAACAGTCACGAAGCCCATTTCACTGCGACCTTTTCAAACTGTATTGCTACAGCCCTACTCAGGCACTCCTTCTTCCGAAGTTACGGAGCTAGTTTGCCTAGTTCCTTAACGATGGTTATCTCGCGCACCTTAGTATTTTCTACCCATCCACCTGTGTCGGTTTACGGTACGGTTATATTAAGCACTCCCCACGAAGTTTTTCTTGGCAGTGTAGTTGGACCGCTTCACATGTATTGCTACACGCTCGCATCGGCTTTCGAATTAACGACCTGACGGATTTGCCTATCAAGCCTATCTACGACCTTTCACCGGTACATTCCCTGACCGGCCGGTTTACCTTCCTGCGTCCCTCCCTGAGTGATGACGCACTTAACATAGTTCCGGAATATTAACCGGATGCCCTTTCGCCTACGCCTTTCGGCCTGAGCTTAGGACCGACTAACCCTGAGCTGACGAACATTGCTCTAGGAATCCTTAGATTTTCGGTGGGAAGGATTCTCACCTTCCTTATCGCTACTCATTCCAGCATTCTCACTTATTAACGCTCCAGCACTCCTTACGGTATACCTTCGCTGCGTTAATAACGCTCCTCTACCGCTGCAGAATGACGAATCACTCTGCAACCCGTAATTTCGGTAGTATGCTTAGCCCCGAGTCATCTTCGGCGCAGATTCACTCGACTAGTGAGCTATTACGCACTCTTCAAAGGATGGCTGCTTCTAAGCCAACCTCCTAGCTGTTTAAGTAAATCCACATCCTTTACCACTTAGCATACATTTTGGGACCTAAATTGACGGTCTGGGCTGTTTCCCTTTCGCACGTGAAGCTTATCCCTCACGAACTGACTGCCGTAATATCCGCCGCGGTATTCGGAGTTTGACTGAATTCGGAAGAAGGGTCGCTTCCCCTACATCAACCAGTGCTCTACCCCCACGGGTTAAATTACGACGCTAGCCCTAAAGCTATTTCGAGGAGAACCAGCTATCACCAAGTTCGATTGGCCTTTCACCCCTAACCCCACCTCATGTAGGAACTTTTCAACGTTCAACACTCCGGACCTTCACTCGCTGTTACGCAAGCTTCATCCTGGACAGGGTTAGATCACTTGGCTTCGGGTCTAATGGAACGAACTATTCGCATATTTCATGCTCGCTTTCACTACGGCTCCGGACCTCTTCAGCCCTTAACCTTGCTCGGCCCATTAACTCGCTGGATCATTCTTCAACAGGCACGCAGTCGCACATTCCGTATTGCTACGGCATAGTGCTACTACAGCTTGTAGATGTACGGTTTCAGGTTCTATTTCACTCCCCGTTAGGGGTTCTTTTCGCCTTTCCCTCGCGGTACTGGTTCACTATCGGTTGCCAGAGAGTATTTAGTCTTGGAGAGTGGTCTCCCCAGGTTCCTACCGGATTGCACGTGCCCAGTAGTACTCAGGTACTCGTCGGAAGGTATCTACATTTTCGCTTAAAGGACTGTCACCTGCTTTGGTTAAACTTTCCAGATTATTCAGCTAATGTGATACTTGGTAACTTCCCGGCTCTAAACCGGACGAGCCCTACAACCCCGCCCCACGCACTCTGCCCGCCTTAACAGGCACAGTGCGGAGGACGGTTTGGACTATCTCCCATTTCGCTCGCCACTACTTTGGGAATCTCTTTTGATTTCTTTTCCTCTAGGTACTGAGATGTTTCACTTCCCTAGGTTGCCTCATATAAGAGTACCTTAAGGCCCGAAGGCCAAACCTTCCTCTTACTGTTTATATACTTTCATATATAAGGGTTCCCCCATTCAGAAATCCCCGGATCAATGGATATTTGCTCCTACCCGAGGCTTATCGCAGCTTATCACGTCTTTCTTCGGCTTCTGACACCAAGGCATTCACCATACACCCTTGTAGCTTGACCATATTCTTTAATCCGATATCCTCTCGGATATCGCGAATACAATCTTACGCTTATTACGACTTCTATGTTCTCTTCGTAATTGTGTGTTCTTATATATAAGTATTCACATATACTTATATACAGAAAACGCTTGGTCTTTCTAATCTATAATTTCGTATTTGGATGCTTCTACTTGAGTCTTACTCCAAATAGAGTGATTATACGAATCTAATTTTCAAAGATCTTAAAAATTTGTCGCTTGCGTCTACATTATTCAAGATTTAAAGTTGGAGCTGATCGGGATCGAACCGACGACCTCCTGCTTGCAAAGCAGGCGCTCTCCCAACTGAGCTACAGCCCCTTGTGCTGTACAAATTGGTGGGCCCAGGTGGGATCGAACCACCGACCTCACGCTTATCAAGCGTGCGCTCTGACCAGCTGAGCTATGAGCCCATGCCATTACAGTCATGAGGACTTATAACTACAGCCCTTCAAATCTTAAATGTGCGAACGGCCAACTTGAAACGGTTCGGTGTTACCCTCTCCAATCTCGCGATCGACCTATATTTCCTCTCCGAAGAAAGAAAATATAAAGGAGGTGATCCAGCCGCACCTTCCGGTACGGCTACCTTGTTACGACTTCACCCCAATTACTAATCACAACTTAGGACCAGGACGACCCTGATACTTCTGTTGCAATTAACTTTCGTGGTGTGACGGGCGGTGTGTACAAGGCCCGGGAACGTATTCACCGCA
>NZ_CAUHCY010000010.1:0-27160 GCF_959605025.1 Candidatus Proelusimicrobium volucris | reverse complement strand
AAGGGAAGGCGGCAGGACAGTAGGCGCCGGCGTTGTTACCAAGATCCTTGAGTAACAGTTTGAAATAGGAACCTAATAGGGACATTGGATACAATGTCCCTTTAGGTATCTTTATGAGAGGGCATATAGCCCAAAATTTAAGACAGGACAGAAAAAATGGCAACAGCAGAAAGATTAACATTCGTGTTATCGTGCACGGAATGCAAAAATAAGAACTACTATTTTGCTAAAGGCAAAAAGAAAGATTACAAAGTCGAATTGAACAAATTTTGCAAGAAATGCGGCAAGCAGACTTTGCATAAAGAAGGCAAAGCCTCTAAATAAGGTTTCGCATAGATAAGAATATGGGAGCGTCGGTTAACTGGTAAACCACCGGTCTCCAAAACCGGGACTGAAGGTTCGAGTCCTTCCGCTCCTGCCAGATTTTAAGAAACGGTAGGTTATATGAATAAAGCAATAAGTTTCCTTAGGGAGTCATACTTCGAACTTAAAAAGAGTGTATGGCTTTCCAGAGCGCAGATGATACAGTCGACGATATTTGTATTCATAGTAGTTGCGATAATAGCTATATACATAAGCGGGATAGACTTTATCTTATCTTCAGTGTTGAGTAAGATAATAGGGAGCAATTAACATGAGCGAAGAGACGAAAGCCAATCAAACCGAAGAGGCCGTGTCTAAAGAGCACGAATCGCAGGAAAAGTACTGGTACGTTGTTCACACTCAGACGGGTCATGAGGACAAGGTAAAAGAAAAGATTTTAACGCAAATAAAAGTGCAGAACTTTGGGGATAGAGTCTTTAACGTTTTGGTGCCTACCGAAGAAGTAGTGGAAGTAAAACAAAATAAAAAGACCTTAAGGAAACGCAAATTTTTCCCCGGTTATATATTGGTAGAGATGATCTTAACCAGCCAAACCTATTGGTTCATAAGGAACATAATAGGGGTT
Source organism: Candidatus Proelusimicrobium volucris (assembly GCF_959605025.1). Taxonomy (NCBI): domain Bacteria; kingdom Pseudomonadati; phylum Elusimicrobiota; class Elusimicrobia; order Elusimicrobiales; family Elusimicrobiaceae; genus Candidatus Proelusimicrobium; species Candidatus Proelusimicrobium volucris. The sequence goes on along the minus strand of NZ_CAUHCY010000010.1, from coordinate 26,211 downwards.
ACGGGCTTTTTAGGCGATCCGTATCCGGTGCCTCTTCCGGAAGAGGAGATAGCCGGCATAGTAGAGTTGACGACCGCTACCGACGGCAAGCCCAAGCACGCGGTACAATTTGACCGCGGCGAGCAAGTGCGCGTGACGGAAGGCCCGTTTAAGCACTTTGTCGGCGTAATAGAGGAAGTAAACGAAGCCAAAAACAAGCTGAAAGTAATGGTAACGGTTTTTGACAGAGCTACTCCCGTAGAAGTGGACTACTTGCAGGTTGAGAAGATAAACTAGATTTAGCAGCAGCCCGCCAAGGCGGGTAAATTAAGGAGTAAAATAAAAATGGCAAAAGAGAAAAAAATCAAAGGCTATATTAAACTGCAGATACCGGCAGGGGCCGCGAATCCTGCGCCTCCGGTAGGCCCGGCATTGGGTCAGCATGGCGTAAACATCATGGAATTCTGCAAGCAGTTTAATGCCAAGACCGCGAAGTTGGAGAAAGGTATCAAGATCCCGGTTGTAATAACGGTATATGAAGATAGATCCTTCTCCTTCATTACGAAGATGCCGCCTATGGCGGTACTTATAGTAAAGAAGCTGGGCATCGCAAAAGGCTCAGGCACGCCCCATAAGGACAAAGTGGGCAAGTTGACGCAGAAACAGTGCGAAGAGATCGCGGCGGAAAAACTGCCGGACTTGAACACCAAAGACGTAAAGCAGGCCGCCGAGATGGTAAAAGGCACGGCCAGAAGCATGGGCGTCGACATAGTAAAATAAGGAATTTATCCAGGGAGGGCTTAACGGCCCGTTAGACCTAAAGGAGACAAGATGGGAAAAAGAATGGAAGCAGCTAAAAAGACGATAGACAGCAAAAAGCTCTACACGTTGAAAGAAGCGGTAGCTCTGTGCAAAGAAAACGCGAAAGCCAAATTTGACGAAACCGTCGAATTGCACGTCCGCTTAGGCATCGACACCAAAAAATCCGACCAGCAGGTAAGAACGATGGTAGTTCTTCCGCATGGTACCGGCAAGACCAAACGCATAGCGGTATTAGCCAAGGGCGAGCATGCTCAAGACGCTCAAAAAGCCGGAGCCGATTTGGTAGGCGGCGAGGAATTGGTGGAAGACATACTTAAAGGCAAGATGGACTTTGACGTCCTCGTAGCCACACCTGACACCATGAGGGATTTAGCCAAGGCGGCCAAGATATTAGGCCCTCGCGGCTTGATGCCGAATCCGAAAGCCGGCACCGTCACCTTTGACGTTGCTACGGCGGTAAAAGAGCTTAAGGCCGGCAGAATAGAGTTTAAAGCCGACGCTTACGGTATCGTTCACGTACCGGTAGGCAAGGCCTCTTTCGAAGCCGATAAGCTGTTTGACAACGCAAAAGCTGTTTTGGAAGTAATCAACAAAGTAAAACCTTCAACCTCCAAAGGCGTGTATGTAAGGACGATCTCCTTATCTTCCACGATGGGGCCTGGTTTGCATGTTGATACGAATAAAGTGAACGCTTAATCAGACTCTTTTGCTATAAAACCCCCGCTTATAAAAGCGGGGGGTTTTTTATATCTAAAAAGCGATCCTATCTTCAAGGATATTTATTGTTTTATACAAAATCCCGTCCCGTGCGGCTTTTGCTTATATCTAAGAAGATTAAAAAATATTAAACGTGCTTTTTGAGATGTGGATAAAGGACATAAAATGCGCTTTTAAAGAAGTATTCGCTGCAAATAAAAGCGAGATTTAAATAGGGGTAATCCGCGTCAAAACAAAGTGTAAGCTAAAAAGCCCTCACGATAGATAAAGAGTACTGTTTATGTTCTAAAAACAGATTAATCGTCTTTTGGAGAGTTTATTTTAATATGCCACAGGAACTCTATATTGCCGTGCATACCGGTAATGGGAGAATTGATGAGTCCTTGTTCTTGGGCATTGTATTTAGTCTCAAGATTTTGCTTAAAGAAATCCCTTACCAAAGAAACCGCTTTTTGACGGTTTTCGTCGGTTTTGACTATGCCGTGGGGCACCTCTTTGGGGGTAAGCTCAAATTGTGGCTTAATTAAGAATACTATATCGCTGTTGGCGGACATACAGTTGAACAAGGCAGGCATAATCATTTTAAGGGAAATGAAGGAAACGTCAACGGCGGCAACTTCAAACGGATGCGGGAACATATCGGGGGTAATATATCGGGCATTGGTATTGGGGCGGAAGAAGAAATTTTTGAAGGCGGTAATTTCGCTTGCTATTTGCCCTTTTCCGACGTCTATGCCGTAAACTTCTTTCGCGCCTCTTAGCAGAAAACAATGGGAAAACCCGCCCGTCGCCACGCCAATATCGGCGCATATTTTATCTTTTACGGATATTTTAAAAGAGTCCAAAGCACCTTGTAATTTTAAGCCGCCCCTTGATACATAGGGGCAGGATTTTTCTTTTAGGGAGATATTATCCTCGGGTTTGATGTTTCTGTCGGCGCGGGTTTCAACTTGGCCGTTTACCAAGGCTTCACCGGCCATAATGATGGCTTGGGCCTTATTCCTGCTTGAGGCCAGCCCCAAATTAACCAGCGCATTATCCAAACGCAGTTTAGGCATTTTCGTCCTTATCGAAAGGTTCAAGAACCAAGGCGGAGCCTTTCTCTTTTAGAGTTTGAACTTTAAATTTTACTTCGTTTAATTTTTCCGTCAATTCTTTGGAAAGTGTCAACCCCTCCTCAAAGAGCTTTGAACTTTCTTCCAACGGGATAGTGTCGCAGTCAAGGGCGTTTACTATTTCTTCAAGGCGGGCAAGTTTCGCCTCAAAAGTATTTTTTCTGCTCATAATGTTTCCACCTCAAAATTATCATAAGAAGTTTGTACGGTAAGACGTTCGCCCTTAAGGGAGGAACGTACAACCTCGCCCGTCGCGCTGCGCCTGACGATGGCGTATCCCCGCTTGAGGGTCGCCTGAGGGCTTAAGAGCGCAAGGCGCTGTTCAAGCAAATGCTTGGCGTTTGCTTTTGCTTCCAAAAGCGTATCTATTTTAGTATAAAGCGTTTCCTTGAGGTCGTCCAAGGTTTGCTCTTTGCGTTCAAAGAACAAGGCCGGCTCCTTAAGGTATTTGCTGTTAATTGCCAAAGAAAGTCTGGCGTTTAGGCGCTCGTATTTTATTGTCAGAGAGTTAATAAGCAATTTGTTTAAGGAAAACAATTTTTCCGCCGTATCGTGCGCATTTTTGACTACCAGCTCCGCCGCCGCCGAAGGCGTCGGTGCTCTTAAAGAAGCGGCAAAATCGGTTAAAGTAAAGTCCGTTTCATGCCCGACGCAGGATATTATAGGTATTTTGTTTGCGGCTACCGCGCGGACTACAAGCTCTTCGTTAAAACTCCATAAATCTTCTATGCTGCCGCCGCCCCTGCCCAGCAAAATAACGTCGGGTGGCGGTGTCAACTTTTGCAAATTTTTCAGGGCTTGAACTATTTGCTCTTTGGAACCTTCGCCCTGCACTAAAGCGGGGGCTATTATTACTTCAAGATTGCGCCCACGCCTTTTTAGTACGGAAAGGATATCCCGTATCGCCGCGCCCGTTGGTGAAGTAACCACGCCTATTCTGGAAGGGAAAGGCGGCAGGGGGAGCTTTTTGTCTTCGTCAAAAAGGCCTTCTTGCGATAATTTTTCTTTAAGTTTTTCAAATTCCGCAAATAGATTTCCTTTTGTTTTTACTTCCGCCTCTTTGACGATAAGCTGGTATCTGCCCTGTTTGATATAGCAGGATATTTCGCCCCGCGCGACTATAAGATCGCCTTCTTTTAAAATTAAACCGCGTGCGTATCCCTTAAACAATACCGCTGAGATTAAGGCGTTTTCGTCTTTAAGGTCGAAATAGATATGCCCGCTGGAAGCGGTTTTTAGATTGGAGATTTCGCCTTCTATGGCGACTTCCCCAAAAACGCCTTCCAGCATTTGCTTTACGGTTTGGCTGATTTCGGTTACGGAAAAAATTTTATCTTTAGAGAAAGGGAGCATTATTTCTTCTTCCTTAAATTTTCCTGCCGCTCTTTTATAATTTTTTCTTTGCCCATTACGGTCGGCTTATAAAATTTTTTGGGCATGGGCATATATTGCTGCTCAACGTAATGGTTGGGGTAATCGTGCGCGTATTTATAGCCCTCGTTTTTAATCGAGCTTCTTAAATGCGGGGGTACGTCTCTCCTCGGTCCGTTTTTGACTTCGTCCAAAGCGGCGTCTATGGCCAAATAGGCGGCGTTCGATTTTGGCGCGCAGGCCACGTATATGGCCGCCTGCGCGAGCGGTATTCTCACTTCCGGCATACCCAGAACCTGCGCGCTTTTGAAAGCTGCCTGCGCTATGACTATTGCGGTAGGTTCGGCCAGGCCGACGTCTTCCGCCGCGCAGATAAAAATACGTCTTGCGATAAATCGCGGGTCTTCGCCCGATTCCAGCATTCTGGCCAGCCAATAGACTGCGGCATCCGGATCCGAGCCGCGCATTGATTTTATGAAGGCCGAAATAACGTCGTAATGATCGTCGCCTTTTTTGTCGTAGTTAAGATGTCTTTTTTGTATGCAGTCTTTGGCTATATCGAAAGTTATGTGTTTTGGCCCGCCTACATACGGCGTAGTTATTAAAGCCAGTTCCAAGGCGTTTAGAAAGCGTCTGGCGTCGCCGTTTGACTGCGTGATAAGGAAATCTTTCGCGTCGTCGTCAATAATGAAGTTTTGGCTTTCCTGCGCATTCTTCGTTATTTTTGAGAGATTTTCCGCGCTTAAAGGTTTGAACTCAAATACGGAAAATCTTGAAAGCAAAGCATTGTTGATGTAGAAGTAGGGGTTTTCCGTTGTTATGCCGATAAGGATTATCTGCCCGCTTTCCACCGAAGGCAAAAGCACGTCCTGCTGCGTTTTGTTAAAGTGATGTATTTCGTCTAAGATAAGGAGGGTGCGTTTTTGCTCAAAATTGTTTTCTATTCTAAGGCGGGCCTCTTCTAAAACTTTTTTTAAGTCGCCCACACCCGCGGCCGCGGCGTTAAGTTCGCTTACATGCGCGCGGGTGGTTTTGGCGATAAATCTCGCAAGCGCTGTTTTGCCCACGCCCGGCGGGCCGAAGAATACGGCGGAGCGGACTTTATCGGCCTCTATAAGACGGCGCAGAAGTTTGCCCGGCGCAAGAATATCTTCCTGCCCGGCGAAATCTTCCAGCTTTTGGGGCGCCAACCTTGCCGCAAGCGGCATATTTTCTTTGGCGGATTCGCGCCTTTCTTCTTCAAAAAAATCGCTCATATCTATTTAAGGGGCAAACGGTTCAAGGCAAGATTTAATTTTTCTATCGCGCTGTCCAACTGTTTTTCGCCCGCTTTGCTTTTTTGCTCTTCGTTGTTGCTTCTGGTGTATACTTTGGCCGCATAGAAAAGCGTCGTATGAAGCAATATCTTGAAAGTGTCTACGGTATGTTTCTCTTCCGAGAATTGGTCCATCTTGTTTTCTATTTCTCTTGCCAAAGCGTTAACGTCCAAAGGGCCGAGCCCTTCCAGTACGACATTGTCGAGCTCTATCCTTTTAATCGTTACGGTAACGGGTTCTTGTCTTTTGCTCATTTCTGGCCCAAATCGGGGGAAGAGGACTGCTGCTCTATCCTCTCTATTTCCCGTTCTATTTTAGCGTAAAGTTTCTTTAGTATGGAAGTCGTTACGTCTTTCCATTCTTTTAAAGCCCTCGCGGTTACTTGCGCGCTTTGCAGAACTTTTACGTTCGACTCCAAAGCCCGCACTTTGGCTTGAAGAAGCATATTTTCCTCCTCAGCTTGCGCAAGCCTGGCCGATATGCGGTCTATTAAAAGATGCAGCTGTTTGTATTTGTCGTCTTCCATACTTTATGTTTTATCTTAATTCCGCGCCCAAGTCCGTTTTTAATTTCGCGAGAATAGCCTCTACCGCTTTGTTTACTTCCGCGTCGGTAAGGGTTTTCTCCTTGGAAATAAAATCGAAACTTAAGGTAATGCTCTTTTTGCCTTCGGGCAAGTTCGATCCTTGATACAAATCCGTAAGATTGTACTTAGTATCGGGTGCGGCCGCCTTTAATGCTTGGCGGACTTTGTCAAAAGTTATATTCTTGTCTATCACTACGGACAGATCCCTCTTTGAAGCGGGGAAAGCGCTTATCTCGCGCGCTTTTTTGAACTGCTGCGCGTCAAAGAGTTTCTCCAGGTTTTTGACGTCAAACTCAAAGGCGTAAACTTCTTGCTTGATGTCGTAAGCCTTTAGCGTCAGCGGGTGCACCTGCCCCAGAAAGCCTATTTTCTTGTTGTTTAAAAGAATGTCCATACAGATTTTGGGGTGCATATAAGAGGGAGCGCTTTTGGAAGGTTGGAAAGTTACGCCTTCAAAATCCCTCAAAATATTTTCCGCCGCGCCTTTAAGGCCGTAAAAGCCTACTTTGCACTGCGGGTTCATAAAGAACTTTTCCCGCGGGGTTTTGCCGCACATAACAGCGCCTAGAGAGAAAGTTTCCAGCGGGAAGCCTTTCTGCAAAGAGAAAGTTTTGCCGTACTCGAAAAGAGCCAAATCGTGTCTGCCGAAGTTTTGGTTAAGAGCTATGTTTTTCAGCAGGCTCATAAGCAGGTTCGGCCTTAAAAATTCCATTCCGTCGGCGAGCGGATTTTTTATTTCCACGGCGGTTTTGTCGCTGAAGGAGAAAAGATTTAAATCCTTTTGCGATACGAAGTCAAAATTTTTGCATTCGTAAAAGCCGAGGCCCGCCAAAGCGTCGGAGAATTTTTCGCCTATATCCACCGCTTTAGGGTTCTCGCCGAAGTATAAAGTGGCGTGCGTCGTGCCGTCGCCGTCGGAGGCCAAGTTTTCCAAACCGATATAGCGCGCGGCCTCTTCCGCCAAATCCCACTTGTGGTTCAAATCCCGTCTGTAAGAGCCGGGCGTAAAGAGCCAGGCGCCCGAATCGGAAATTCTTAAATCCGCGCCAAGCCTGCCGAAAATGTCTTTAAGGCGCTCGCGGTCTATTTCCATACCGAGTATCTTTTCCAGATCCTCGGGCTTAAATTCTATTTGAGCGGGGCGGTAAGGATTAGGGTAAACGTCGTTGATTTCGCTGGGCTCGCCGCCGCATATTTCAAGTACCAGGGCCGTCGCCATCTCTATCGAATTTAAACAGCCTTCTATATCTACGCCTCTTTCAAACCTTTGGGAAGATTCCGTGCTGAGCGCAAACTTTTTTGACGTTTTATTTATGCACGGCGGATAAAAATATGCGCCTTCCAAAAAGATGTCTTTGGTTTCAGGTAATATACTGTCGCCTTTGCCTCCCATAACGCCCGCTAAGGCGACGGCTTTTTTGCCGTCGGCTATAACTAGGCTCTGCGGCGTTAGGGTGCGTTGAGTGTCGTCAAGCGCCAAAAAGTTTTCGTTTTCCTGCGCCCAGCGTACGTTTATTTCCCCGCCTTCAAGATGGTTAAGGTCAAAAGCGTGCATCGGGTGGCCTATTTCAAAAAGGACATAGTTGGTAATATCTACAAGCGCGTTCTTGGGGTTGACGCCCATGGCCAAAAGGCGTTCCTTCATCCAAGCGGGGGACTCAGTATTCTTTACACCGCGGATTATCCTGCCCGTATATCTGGCGCAGCCGTCGTCTTGCGTGTGGATATTGATTTTTAAAGCGGGTCCTTCGCCTTTGTATTTTTTCCACTCCTTCTTTTTTAAAGGAAGATTTAACAAAACGCTAAGTTCTCTTGCTATGCCGAGGTGGCTCATAAGGTCCGGGCGGTTGGGGGTTAGGGAAACTTCAAATATCGCGTCGGCTTTGCCGTATAATGTTTTTACGTCTGTACCGACGGGTATTTTAGGGTCCAAAATCATAATGCCTTTTTGGCGTTCAGCCGCCAAGCCAAGTTCGTCGGCGGAACATAACATTCCCTCCGATACTACGCCGCGGATTTCCGCCGGTTTAAGATAAATCTTGCCAAGCCTCGATCCTACATTGGCCAAAGGTACGGTCTGCCCTTCGGCGATGTTCTGCGCGCCGCATACTACGCGTTTGGCACCGTCTTTCGTTTCCAAATCGACAAGGTGCAGCTTTTCTGAATTGGGGTGCGCGTTTATTTTAACTATTTTGGCGGCGTAAATGTCGTCAAAGTCCGCCCCCGTCTTTTTTATCTCTTCCACTTCCATACCAAGAACGGTCAGCTTGCCTGCCAGCTCTTCGGGAGTTAGATCCAAATCAATAAAATCTTTAAGCCAAGAATAAAGTATTTTCATTTAAAATTGCTCCAAAATCCTAATATCGTTCTCGTAGAAAGTTCTGATGTCCTTGATGTCCAAAGAGAACATCGCCAGCCTCTCTACACCCATGCCGAAAGCGTATCCGCTGTAAACTTCTGGGTCGATATTGCAGTTTCTAAGTACATTGGGATGCACGATACCCGCGCCCAACATTTCCTTCCAGCCGCTGCCTTTGCAGACGGGGCAGTTCTTGTCCTTGCCTTCGCAGAATACGCATTTTACGTCCACTTCCACGCTTGGTTCGGTAAACGGGAAGAACGACGGCCTAAACCTTACTTCCGCCTTCTTGCCGAAAAGGCCCTTCATAAATACCGTCAAATCCCTTTTTAAATCCGCCAAGCTGACGTTTTTATCGACATATAGGCCTTCTATTTGGTGAAATACCGGGCTGTGCGTAGCGTCAAGAGCGTCTTTGCGGAATACTCTGCCAGGCGCCATAATGCGTATGGGCGGGCGCTGCTTTTGCATAGTTCTTATCTGTACGCCCGAGGTGTGCGTCCTTAAAACGAAATCCGTCTTATTGGTATTTTTGACGAAAAAGGTGTCCTGCATATCGCGCGCGGGATGGTGCGCGGGGATATTCAAAGCGTCAAAATTGTGGTACTCGTCCTCTATAAAAGGGCCGTGCGCCCATACAAACCCCAGTTTGGAGAGAATATCGGTCATTCTCTTTTGCGCTATGGCCAAGGGGTGCCTGCCGCCTTTATTGAATGGATAGGCGGGCAAAGTTAAATCCAAATCCGTCTTGTTTAATTCTTCGTTAATGGCCGCGGTTTCTAGTTCGGCGGTTTTTGTTTCGAATAAGGAAACGAGTTTCGCCTTTAAAGCGTTGCTTAAGGGGCCGAACTCCTTTTTCTCTTCCAAAGAGAGATCTTTAAGACTCTTTAAAAGTTCTGTCAGTTCGCCTTTGCGTCCTACGGCGGCGACTTGCAAGTCCTGCAGTTGTTTTAAATCTTGGCAGGCTTGTATTTTGGAAATATAATTGCTTTCTATTAAATTTAACTTATTTTTTAATTCTTCTATCATAATATCATTATAGAAAATTAGAATGATTAAACATAGCTAAAACAAGCGCCAAAAAACATAAAAGCGCAAGGGAAGCAAATCCTCCGCCGTTTTTTTGCGAAATGGGCAAGAGATTGCCTTTCGTTTTATCCTCTGCGTAATTTAAGGGTGGTATTTATTTCGCTTTAAGAGAAAAAGATATTTTGTTTTTTGAAGGTCTTGCCCGGCGCTTTTGGCAGGCGCGAGAAAAAAGCCGCCAAATCGGGCTTGTGGAAATACAGCTTTATGGCCTTGTGGAAATATAACTCTGCCGGCGGCAGCGTTTTGCCGCTTGGCGGAGGGCTTTTTGTTTGGGGTAATGGCGAGGCCCCGCCCGTCGGCAAAGACTCACGGAAAGGCTATTCCCAAACACAGAAGGTGTTTTTGTTGAAATCAAAAAATTAAAAGAAAAACGGACAATAAAAAACCCCCGGGGTACCGGGGGTAAATTTTGTCGACTTCCAAATTAACGTTTGGAGAATTGGAAGCGTCTTCTCGCTTTGGGCTGGCCGGGTTTCTTTCTTTCGACCATTCTGGGGTCTCTGGTTAAGAAGCCGGCTTTCTTCATGGATTTTTTGTTATCCTCGCCCAGCACCGCCAAGGATCTGGCGATGGCGTGGCGTATGGCGCCCGCCTGAGAAGCGATACCGCCGCCGCATACTTTGACGTTTACGTCAAAATCTTTCTCGGCTTTAAGTTCGCTTAACGGCGCTACTACGGTGTCCTGATATCTGGGGCAACCGCGGAAGTAATCTTCCAATGATTTGGTATTGATCGTTATTTTACCGGAACCTTTCACGAGCTCAGCCTGAGCTACGGAAGTTTTTCTTCTGCCGGTTTTAATCTGTTTGGTTTCCATAGAAATCACCTTTTATTTTGAGAACCTTTCCGCAAAAGAATGCTCTTCACCGTTGAAGATTCTAAGCCTTTTCATTCTTTTAGCGCGAAGTTTATTGTTGTCGAGCATGCGATAAACGGCCAACTCGATGACCTTCGCGGGGTTGTTTTCCATCTGCCTCTTGAAAGGAACTTCTTTAGCGCCTTTCGCGTAGCCGGAGTGGGAGAAATATACTTTCTCCTCCGCTTTTTTCCCGGTTACTTTTATCTTCCCGGCATTGGTAACAACGACGAAATCCCCACAGTCCATATTGGGGGTAAAAGTTCTCTTGTGCTTGCCCATAAGGTAGACGGCCAACTGCGTCGCCAATCTTCCCAAGGTTTTGCCGGCGGCATCGATATGATGCCATTTTCTTCCTGCTTCGGCTTCCTGTACGGAAGGTAAGTATGTTTTGCTCATTTTGTACCTTTTGTGTTTTATAGGATTTGACTCGGGTCCTATTACTCACATAAATTTGCGCTCTTTGCGCCCGCGCTACCACTGCGCGGCCAACTTTTAGTTGAAAAAAGAGGAATGGTTGGGATAGGATTCGAACCTATGTAGGGCACGCCCGACGGTTTTACAGACCGTTGCTTTTGACCGCTCAGCCACCCAACCGTTCCTCTAAAATCTTTTTGGCTCTTATATCGCGGCGAAAATTCCAACGCCGCGTTTTCTTTATAAAAACCGGATAATTTATTATAGCAAAATATTTTGTATCGCTACAAATTATTTTTTCGTTCTTAATAAATTATAGCAAAATTTTTAAAGATCTTTTATTTTCTTTAAAAACTCTTCCCAGGGACAACATTCCCCGCCGCCCTGCGCAAATTCGGCCTTTCCGCCGCCGCGCCCGTTTATCGCGCCGGCAACGGCCTTGGCTATTTTGTTTGCGTCCGCGCCGTCTTTGCAGCTTTTTACCACAAAGGACTTCTTGCCTTCTCTCTCCGTGGTTATTATTACCACCTTGCCTTTGTTTTTGTCGGCCATATTGTCGGCGAGGGTACGGAGTTCCTTTATTTCGCTGTTTTCCGCGTTGAATACTACCGCGCAGACTCCGTCGCTGAAAGTAACCTCGCATTGTGCGGAGTTGTCCGCCCCGCTTAAAAGTTTGCGTTTAAGCTCGGCTATCTCTTTTTTTAGGGTTTGTTCCGTTTCCAGCAACTGCTGCGCCTTCTTGGCCAAATCGTCTACGGTCGTGTTTAAGATTTTGGAAGCCAATATCGCGGCGTTCGAGCCGTGTTTTAAATACTCCACCGCGCTTAGACCCGCTACCGCCTCTATACGTCTGACGCCAGCCGATACCGCGCTTTCCCTAAGTATTCTTATATTCATTATTTCGCCGGTACTCTTTACGTGCGTTCCGCCGCAGAGTTCAAGGCTGGCGCGGTTTTTTGGGTCTTTAAATCCGTCCTTGGAGATAAGAACAAATCTCGCCGGGTCGGCATAAGTTTCGCCCAAAAGCACCGTCGCGCCCAGTTCCTTGGCGTCTTTTAACGGGCGAACTTGGGTTTCCACTTTCAAATTCTGTTCGATTATATTGTTAGCCACGCCCCATACCGCCAAAAGCTGATCGGGCGTGGGGGGCGTGGATATGGTATAGTCGAAGCGGAGCTTTTCCGGCGAAACGAAGGACCCGGCCTGGTGAACTTCATCGCCCAATATTGTTCTTAAAGACGCGTTGAGCACGTGTACCGCCGAGTGATTCGCCGCCGCTTTAAATCTGGCTACGGGATCTACCGCAAGCATTATCGTCTGCCCCTTGTGCAAAGAGCCTTTGATAATGTTCACTTTATGCAAATAAATTTTTTCAAGCGGTTTTTGGGTGTCGCTTATTTTCGCGACGGCTTCCCCGTCAACTTCTATCGAGCCTATATCGCCAACCTGTCCGCCCGATTGTGCGTAAAAAGAAGTTTTATCCGTAACGATATACCCCTCTTTATCAAGAGTATCCGTCGTTTGATAATCCTTGGTAAGCAGGGCGAGTATTTCGGCTTTTTGATTTAAAACGTCATAACCGGTAAAAACCGTTGCGGGCAGTTTCGATTCAAGCTGCTGCATTACCAGCACTTTTTCTTTTTCAAACTCATCGATATCGGCGCGGGAGCTTTCCTTCGCCTTTTTCTGTGCGGCGAAGAACCCTTCTTCATCCAATTTGATGTGTTTTTCTGCCAGGATTTCTTTAGTCAGTTCAAGCGGAAAGCCGTAAGTTTCGTACAAGTTGAAAGCCTCGTCGCCCGATAATTGGCCGGGATTGTTTTTTATGATTTCCTGCAGGCGCTGTTCGCCGTCGTTCAAAGTTTTGAAGAAGGACGTTTCTTCCGCTTTCAAAGCCGATATTATATGGGTTGAACTTGTTATAAGCTGCGGATAAATATCCTTATATATGCTAAGTACGCTCGGCACCAGCAAGTGCATAAAAGGCTGGGTTCTGCCGTGCAATTTGCCGTAGCGCGCCGCGCGCCTTATCAGGCGGCGCAGAATATAGCCGCGGCCTTCGTTCGAGGGTAAGATTCCTTCAGACAGTAAAAAGCTGGACGCGCGGATATGGTCGGCTATAATTCTTAAAGCAGAAACTTCCGCTGATGTTTCCCCTTTTATGGCCAATATCTTTTTGGCGTAATCGATTATCGGGGTAAAAAGGTCTGTGTCGAAAGGATTGTCCACATTCTGCATTACCATACAGAGCCTTTCAAGACCCATGCCCGTATCGATGTTCTTTTGTGGTAATTTCTCCAAAGTGCCGTCCTCCAGGCGGTTAAATTGGGTAAATACCAAATTCCATATCTCCACAAAACGACCGCAGTTGCAGGCGATGCCGTTTTTGGCACAGTCGGGGCAGCCTTTGTCTTCCCCGAAATCGTAGTATATTTCCGAGCAGGGGCCGCAGGGGCCGGTGGGGCCCATAGTCCAAAAATTGTCGGCTTCGTCAAATTCCGATATGCGGCTTTTGTCGATTATTTTTGACCAGGCTTCATAGGCTTCCTCGTCGCGCGGGGCTATGCCGCCTTTGTATATGCTGACGTATAATCTGTTTTTGTCTATTTTAAGCTCGTTGGTAAGATAGTCCCAAGCCCAAGTTATGGCTTCTTTTTTGAAATAATCGCCGAACGAGAAATTGCCCAACATTTCAAAAAACGTCAAATGCCTTTTGGTAAAACCGACATTGTCTATATCCGTGGTTCTAAGACATTTCTGCGAAGTAGTCGCGTTTTTAAGGTCTTTTTTAAGGCCTAAAAAATTAGGTTTAAACTGCACCATTCCCGCCGAGGTGAACAAAAGCGTCGGATCGCCGTGGGGAATAAGAGGGCTGGATTCTATTATCGGTAAGCCCTTTTTATGGAAATAATTAAGAAAACTGCTTCTTACGTTCTGACTTTTCATATATAAATTACCTCAAAATATTATAAAGTATATCATATTGGGACGGAGCGTACCAGAATGAAAACGGCTTTCATAATCAATCCCAAATCGGGCAAAAAGCTCGGCTGCGGGAATATTGAAGACAAGATAAAAAAACATTTCCCGCAGGCGGAAACGGTATTTACCGAATTTAAAGGGCACGCGCGGGAATTGGCCAAAATCTTTGCCCGGGATGGCTTTGAGGCCGTCATCGTCGCGGGCGGCGACGGCACTATAAATGAGGCCGTACAAAGCCTGGCGGGTACTCAAACGGCCTTGGGCGTAATCGCTTTAGGCAGCGGCAACGGGCTGGCGCGGGAATTGGGCTGCCCTTTAGGGTCCTTGGAACAAAGGGTTTCAGCTTTAAAAAAATTCAAAATAAAACAATTTGACTTAGGGCGTGCCAACGGCGAGTATTTTATCAATTTGGCGGGCCTCGGCATGGAGGCTGACATCGCCGCGCGTTTTGACGAAATCGGCGCGGGCGGCAAACGCGGGAAGTGGCCGTATTTCAAAATAGGCGCGAAAGCCTTTTTCGGCTATAAATCGCCTTTGGTTAAAGCGGAAACCGACGGCAAAACATTCGAATTTAAGATAATGTCTTTGGTTTTCGCAAACGGACGGCAGTATGGGAGCAATTTTAAAATAGCGCCCAAAGCTGCTTTCGACGACGGCTTTTTGGATATGACAGTTATACGCCGCTCCAATATTTTTAAATTGGCTCTGGGCCTGCCGAGTTTCTTTTTCCCTTCTTGTAAAATCGTAAGTATTGCCGATACTTATAAAATAAGGAGGGCGAAGGTTTTTCTTGACGGTCCGTTCAGCTATCATATAGACGGCGAGCCCAAAAGAGGAAAAGATTGTTTGGAAATAGAAATATCGCCAAGTGCGGTAAAGGTGTTGTGCGCTTTGCAGGACGGGCGCTAAGGCGGAAGCGGGTATGTAAACGGCGGTAAAATGTCGTTGACAGCCCGTCTAACAAATGATTTAATAAGCACACGGGCCAAACCCGAGGGCATAACTGGAGGATAATTATGAAACTCAAAATTACGGCTAAGAATATTAAACTTACGCAAGCGATAAAGGATTTTACTGCGGCTAAAGTGGATAAGCTGGATAAATTTTTTGACGATTCCGCTTGGGCCGAAATAGTCTTAAGCGTAGACAAGAAAATAAATCAAAGGGCCGAGCTTACCGTCCACGCCGGCCGCAAAAAATTTACGGGGAAATCTATTGAGGAAGATTTGTATAAAGCCATAGACGGCACCATCTTGAAAATAGAGGCTCAGGTAAGAAAGAACAAAGGCAAAGCGGTGCAGAGCAAGAAAGCGGTCGTAAAGGAAGATTTGGCATCCTATTACGGGGCGGTATTCGCGCCGCAAAATGACGTAAAGTTCTCGGTAATCAAGCAGGTTGAAGTCCACCCGATGAATCCGGAAGACGCCGCCTACGAAATGGAAAGGCTGGGATATACCTTCTGGATGTTCATGGACGAGGAATCCAAACAAATCAATCTTATATTCAAGAGATTGGACGGCACGTACGGGCTCATTCAACCCGTGAAAGCGAAATAAGAAGGTAATCCCGTGCCGGAATTTGCCCGTTCCATAACCGTAGCGCAAATGCTCGAGGAAAAGGGGTCGGAGTTGAACCTCGAGCTTTTGTGCGGACGGGAATACATTAACAGGGAAATAAATAAGCCCAGCATCAACAGGCCTGGCTTGGCTTTGGACGGGCATTTAGAAAATTTCCGCTCGGAAGTTATCCAAATCATGGGCCGAGGCGAATACGCTTTCTGCGCGAAACTTTCCTACAAGAAACTTAAGGCAAATCTTAAAAAGATGTTCAAATCTGGCCCGGTGCCTTGCGTCATAGTAACGGCGGGTATGAAGGTTTTGCCCGCTATAAGGCAGGCCTGTAAAGAAGAAAAACTGCCCCTTTTGAGCACTTGTCTTGATACCGCCACTTTCGTATCGGAGCTGATAGCATATTTGGACGATTGCATCTCGCCCAGGACTCATGTGCATGGAGTACTGGTAAAGGTATCGGGTATGGGCGTTTTGATACGCGGCGACGCGGGCATAGGCAAAAGCGAATGCGCATTAGAGCTTATAAAAAGGGGGCATATACTGGTAGCCGACGACGTGGTGGAGATACAGCGCAGGCGCGGCCATACACTGTTGGGGTCGTGTCCGCCGATGCTTAAGCATTATATGGAAGTACGCGGGCTGGGCATATTGGATATAGAACTTCTCTTTGGCGTCGGAGCGGCGATGGACAGTACTCAGATAGAATTGGAAGTCAATTTGGTTGCCCCTAACGGTGAAATAGACCGCTTGGGCATAGAACAACAACGCAGCAGTATATTGGGGGTAGAAATAAATTCTTTAACGATACCGGTAACGCCGGGCAGAAATTTGGCAGTATTGATAGAAGTTGCGGCTTTGAACCAGCGTTTGAAAGGGCAGGGTATAAGCTCCGCCAAAGAATTTAACAAGAGACTGCTGGAAAAAATGAAAGGCAAAAGAAATGGAACAGAGCAAGAGGGGTAAGTTTTTTATAATTACGGGGATATCCGGCGCAGGCAAAACGCAGGCGCTGAAGATATTTGGCGATTTCGGATTTTATTGCGTGGACAATCTGCCTTTGGCTTTGTTTGCGAATTTCAGCAAATATATCAAGAGCAGAAACGACAGCGAAAATATCGCACTCGGCATAGACATAAGGGAAGGCGAAAGCCTAAAAACTCTGCCCGAGGTAATGAAATCCATAAGAAGGCAGGGTTTTGAGCCTAAACTTCTGTTCTTGGAAGCCAATGACGAGGTGCTGGTTAGGCGATTTTCCGAAACGAAACATAAACATCCTTTACAGGAGCAGCTTTTGACCGCTTTGGAGAAGGAAAGGCAGTTTCTTATGCCTATAAAGCAGCTAGCGGACGACGAAATAAACACCAGTAATCTGACTTTGGGCGAGCTGAAAGAAAAGATTTCTAAATTATTGGAAATAAAACGCAGTCAGGAAATGAATATATCGGTCGTGTCTTTCGGGTACAAGCACGGATTGCCGCTTGAAGCGGATTTGGTAATGGACGTACGGTTTTTGAAAAATCCTTATTACGTCGCCGCGCTTAGGGAAAAGAACGGGCTCGACAAAGAGGTTCAGGACTATATAAAAAAATCGCCGCACGCTTTGAACTTCTTAAAGAAGTTTACGGAAATAGTGATTTATCTGGTGCCGAAATATATTAAGGAAGGCAAATCCTATTTGACGATAGCCGTAGGGTGCAGCGGCGGCAAACACAGAAGCGTATTTATGGCGCATTCTTTGGCCGAGATTTTAAGGGAGAAAGGATTTAAGGTTTCGGAGTTTCATAGAGATCTTAACATCGTGAAGAAAGAAACATGGTAAAAGTGATAATAGTAGCGCACGGCTGCCTTGCGCCGGCTTTGCTGGAAACAGCTTCAAATATATGCTGTTTTGAGCAAAAATCGGTGCAAGCTTACAGCGTCAGCGGTAGAGCGGACTTGGATAAAATATCCCAGAACATAAAAGCCAGCGCGCAAGATGCAGAGGTATTGGTTTTGGCCGATACTTTCGGCGGGAGTTCATGCAATATGGCGCTTAATTGCACGAACGGAATGGATAATGTTAAGGTGGTGTGCGGGCTCAACTTGAACATGCTTCTTGCGGTTTTGAACAATATGAGCCGTTTGGAGCTGCCGGCCTTGGCCGCCAAAGCGGTTGAAGACGGCAAAAAGGCCGTATTCAACGCTACGGAGAGCGTGAAATGATGGAAATAACTCTTCTTAGAATAGACAGCAGGCTGATACACGGGCAAGTGGTGCAGGGCTGGTTGCCGGCGGTATCGGTAAAGGAGGTTGTCGTCGTTTCAGAAACGGCGTCGTCAAGCAAACTGATGTCTAAAATGATGCGTATGAGCTTGCCGCAGGAATACTCTCTGCAGATATTCGGCGCCGAAGGCGCGGCGCGGTACTTAAAAGAAGGACCATCGCAAAAGGTTATGGTGCTGGTGGAAGATTTGAAAACCCTTTTTAAATTGATGGATTTAGGCCTTGAAGTTAAAGAAGTGAATATAGGAAATACAAAATATGAAGACGGCAAGAAGCAGTATGGGCAAGGGGTTTTCTTGTCGGAAGAAGAAGTAACCCTTATAAAGCAAAGGGCGGTAAGTACGGGCGCGAGTTTCGTATTGAGGACTCTGCCTACATCTTTGTCCACGAGGTTATTTTAATGGTGGGGCTTTTGCTTATATGCGCCGTTTTGGCTGTTTTGGAACTGGATACCACATATTGGGGACAGGTGCTGATATCAAGGCCGATAGTGGTGGGCAGTGTCATAGGGTTTTTGAGCGGCAATTTCTTTTTGGGTTTGCAGCTTGGCATTTTTACGGAACTTATCTATCTGGACTTTATGCCGATAGGCGGGGTAACGCCGCCAAGCGGCGCGCTAAGCAGCGGGATAGCGGTGATAATGGCGCAGTATTTCGGGCTGGATATATACTTTGCGTTTTTCGTAGGTATAATAGGCGGTTTGGCGTTTTCTTTCGTGGAGAAGGAGCTTCGCCGTTTAAGAACGCGCAATTTGCCGCAGATAGAACACGAACTGAAGACCAATGCCACAAGTGCGGGCAAGGTAATATTGCAAAGTTTATTGCTTCAGTTCTTGGCGGTATATGCGTTTTTGCTGGTGTGCATAAGCGTAATAGGGCCGGCCTTCGGCAGTATAAGCGCGAAGATACCGGAACATTTGCATATAGCTTTTAAATTTTCGTATTTTGTCGTACCGTGGATAGGTTTGGCGGGATTATTGCTGTCGTTTAGTGCCAAGCCGAAATCGGATTAGCATTATGAAGAACGGAATTGGAATTTATTTAAGGATGTTTCTTTTGCAGGGCTTCTGGAATTTTGCGCGTTTGCAAAATATCGGAATGCTCTACATTATGGACCCGGCCCTAAAGCGCATTTACGAAGGGCGCATGCCAGTATATTTACGTGCCAAATCCCGCAATTTGGAGACGTTTAACAGCCACCCCGCAATGAGCGGATACAGCATCGGCGCGATGATAAAACAAGAAGAAAAACTGGCGGAAAAAGAGGGCGAGGAACTGTTGGAAGAAGAGCGGGAATGGCGTATAATAAGGGCCAGTACGGCAAATACTGCCGCCTCGATAGGAGACAGGCTTTTCTGGGCGACTTTAAAACCATTGTCGCTGGTGTTTAGCTTCGTCATTCTGTTTGTTGGACAGGTGGACATATTGCAGGAAGAAGTGTCAACGTCCCAAAGTATAATTGCCGCGTTGCTAGCTTTGGCAGGTTCGCTGTTAATATACAATATCCCCGCGCTGACAATAAAATTTAAAGGCCTGATGGACAGTTATGAAGGCAGCGAGGATAATTTTTACGGCCTTATCAATTTAAATTGGAACAGAATGATAGGCTTCCTTAAAGTATTGGGGCAGATATTGGTTCTGTTTGTAATCTTTTATGCGATATATATACGATTTCGCAAGTCGTCGGTAGATCCGGAATCGATAGCGAGGATATCGCTGTTGGCGGCTTTTTTGATATTGAGTATTTTTATGAGGAAACTAAACATACCCAATATATTCCTTTATTTAACGGCGACCATAGTGTTTAGCCTGGCGGCCTTTTTGGCCTGAACGGAGATTTTTGTGATTAAAGAAAAAATAGAAATAAAGAACAGACTGGGAATACACGCCAGACCCGCCGCAATGATAGCGCAGGAGGCGGGCAAGTACAATAGCGACATATTTATTTCTAAAGACGGAATGGAAGTAAACGCCAAGAGCATAATGGGGATAATGATGATAGCTGCTGAACAAGGCAGTAATATTGAACTTTCCATAAACGGCAGGGACGAAGCCAGCGCGCTTGACGGATTAAAGGCGGTGTTTTCCAAGATATTCGAGGAAGAATGATAATAGTAAAGGGGATAGCGGCAAGCCCGGGGATAGCGATAGGCCCGGCCTATTTGGTAAAGCCGGACAATACTGCGATAGAACGACGGAAAATACCGTCGACCAATATCGGCTGGGAACTGCGTCGTTTTGACGAGGCGGTAGAAAAATCAATGGCCGATTTGGAGGCCAGCCAGGCGCAGGTAAAAACATTGTTCGGCAGCAAATACGCCAAATTGATAGCGGCGCATAAACTGATTTTGACCGATCCTCTTTTGATAACCGCCGTAAAAGAAAAGATTGAGAAAGAACAAATAAGCGCGGAATATGCCTTATCGTGCGCGGCGAGGGAACTGACCGTCAAATTTGACGCTTTAAAAGAAGAGCGTTTTAGGGAACGCAAATATGACTTGGCGGACGTCGCAAAACGACTGTTCGAAAACCTGACGCAAAAAAAACAGAATAAATTTTCCGCCATAAAGGAACCTTCCATAATAATAGCGCACAATTTATTCCCGTCAGACACTATTAATTTAAAAAGCAAGAATGTTTTGGGCTTCGCAACCGACATCGGCGGCAAGACAAGCCATACCGCTTTGTTGGCTCAGAGTATGCAAATGCCGGCGGTAGTCGGCCTTTCCGACGCGTCAAGCCAAATAAAAGACGGCGATTTGGTGATATTGGACGGGGAAATAGGCGTAATAATTATCAACCCCGAGCCGAAGATTTTAAAAGAATACAAGGCCGAGCAAATAAAAATAGACAAGGCGGAGGAGTCCCTCCAGCAGATAAGTTCTTTGCCGAACGAAACTAGCGACGGCCATAAAGTATCTTTGTATATCAACTACGATCCGCGCCGCGATTTTAAGGCATGGGATAATTTCCGCTCGGACGGGCTTGGCCTTTTGAGGACCGAATTTATTTATATGGACAGATTCGATCCTCCTACGGAAGAAGAACAATATCAAATCTATAAAAAGACTGCTTTGCGCTTTGACAAACGCCCCGTTACCATAAGGCTGGCGGATTTGGGCGGCGATAAAATAACGCAGCTCGGCCTTGGTCGGCGCGAGAAAGAGGATAACCCATTTATGGGCTGCCGCGGCGTAAGGTTATTTTTAAAATATCCCGAACTGATGTACACTCAGTTAAGGGCGATAGTCAGAGCTTCGGCCGAGGTGGAAGCGCGGATAAAGATAATGATACCGATGGTGTCCTCGGTAGAGGAAGTGAAGGAAGTAAAGAAAGTTCTAAAAGCGGTTATCAAGGAGATGGAAGACCAAGGCAAAACGCCCCGCCAGCCGGTCAGCTTGGGTGCGATGATAGAAGTCCCCTCGGCGGCTTTGAGCTTGGACGGGATATTGCCGGAAGTGGATTTTGTTTCCATAGGGACCAATGATTTAATACAATATTTAATTGCGGTGGACAGAGTCAACCAAGAAGTGGCGGAACTTTATGATCCTTGCCACCCGGCGGTGTTAAGAACGATAAATTTTATAGTTCAAGCCTGCCGCAAGAAGGGCAAGCCGGTAAGTATTTGCGGGGAGATGGCCTCGGATCCAGATATGGTGCCTTTCTTGATAGGGCTGGGCGTGGATATATTATCTCTGTCGCCAAGAATGTTTTTAAGGATAAAGAGTGCTTTAAGAGGTCTGAATTTTGAGGATTGCTCCAATTTAGCGCAGGCCGCTATATTGATGAGCAGCTCCGAGGAGATAAGAAATCTTAAAGATACATATAACGGCAATGAATAAAATTCGTAATTTTTCGATAGTAGCACACATAGATCACGGCAAGACGACCCTATCCGACAGGATATTAGAAGATACAGGTACAATTCCCAAACGCAAAATGACGGCCCAGCTTTTAGACGGTATGGACCTGGAACGCGAACGCGGAATAACGATAAAAGCCAAAGCTGTAAGAATAAAATACAAGGACTATATTTTAAACCTTATAGACACGCCGGGCCATGTGGATTTTTCTTATGAGGTGGCGCGTTCTTTAAGGGCTTGCGAGGGAGTATTGCTGCTGGTTGACGCATCTCAAGGAGTGGAAGCACAGACGGTGGCGCATGCCCACTTGGCTCAGAGTTTGGGTTTAAAGATAATACCGGTAATAAATAAAGTCGATTTAAATCAATCGGACGCGGATATAGCCGAAGAACAATTGTGGGAAGTATTAAAAGAACCCATTACGGCAGAGCGAGTCAGCGCGAAGACCGGCCTTGGCATAGATCATTTGCTTGAAAGAATAGTTGAAGACGTGCCCGCGCCGCAAGGGGAAGTAAACGCGCCGGCGCGCGCTTTGATTTTCGATTCTTATTATGACGCTTTCCGCGGAGTAATAGTCTATGTCCGTATGATAGACGGCAAGATAAAAGCGGGGCAAAGTCTAAAGTTGATGGCTTCGGGTTTTTGTTCGAAGATAGAGGAAGTCGGTATAATGACGCCTAAGCTGGAAAAGTGCGCTTCTCTTCAAAGCGGAGAAGTAGGCTATATAATAGCCGGTATAAAAGACATTCATCAGGTGCAGGTGGGCGATACGGTAACTACGGTTGATAACCCGGCAAGCACGCCTTTGCACGGATACAGCGAAGTTAAGCCGGTGGTTTTTGCCAGCATATTCCCGGTGGAATCTACGGAGTATCCGTTGCTTAGAACCGCTTTGGAAAAACTTAATTTATCGGATTCTTCTTTCAGCTATCAAAGCGAGACATCGAAGGCTTTGGGCTTCGGTTTCCGTCTGGGTTTTATGGGGCTTTTGCATATAGAAATAGTAAAAGAAAGGCTTGAGAGAGAATTCGGCCTTTCTCTTATAGCGACGAGTCCTAACGTAATATATCAAGTTAAGTTCGTTTCCAGGAAAACCCACCCGCAGGAACTCGCGGCCTTGGCCGACGCGGGCGATGGTTATAAATGGATAGATAATCCCGCCAATTTTCCGCCGTACGGTGACATAATAGACATTAAAGAACCTACAATCAAAATAAAAATAGTTACGCCGATAGCTTATATGGACGGCGTAATGACTTTGTTGAAAGAGAAACGCGGAATATTTATCAGTCTCGACCATTTGTCCAGCCAGCGCGTGATGATAAATTATTATATGCCTATGGCGGAAATGGTGATAGACTTTTACAATAAACTCAAATCGGTGTCCAAGGGTTACGCCTCTTTTGATTACGAAATAGACGAATACCGCAGCGCCGACGTGGTGCTGATGGAAATTTTGATACACGGCTCACCGGTTGACGCGTTGTCGGTAATCACACATAAGGACAAGGCGGTAACGCGCGGGCGTTTGTTGTGCGAGAAGCTGAAAGAACTTATCGGCCGCCAACAATTTGAAGTAGCGGTACAGGCGAGAGTGAACGGTAAGATAATCGCTAGGGAAACTATCCCTGCTTACCGCAAAGACGTTATTGCCAAATGCTACGGCGGCGACATAACCAGAAAACGCAAACTTCTCGAAAAACAAAAAGAAGGCAAAAAGAGAATGAAGAGCATCGGCGCGGTGGATATCCCGCAGGAGGCGTTTATCGCTATGCTCAAGATAGAGGAATAAGATTTCTCTGTTATGTAAAACGGCCGCTTTAAAAGCGGCCGTTTTTTTGTGATATAAATATAAGAATTCTATTCTGCAATTGGGCGATAGTTTGTATTAACTCGAAATAAAATCCCGCTTGATGCGGGATTAAAATCAACCTTTGATTTGCTCTTTTATCAAAGCCGTCTTTTTGTCTATTATTTTATTGAAGACAAAATCGCTCAGGCAGTAAAACGGACTGGCGAGCATAGTAAGATAGATTGTTCTTTTGGGTATTTTTTCTATTTTATTTTTATCCAAAATATTTTTTGAAGAGGCAAGTAAAAGAAGAGTATCCAAACTCCAAATCACCGGCCAAGCCACGGAAGCTCTGTCTAAGAAACGGTATTTTGGTATTTCCTGCATAAAATCTTTAGCGGCGGCGAGATTGTTTACTCCCCAAGTAATCCATTTAAAAATAACGGGTTTAAGTTTTTTGTAAGTTTTCTTTTCCAATAAATCTTGTGGCATTAAGTTGTTTTCAGTTAAGTCGGTGAGGGGGAGATAAATCCTCCCTATTTTTACGTCCTGCGCCAAGTCCCTAAGGATATTGGTAATTTGCAGAGCCATACCGATTTTTTTCCCGTTTTGAATAAAGGTGTCATTATCTTTTCTGTTAAGGATAAGTTTCGACCAAAAAACGCCAGGTTCTCCGCCCATATGCTCGCAGTAAATCTGAGTGCGGGCGGTATTAGGTGCGGCTTTCAAAAGGCCGCTTTCGCTTTCCGGAAAATAGGAAAGATCCCATTGCATTGCTTTGCAAACGGCATTAACGACGTGCAAAGTTATTTCTTTATGATACGAAGATAAATTGTTGAACGCATCAAGGCAAACCGACAAGTTTTTTAAAAGCAGGCGTTCGCTTTCGTGTAGATTATTTTTCTTTGGCAAAGCGGATTGCAATTCTCTAAGCAAATCGGGGTCGGAAGTTTCCACCAGCTTCGGATATATATTTATAAGATGTAATCTTTTATCCAGAGGGATTATTTCCGTATCGGCGATACTGTCGGCGGCGCGGCATATCAAATAAGCGCAGGAAAAAACTTTGCTCTTTTTTTTCGGCATAAACTTTGCGCTTAAGTATAAACTTCGCGCGGTGCTTTTAAGCAAGAAATCTATATCCATAATCAGATTGTAGCAAAGTTTAAAGGCTGTGATGAAAAAAGTTTAAATTGTTTTGCCTTAAGGACAGTTGTTTTTTTATTTTTATAAGCGCGGGATAAGATATTTGTTAATATATATATAGGTATAATAAGAATATTATATATATAATAGGAATATAAATATTGATGTTGACAAAATAAAAACAATTGTGCTATACTAATAATATAATAAACGCGGCGGTCAGCCGGTTTAAGAGAAGTAAAGAAAGACCCTTTTTAAAAATAATAAAATAGGGGTTGACAATTTTTCGCTTTAATGCTATACTATAAAGGTAGCGAGAATGAGCCGCTGTTAAAACGAAAGAGTTTGACAAGCTCAAATAAAAAAGATATACTTATTATATAAAGCAGGAAAGAAACTTAGGTCACAAAAAATTAGAGTTGACAAGATTTCAAAACAAATGCTATAATAAATAGGTAGTCAGAAAAACATAAGCCCAGCTTTTTTAAGATATTAAAAAAGCGCTTGACAAAAGAAAGCAAAAATGCTTTAATAAAAGAGTAGTCAAGAATTGATCTTTAAATTAGTACAGATTTTAAGTTTTAAAAAGTAGTTGACAAAATAAATTAAATTTGTTTTAATATAAAAGTAGTCAGCAAGAGATGTTTGGAAGCATCTAAAAAGGTCAAGCAAAAAAAGCTTGACAGACTTAAAAAGATTTTATACAATATTCTTGTAGCCTAAAAACGGCTGCGGGAAAGAAGACAAAATTTCCAATTTACTTCTCGAAAGAGAAAGTAAACGAGGGAATTTCGCTCTCTGAAAATTTGATCGCAAATGTGCGAATGGGCAACTTGAAGCGGGTGATACAACCGCAAGGGGTATCAGCCGATCGAGTGACATTCAAACATGAACTTATATATACCTTATATAAGGTCAACGTTTAATTCTAATGAAGTACAACAAATAAAAGAGTCAAAAGTCAACAAATCTTCGTTAAGCGTTGCGGATGCTTAAGCACTTAGGTGTTTAAACATCTTCAATTTTAATGGAGAGTTTGATCCTGGCTCAGAGTTAACGCTGGCTGCGTGCATAACACATGCAAGTCGAACGGGGATTATTAGTGTAGCAATACATTGATAATTCTAGTGGCAGACGGGTGAGTAATACATAAGGAATCCACCTGAGAGTGGGGAATAACTGGCCGAAAGGTTAGCTAATACCCCATAATATAAGGAAGTGGCATCACTTTTTTATTAAAGGTTTTTCGCTCTCAGACGATCTTATGGTCTATCAGCTAGTTGGTAGGGTAACGGCCTACCAAGGCTACGACGGATAGCCGGCCTGAAAGGGCGACCGGCCACAGGGGCACTGAGACACGGGCCCCACTCCTACGGGAGGCAGCAGTGGGGAATTTTGGACAATGGACGAAAGTCTGATCCAGCAACGCAGCGTGAAGGACGAAGGTTCTCGGATTGTAAACTTCTTTTGCAGGGGAAGAAAAAAATGACGGTACCCTGTGAATAAGCCACGGCTAACTACGTGCCAGCAGCCGCGGTAAGACGTAGGTGGCAAGCGTTACTCGGAATTACTAGGCGTAAAGCGCACGTAGGCGGAAATTTAAGTCTGTTGTGTAATCTCTGGGCTCAACCCAGAAACTGCAACGGAAACTGGGTTTCTTGAGTGAGGCAGAGGAAGACGGAATTCCTGGTGTAGCAGTGAAATGCGTAGATATCAGGAGGAACACCGGTGGCGAAGGCGGTCTTCTGGGCCTTTACTGACGCTAAAGTACGAAAGCTAGGGGAGCAAACGGGATTAGATACCCCGGTAGTCCTAGCCGTAAACGATGATAACTAGGTGTGGGAGGTATCGACCCCTTCCGTGCCGACGCTAACGCATTAAGTTATCCGCCTGGGGAGTACGGCCGCAAGGTTAAAACTCAAAGGAATTGACGGGGGCCCGCACAAGCGGTGGATTATGTGGTTTAATT
>NZ_CAUHCY010000009.1:0-42602 GCF_959605025.1 Candidatus Proelusimicrobium volucris | reverse complement strand
CCCGGTGGTTTCGTAATGAGAAAGAGCATTGGCCTTATTGGAAAATTGATCGGGCATATACGCAAATGGAATTTCTTTTAAAATTTCCTTGGCCTTGGCTATGGAACCGCCCATTCCGTCACGCGCGGGCGTAAGAATAAGCTCCGCCCCCAACAGCTTAAGCAGTTTGCGCCGCTCCTCGCTCATACTCTCGGGCATACACAAAATTACCCTAAATCCCTTTAAACGCCCCAGCGCCGCCAAGGCTATGCCAGTATTGCCGCTGGTAGGCTCCACTATTGCCCCGCCCGGCTTAAGCAGTCCTTCTTTTAAGGCCGAGTTTATCATATACAAGGCAGCCCGGTCTTTTATGCTGGAGAAAGGATTAAACTTCTCCGCTTTTATGTAAATGTTTGCGGGTAATTCCCTGTTTATTTTGATAAGAGGCGTATGCCCTATTGCGGAAGTTATGTCTTTCACAAAATCTCCCTATTCCGCCAAGCTGAGGCTCTTGCGTACAATCGCAAGCGCTCCGTCCTCCCCGTTCTTGGAATAGACATATATCAAGTTGGCCAAAAAGCGCCTTATAATTTGTTTGCTTGTGAGCGGGGTAATCAGAGCGCCGCTCCAAGAAAATCCGTGCGCGGAAGCATAAATATTACACTCGTCCTCGCCTACGAACCGCCCGCCCGCGAAAACGTCTACATATACGGGCTCGTAGGAGTATTTGTCGCGCAGCCTTACCATAACTTTGCCTCCCGCGTCAAACATATCTGCCTTTACGTCAAAACATTCCGCCGCGCAGCAATATAAAGCCGCCATCGCGAAACTGCTCGCCCCGCCGTCTGATATTATATCGGGCAGACTTAAAACCTTTACGCCCGAGTTTAAACTCTCAAGGCGGTATTTCCCGCGGACAAAAAAGTATTGTGACAATACCTCCGCCTTATGAAATATGTCAAAACCGCAATCCATTTCGGCGGCCAAATCCCTCTTTAAAAGTTCAAATTTGGCCAGGGCTTGCCTCTCGCTCAAATAAGGGTTTATTATTCCCGCTATAAGAAGCATACCTTTCAACAACGATGGATTGCCCGCCTTAAAATAGTTCCCGAAAGCCGCAGAACGTTCCTCCCGCTTTATGTTTACCAGAATGTCCTTGATATAGCCGGGTATATTCGCGCCGTAGCTTTCCTCGAGTACGTTCTTGAATTTTAACGGGTCTTGCCTTATAAACTGCGCCAAAGTAGCCTGAAGGCGCGGCTTCAAAGAAGGCTCCTTGTCCATTAAATCGATAAGCGCTTTTATTTTGTTTCTGCTAATCATTTATATACCCAAACCGCTTAAGATACTTTACGCTTTGCCGCCAGTTCGGCGTAACGGCTACGTGCAGCTGAAGGCGATATTTCATACCCAAAAAGTCGTTTATCCGGCGTTGGGCGGCCTCCCTCAGCTTGGCTATCGCGCTGCCGCCTTTGCCTATGATAATAGGCTTTTGGCGTTCCCGTTCCACGTGTATTACCGCGCTGATATAGTTTTTTTCTCCCAAGTCCTCGGTAAATTTTTCCACCTCTACATAAGTGCTGTACGGTATCTCCTCCCCGTACTGAAGGAAAATCTGCTCTCTTATAAATTCCCCTATATAAAAACGTTCCCAGCGGTCGGTAAGCTGGCCTTTGGGGAAATAGGCGGGGCCGTACGGTATATAGTCCACCACCGCGCGCTCCAAATCTTTGACGCCTTCGCCCTTCTTCGCATTCACCAAGAAAACTTTCTTAAATTTAAGCTCGCACGACAAAGCCTTTACTATTCTGTCCAGCTCGTCTTTGTCCTTTATCAAATCAACTTTGTTGACTACCAGAAACAGCGGGCAGTATAATCCCTTGAGCTTCTTTATAAGCGGGGTATGCCGCGCCATCGGCGCCGTAGGGTCGTATACGAAAATAACCAAATCGGCGTCCTCGTTTATCGCCTGATTGAGAGAGTTGAGCATTATCTGCTGCAATTTGTATTCAGCATGCAAAAAACCCGGCGTATCCACAAACACTATTTGATAATCGTCGCCTTCGCATATCGCCAAAATGTTTTGTCTGGTAGTCTGCGGCTTGTGCGTAACGGGCGAAAGCGCCACGCCCGCAAACTGGTTAAGCAGTGTGGATTTTCCGGCATTGGCAAGCCCCGCCATTACGGCAAAACCGCTTTTGAATTTTTGTTCGGCATTATTTTCCATATATTAATATTCTATCAATTTAAAGTCGCGTGCGTTAAGTATTTTAACATAAAGAAAACCGCCCCCAAAAGGGCGGTTCCTTTTTTATACGATTTAAATCACTCGGCTCAATTCAACGAGAAATCGGCGTTTTATTTCTTCTGCCCGCCGATATTGTGTACTATTCTGTCATCGCCGTCATGTTCCTTGATATGCACATGTATAATATCGTCGTCACCCGTCACCACGTATTTGCCTACATAATCGGCCATTACCGGTATTTCCCTGTGCCCCCTGTCAACCAAGACCATAAGTTCCACTTTGCGCGGGCGGCCGCAGTCCATTATCGCGTCCAGCGCGCAGCGGACGGTGCGCCCGGTATAAAGAACGTCGTCTACTATAACAATATTCTTGCCGTTAATGTCAAAACCGATATTGGCCGCTTTCATTTGAGGGTCTTCAGCTACGGTGGTCAAGTCGTCACGGTAAAGGGTTATGTCAAGCTCGCCCAAAGGCAGTTTTATGCCCGAAAATTTTTCTATCTTGTCCTGAAGCCGCTTCGCGATATGTACGCCGCGCGTCTTTATGCCGACAAGGCACAAGTCTTTGGTGTCTTCATATCTTTCGAGTATTTCATTGGCTATTCTGTCTAAAATCCTGCTCATTAAAGCTTCGCTTACTATATCTTTCTGCATAATATCTCCCTCAAAAATAAAAAAACCGCCCTGTAAAAGCTGCGGATTTATGAAAATAAAGAGGCCAAAGCTTTTTTGCCGATAAGCAAGATATGCCCGTATTTTTTATTTTTCATCAGCGGCCTCCCTAATATTTTATTATAGCATTATTTGCCCGCGCGGCGCGCCTGCGGCTTCTTGTTTAGGCCTATGTCCGAAAGCTTGCCGATAAAATCGTCATGTACTTCATCCACTCCGCGCATACGCCCCGAGTAATTGTTTACTATCGAGCAGAACGCTATGCGCCTGCCGTTATGGTCCTTGGTATAGCCCGCAACCGCGCGGACTCTATCCAAAGAGCCCGTCTTTACAAAAGCCTCAAAAGCCGCGGTGCTGTATCTTAGCCGCCTTGACATCGTGCCGTTATCATCGGGATCGCCGGCCACGGGAAGACTGTTCAAAAACACTTCCCCGTAAGGCTTGTCCAAAACTTTTTCCAACATCTCCACCGTTATCTTGCAATCTACGATATTATCACGCGCCAAGCCGCTGCCGTCAAATACGTCAAAATTAGCCGTATCTATGCCCAAACTTTCAAGAAATTCCTTAACCTTGCGCACCCCTTCACCCGAACTGCCGCTGCCTTCTTTATACGCGCTTATAACCCTTATAAGAGTATCGGCGTATAAATTAAAACTGCGTTTGTTTGTATAGGACACTATATCTTTAAGCGGAGGCGAAAAATAGCTTATAAGCAATTTTTTGTCGTCATAACTTTCGGGCGCTTTTAACAGTGCAGTTCCTTTAACCTGGATATCGTTCTTTTCCAAAGAGCGCCTAAAATAATCGGCCATAAAAGCCGCTGGGCTAGGCATTGCGGCGGATATTTTTACGGGATTTTTGCTAAGCGGTATTGCCCCTAATATTCTCGCTTCCGAACTCGCGGGAACAAAATTTACAAAAGTATCCTCCGACCTCAAAGACGCCGACCCTTTTACCCTGCTTTGTAAGCTCAAATTGGACATTTCCGGCTCGGTCTTGAGTATCTCGGCCGGGGCGCCGTCTTCCGATACTGGCGCGAAATAAATTTCATAGGAGTTATCCCTCACGCTTAATCCGTCGCTCGGCGCGGCGTAATAATTGCCTATGTTCTGATAACTTGTTCTCCACGGCAGCATAACCCCGCTGAAAATGCTGTTGTCGGCATAGATATTGCCTTGTATTTTATTTATCCCCGCTTCCTTAAACTGCCCGACCCAGCTTTCCATCAAAACGGGCAAATCCGGCACAAAAGCCAATCGGGGCGAACCCAAAGTCGGGTCACCCGCTCCTTTTATGTAGACGTCGCCCAAAAGTTTTTTGCCTTTTATTTCGCCGTCGTAATATACTTTGGTTTCAAAGGTGAAGTCCGGCCCAAGCAAGTCCAAGGCCGCCGCCGTAGTGAAAAGTTTTAAAACGCTGGCTGGCGCCAAACGCATGGTGGGATTTATGCTTACTATATCCTCCCCGCCCACATACTTGGCATAGGCGGAAAACTGCGCGTCTTTTAAAGCGGGCCTTTCGTCAAAAACGGAAGATATCTCCCCGCAGCCTTCGCATTCGGCAAAAGCGTGAGCAAACAGAACGGTAAAACTTAACAGCACAATGGCAAACCTCATAGCGCCCCCAAGTTCTAATTTACCCAAGGATACCATTTATCCCTGTCGCGCATCGCTATTACGGCACAGGCTATTATCAAAGTCTTGCTGTTTATCGCTTCGGGTTTGTCGATTTCGCAGGTCAGCCTGGAAAAAATATTCTTCTCGTATTTTATAGTTCCTTTACACTCTACCCGCCCTTGCAAAACATAATCAGCCCGCAGCAGCCCGCTTAAATGCCCGAAACATTTGCGCAAAACGGAGCGCCAAAGCGAAGCTTCTTGTATAATGGCTATGATTTCTTCCCCGTTATATATAGTCCACTTCCTGCTCAGGCGAAAGCGATCCCTGCTGATGCGGAATATGACGGCATTGCTTGTATCGGCAACCGCATATTCCTCTTTAAGCAAGGGCACACCCTGCTGTACACAGCGGAAAGCCAGCTTGCCGCTATCGCCGTAAAAGTAAAATTTCGAGCCGAAAAGAAACGATGTCAGCAACCCCGCACAGAATATCAATAATCCGAAAACGGAAAACAGCGAACACAAAGACAGCGCCGTATTTATCACCACGGGGTGCAAGTTCATATAATTGCCCGTGATTATAAAGATTAAGAACACCCTTAGCAAAAAGAAAAACAAGGCACACAAAAAACCCAAGCCGGTAAATATCCCGCCCCATCTTGGAGCCGTAGTTATAAAATTATTGCCTTGGTTATCGTAAAATCTGAAAAACAAATCGGGCGAACCGTAAAAACGCTTCCCTCGAATAGGGTAGACCGAACGGGGATTTGAATGCGCGCGAATGGCTTTTGCCGGGAAAAACAGCCTAAGCGCAAAAACACACACCAAAAGCAAAGCGTAAATCATTACAGCTATGAGCAATATCCCCGACCAGCCGCCGGTATTCAGGCTGAATTTGACCTTCGCCTCGCCCGCTTGAAGTTTGGGTGTGGGCTTTAAATTTTCGGGACTATCTTCCAGCGAGTCTCCGTTTAACAGAGCTGACATATCCTCATCTACTATCGGTTGTTCGTCTATCGATATATCGCCAATCTGCAAATCCGTAAGTTCGGCGGCGGTATCGGCGCCGGCCAGTTCAACGGGTTTTGGCGCCGGCGAAATAAAGGATAATATCAAATCCGCCTCAACATAGGGCAAACCTTTGATATCCACTTTATAGCCTTTGGAATCGGCCAAGAAATATCCATGCGTAAACTCCGAACCGTTGCCCGTAAAATTAAATGAAAGCAATGGATCGGAAGTGGAAAACTCCGTCTTTTTTATGGTCTCGCCCGTATAGGTATTGACGATTATTTTATATTTCTTCTTTTTAGTGGCCGCGATATCTTTGTTTATCGCGTCTTCAAGGCACTTGACGTCGGCGCATTTTTCAAGCGCGTCTATCCTGAAACTTGCCTTTCCGCGCTGCGCGTATACCACCGCGCCTTCCTTGGCGGAGGTCTTCCAGCCGGAGGGCAAATCTATCGTAAACGCTTTATCCGGCGCTGAAAACAAAACCGCATTTCCGCATAACGGAAATAAGGCAAGCAACAACGCCGCGCAAATAATCAATTTTGAAATGCGCCTAGTCCTCATATTTATATTTATTATATAATATCCTAAACAGCATTTAACAAGAGGGAAACTAAAAAATGGAACTCGTAAAGACTATCAAAAACGTAATTTCCAAAGAAATTGCCGCCATTATCGGTGGTGCTTTATTCATAGCTTTGTTAGCAAAAATAGCTTTGTTTTTGCCTTTTACGCCTGTACCGGTAACGTTGCAAACTTTGGCCTGTATGCTTGTCGGCGCAGCTTTGGGCAAAAAAGGCGCGCTCTCCGTAATAACCTATATAGCACTCGGCGTTATGGGGCTGCCTGTTCTTAATGTGGGCATGTTCACTGCCGGCTATTTGCTGGGTTTTGCCGTCGCCGCCTATTTAATAGGATACTTGTTTGAAACGAAAATAGTAAAAAACGTTTTTACCGCTTTTCTAGCTTTTACCGCGGGCGAACTTCTTATCCTTACCATGGGCAGCCTTTGGCTCTCGCTGTTCATAGAACATGCTTTTGCGTTGGGATTTTTCCCCTTCCTGTTGGGCGGATTGTTTAAAGTTTGTCTGGCAACTTACATAGCAAAAAAAGTAAAACGTTGGTAAAAATAATTTTTACGGAATAAAATAACCCGCCCAAAATGGCGGGTTATTTTTTGGATTAAATATATTTTTATTTGGTAATGTCTATATTGCGCCATCTGCCGCTGAAAAACCGCCACCCCATAATTATACCCGTCAGCCAGGCATAAGACGTTATCCAACTCCACGCCGCAACTATACCCATACCCATAACACCTACGATAAACCAACTGCCCAGAACCAGCATAGCCGCACAGCATATCATAGCTTTCATATGAAATTTGGTATCGCCGGCACCCCTTATAGCGTCACCAAAGCACAGATAAGTCAAATCGCCCCAGGTAAATAGACACAAAAGGTGCAAAAGAGGGACAGTCTGTTTTTGAATAAGAATCATATCTTCCGTCAAGACATTCCCCTCAAAAAAACCCGTAAAGAAATGCGGAAAGAAATAAAAACCCGCCGTTATGCATATTACGTAAAAAGCACCAGTTTTAAGGGCGGTAAGCGTCGTCTTTACGCCCAAGTCCGGCTGCTTGCGCCCAACATATTGCCCCATAAGTATTTGCGTCGCTATCGCCAAGCCCATAAGCGGCATAAACACTATGGACTGAAGAGTCATTACTATATTGCTCGCGGCTAAGGATATTTTATCTATATTCCCCACAAAAAACGCAAATACCGAACAGGAAAATATATCCATAAAGAACCCAAATCCGTTCGGCATTCCGTACTTGATAAGCCGCCACGCCGCCTGCTTGTTAAAACCGAACAGCCTGCCCAGTTTAAATTTATTGTTTATTTTGGGATTAAAAATAATGGCAAAAAATATTAAAGTCACGCTTGCTCCGCTTATTACGGTGGACCATGCCGCCCCCTTTATACCCATCTGAGGAAAGCCCCATTTGCCGAATATCATCGCATAAGACAAACCTATATTAAGCACATTGCCAGCCAAGTTGACCAACATAGTAATGCCCGTCTTGCCCTGCCCGCTGAAAAACCCCGCCAAGGCATTGTTCACTATCGTAAATCCGCCAAAGAGCGTAAGTATAGTAAAGTATTGTTTTTCCAATTCTTTAACTTCCGGCGCATGAGAAGACAAATCTATAAAAAACAGGCCCAGCGGCACCAAAGCCGCAATAACCAAACCAAAAAAAGCACCCACCAATACGCCTTGCCACAGAGCCACACTCAAGCGAGCGTAACGGCGCTGGCCATAATAATTGGCCACGAATACGCTGGTATAACCGCAGGTACCCATAAAAAAGGATACCATGGAAAAAGAAATCAAACCCGCGGGCAGACACGCCGCCAAAGCGTCGGCCGAATACCACGAAAGAAACATCCTGTCGGTAAACTGCATTATACTGGCCGAAGACGTCGTGATTATCAAAGGTACGGCTATCCTAAGCAACAGTCCTACGGAACCGGGTTTGTCACTCTTTACTATTTTTAATATGTCTTTCATACAAACTACACCTTACATCTTAAACTTTATATCACGCAAAAAAACCTCAGCAACCGAAGGCTGCTGAGGTTTTAGTCATAAAAGCGTTTTATTTCTTTGAGACTTTTACAGCCTTAGGACCCTTTTCGGATTCTACGACTTCAAAGGTTACTTCCTGACCTTCGGCTAAGGTTTTGAAACCGTCGCCTTGTATTTCCTGATAGTGAACAAAAAGATCTTTTGAACCGTCTTCAGGGGTTATGAAACCATAACCTTTTTGATCATTAAACCACTTTACTTTTCCGTTTGCCATTACATTTACTTCCTTGTTAATTAACTTTAAGTCTCAAAGAGACGTAGAGGATTTTCTCCTCACTTAAATTATACAATAAATAATATTATTTTGTGCCGATACGGATTTATTATGAAAAAAACAAAACTTATAAAACGCTGCCTTCAAGGGTTTTCCACCGTCTTAAAGCGGCTTGGTCTGCCGGGCAAAAAATACGGCTATTATATTCCCTATCCATACGCAAACGACGATTGCTCTAAAAAAGATTTATACCCTTTAAAAAATATAAAAAGCTTGCTGGACGCAAATCTTAAAGAGTTTAAAAAATTATGCTCGGAAATGGAAAAATACAACAATGTTCTGCAAACTTTTAAAAAGAGCTCCAAGCTGACGCCTTTGGCTCCGCGCTTTAATCAGGACTGGTTCTGCGGCATAGACGGCGCCGCCGCTTACGTTTTAACGCGTATGTTAAAACCCTCCAAAATAGTGGAAGTTGGCACCGGTTTTTCCACCCGCTTTCTGGCGCAGGCCGTCAAAGACGAAAATCTTTCCACTTTAATTTATTCCGTCAACCCCAAGGAATTGCACGGCGAGGCGAAACTATGCTCAAAATTTTTTAACTGTACTTTGGATAAAGTGCCTCTTTCTCTGCTTTGCGATCTGAAGCGAAACGATATCCTATTTATAGACGCCTCCCACTTGTTTATGCCCGGCACCGATCTGGAAACTATTTTCCTGCAAGTACTGCCCGCTTTGCCTAAAGGAGTATATATACACTTCCACGATATTTTTCTGCCCGACGACTATCCCCATGACGAGGATTGGGATTGGTGGGCCTTCAACGAGCAGTCCTGCCTGGCAATACTTCTTAACGGCGGCGGCTATAAACCCGTTTTCCCCAGCGCCTATTTAAGAAAGTACCACCCAGAATCATTGCAAAACGTCTTTGCGCCCTGCCACCCCAGAGGCCGAGAAAGCGGTTTTTGGATTGTAAAAGAATAAAATATAACTCTTTTATTGATTGAGGGGCCTTATTCTGCAAAAACTCCAAATTATATATAATTTATGGATTAAGATATTTAAAGAGGTATAAAGATGTCAACGATAGCATGCGTCCCCAACATATCCGAGGGACGGGACAAAAAAATAATCAAAGCGATAATAGATACGGTAAAGAAAAGCGCCAACATACAGCTTTTGGGCGCCGAAAGCGGATATGACGTTAACCGTACGGTAATAACTTTCGCGGGAGCGCCCGAGGAAGTTAAAAAAGCCGCCTTTGCCTGCATAAAGAAAAGCTATGAACTTATTGATATGTCCAACCACCACGGCAAGCATATGCGTATGGGCTGCGTGGACGTCTGCCCTTTCATACCGATAGCCAAAGCCGATATCCAAGACTGCGTGGTAATAGCGCAGGAACTCGGCGCGCAAGTCGGCGGGGAGTTGGGCATACCGGTATATTTATACGGATACGCCGCAAGCAGTTTGGCCAGGAAAGATCTGGCCTATATCCGCAGCGGCGAATACGAACACTTGGCCATAAAACTGCAAAATACGCCGCCCGACTTCGGCACCGACACCTACGACGCAGTAGTAAAGAAATCCGGCGCGATATGCATCGGCGCCAGGAACTGCCTTATAGCCTATAATGTCAATCTTGACACAAAAGACGTCAATATAGCTAAAGAGATCGCCGCAGTTATCAGGGAAAGCGGCAAAAATCACAGCGGTATGGGGATACTAAAAGCCGTAAAAGCGATAGGGTGGTATATAGAAGAATACGGCAAATGCCAAGTATCAATGAATTTGGAAGACTATAAAAGAACCCCGCTGTATGTCGTCTACGAAACCTGCGTGGCGGAAGCCAAAAAGCGAGGCGTAAAAGTTACTGGCAGCGAGATTATAGGGCTTGTCCCCAAAGATCTTATGCTCGATACGGCCAAGTTCTATTTAAACAAGAAGGGCAAAATAACGCTCGGCATGCCGATGAAAGACGTAATAAACGAAGCGGTGGAAAACCTGGGCCTTAACGAAATATCGCCCTTCAATATGAATGAACGCATATTGGAATTTAAACTCAAATCAATGAATTCTTAATATGAAGATACCCAAAAGGATTTTGCCTTCCTCCACTTTCGCGGCGGGGCCCGCGCAAGGGCTTGAAGCCGTGCGCGAAACGCCTCTAAGCGAGACTATGTTCGAAAGAAGGCACCGCACCCCATTCATAACGGAAAACCTTTACAAAAAAACAGCCGTAAACCTAAGGAAATTATTTAATTTGCCGCAGGATTATTTGGTCGTATTTTTCCCAGGCGGCGCTACGGCGGCGATGGATGCCGTCGTTTGGACTTTAAACGACGGACATATATCAGGGCTTAGCTTCGGAGCTTTTTCCACACTGTGGAACGAGAAAATATGCCGCAGCCTTCCACCAAAAGTAAAAAAAGAATTCGTGGATTTTGATTATAAAAATCCGTCCTCGGCAAAGCGTCTTGATACTAAAGCTTCTTTGCTTCTGCTTACCCCGAACGAAACTTCAAACGGCATAGCACTGCCCGATTCTTTGCTGGAATCAATTTATAAAGATAAAGGCAAAAATACCCTTATCGCTTGGGACGCCACTTCCTGCGCGGGCGCAAGAGTTCTGCCCAAATGCTTTGACATAATGTTGTTCGGCGCGCAAAAAGCCTTCGGCGCGCCGGGCGGCACCTGCGTAATATTCCTAAGCCCCAAGGCCGCGGAAAAGGCTTTATCCAAAGAAAACGACGGCAATATCCCGTATTTCTTAAATCTCGCGCACGCCGTAAAAAAAGCGCAAGCATATCAGCCTTTCAATACTCCTTGCAATACTACGATATGGGCCATAGCCCAAGCGTGCGAATTTATGCTGAAGCTCGGCGGAATAAAGAATATGCAAAAGCTATCCAAAGCGCATGCCGCCGCCATTTTAAACTATGTCAAAAAAAGCACCTGGCTTGAGCCGCTTATAAAAGACGCGAAATATCGTTCTTACACAACTCTTACGCTTGAAATTACCGATAAGGACATCAAAGACGAACAAATCAACCGCGCGCTGGCGCAGACAAAAAAAACCAACCTGATTGACGGGATAGAAAAATATTCCTCAATAAAAGAGAATTCTTTAAGGATAGGGTGCTTCCCCTTCGTAGATACAAAAGGAATCGGGCAGTTTGAGAAACTCTGCCTGACTCTGGATTTCATCTATAAAGAACTTAAAAAATCTAAAAGATGATACCGTCAAGCGCGGAGGCCAAATCGGCATATTTGCGCGGGGTAAGTTCCTCTGCGCGGGCCGATATTTTTACACCCGCTTTCTGCAAGGTTTTAGCCAAAAGCTCTTTGTCTTTTTTATATACTTCGCACAAAGCGTTGAGGACGGTTTTTCTTCGGTAGGCAAACACTGCTTTTACCAAAACCGTAAAATCTTCCTTATGCTTTTGGTTCTTGAAAGTTATTTGGCCTTCGGGTTTTATCAGAAGCACTTCGCTGTCGACTTTCGGAGGAGGATTAAAACTGCCGGGGCTCACCCTGCAAACGCTCCTGCACGAGGCTGAAGCCTGAAATATCACCGACAAAGGGCCGTAATGCTTGCTTTCGACTTTCGCGCTTAAGCGTTGGGCCTGCTCGCGCTGGAACATAAAAACGGCCGCCTGAAAATTGGGCAAAGCCAATACTTTAAGCAGAATATCGGCCGCGTCTATATACGGCAAATTGCTGACAAAAGTGACGGGGCCATCAGGCAGCCAGGAAAGATCGTCCTTTAAAAAATCATTGTTTTTTATACACACTTGCGCGTAAGAGGGCAAATTCTCCTTTAGGTAGGTTACCATTTCCGGGTCTATTTCCACCAAAGTAAAATCATTGACGCCGCGCTCAAGCAGAGCCTGCGTTATCGCCCCTTTGCCGGGGCCTATTTCCGTCAAAGAGCCTTCCATATTGTCTATAACCGTATCGGCTATTTTATCTATTATTCCTTTATTTACCAAAAAGTGCTGTCCGTATTTACGCATAATTATTTTTCGCTCAACAATATATTTTTATTTTCCAAAGCTATTTTATTTTCGGGGTTAAGTTTTAAGACGGCTTCATACTCTTTAAGAGCTTCATCTTCCCCGCCGAGTATTATATAGGCCGTTCCTCTTCCCAAAAGTGCCATTTCCATAAGGGTTTTATTCCCCTCTTTTTCAGCGGTGTCATAGGCTTGAGTAAAAGAGAGCAAGGCTTCTTTGCCTTCACCCAAAGTTAAAGCGGAAAGGCCTGCTATCATATAATCGCGCCCGTCGCCTCCGCTTAATCTGGCGGAAACCTCCTGCCCTACTTCTTTGACGTATTTAACCCAGCCTTTGCCCGCGACCCAAAGCCCCATATCATTACCCACCATATACGGATTATACGCCGCTTTTGAATTTGATTTGGATTGATTTCTCAGCGTGGAGCTGTCGTTTACCGCCGCGCCGCCGCGTATAGACATTTTTACGTCATACTCTTTGGAAGCGTTGTTTAATACGTCGTTAAGGCCGTTAAAAATCCTTTCTATATACTCTTTGCGTTCTTCCTCGGTCGAAGGTCTAAGCGCGAAGGAACGGCTGAACGAACGCGTCAGAGCCTGCTTCTCGGCAGCCTCCCAAGAGGCTTGCAGCATTGATGGCTGAGCTATCGGCACGCCGCCTTCCTCAGGGGGCGCGTCAAATAAATCCGAGGGTTTTAGTTTAGGCTCAAGCTGAATTTCCAAATCTATATTAAGCGGTTTGTCAGCGGGTATGCGTTCAAGCCGTTTTTTGAAGCTATCGAGCTGTTTGTCGGGCGGCGGCATTTTTAGATCGGGAGCGGTATTGGGCAAATTGGATTTGGAACTATCCTCAAGAGATTGCTCCCCGCCATCAGATTTTAAAGAGTCTGCATTTGGCCCCCCGTTTGAATCGCCCGCCGAGGCCGAAGGCTCCGATTCGTTTTCCTTGCCGCCTGAATAGGAAAGCGAAAGAGCAAGGCCCTCATCGGAAAGCGGCGATATTAAAAACGCGCGGCTGATAAATTCCACCGCTTCGTCTTTTCTGTTTTCGCGCGCCAATAAATTGGCCAGACGGAAACGCGCCACGCTGTCGCCCGGTTTAATTTTAAGCGCTTTTCTGTAATTTAATTCGGCCTTGGTAGAGGAACCCTGTTTCTCGCTAAGCACCGCCAAAGCAAGCATGGCTTCTTCATAATTCGGGTAAAGGCGCAAAGCTTTTTTAAAAGAGTCCTCAGCCAAATTATCCCGCCCCATAACCTCGTAGAGCGAGCCAAGCTGATAGTGGTACAAAGGGTGGTTTTTATCCAAGCGTACGGCGTTGCGGAAATGGAACAGTGCTTCGTCGTAATTGCCCAAGGCGGCGTAAGTTGAGCCCAAATTCATTTGGCTGTCGGGGCGGTCGGGATCAATCTCGACGGTTTTTTTGAAACTTTCCAAGGCTGAATTTATGTCGCCTTTCCAAGCATAAGCTATGCCCATAAGCTGGTGCGCGTGCGCGTTTTCCGGGTCTAGTTTTAAAGCCGCGCGATATTCCGACATCGCCTGATCAACCTGCCCCTGCCAATAAAGCGCAGCCCCCAAAAATATATGTGGGTAAGGGTCATCTGGATTTTTTATTACCGCCTTTGCAAAAGATTGGGAGGCCTCTTTATACTTTGATACGCTCAATTCCCTTATGCCTTGATACATATTGGTATAGGATTGATTTACCATCAAATTATCCCAAAAAGTGGGATATTTGCCCTCCAAATTGGCCTTATTGCCGCTTATGCCGATGCCGCTGCCGCCCAAGAATTTAGGCAATGCGGCGTTGAGATGCCCCACAGCAAAAGCCAGAACAAAAAGCAGTATATATACCTTATACACACGCGCCTTAAACATAGATAAATTATATCATTTAGCAAGATTGTAATTATAACCCCTATTTATTTAAAACAGAAAGTAAAACTTTGGGAAAGATTTTATTTATCCGTTTTAATTCTATCCACGTGAAATAAGTTCCCTAAAAAGAGTTTTGTAACTATAAAAGCGCATTATACCGCTTTAATTTAAACCAGTTAAAACGACAGGATTATTAAACTGAGAATAAATAAATAAAAATCCCCCGGTTTAAACCGGGGGATTTTAAGATTTTTACTTAACACTATTGTCTGCAAGGTTGAGGTGTATAGTCGTTATCGTTTATCACTTTACCCGCAATACATTTAGCCCAATGTTCATCAGCTTTAGAACCAGCAGAAGCACCTTGTCCGCTTACGTAAATTACCAATCTTCTTGATAATCTGCGTGCTTCCGCCAATTCGTTATTCTTATAATCAAGCTCTTCCTGTTTGGCTTGCCTATAAGCTTGATATTCCGGCAAAGCCTCCTCTTCAGGCGTTAATTTTACCTTAGCCCTTGTTGCATCCAAGAGGCTGTTTTTCTCATTAATCTGGCGTTTAATTGTTAGTTGTTCGTCAAATGCCGCACCATCAAATTTAGTTTCCAGATCGCGGATCTCAGCCTCAATCGTAGCTATTTCATTGTTGTCAAGTTTTCTAAGTATAGCCGCACCGTTTACCGTATTGCTGCTATAATTGTTCAAGGCAGTTCTGGCCGCGTCGGTAGCATCCGTCTTGGAAAGATATGTATCCTGGATCTCCTCTATTTTCGCTTTATGAGGATTTTCGCCGGTATCAACAGGATAATTCTGTTTCACGTTAGCTATATAGTCAGCCTCGGAAGTATATCCGTCTTTATTATTTCTGTTGAACCCGGGAACACCCGTAAAGTCCGAAGGGAATGCGAACTCAATATACAAGTTGGGATCTTTCCGCTGTATATATTCGTATACAATCTTTGCCACTTTTAGCGCTCTGGCTTGAGACAATCCCTTGTTCTTCTCTCCTCCGGAGGCGGAAGTCCATCCGTAGAGACCGACTTTCATCTCCTTTCCTTTTAAGCATTTGAGTAAATCTTCGGTCTGAGATTGAACCTTAGCAACTCCGTCGGAATCCATATCTTTACAACTGGCGCTGTTACCAGAACCGAATCTCGTAAACTGATAAGTACAGAAGGTCGAAGAGACATTAAACACACATTCGCCAGGTTTTTCTACTTCTCTTTGTTCGCCTTCGTCCTTAGGGTAGCATTCTTCGCAGTCGGTCAACACGTCATTTGCCACATTCTGCAAGACTTCTTTCTTCAAGTTCAGATCTTTACGATCCGGAGATACGCCATAAGTATCTGTATCCGTATGTTTGCACAATCTAGCGCACTGCGGCTGTTTGGAAATAAACTTATTGGTATCTTCTCCACATTCCGCATCACTCTTGGCATAATTCCTAAGATCTTCGCCTCTGACGTCTTGGCTCTTGTCGGTAGCTCTGAAGAAATAACCTTCAACTTGTACCGCTTTATAGAGCTTGCCGTCTTCTTTACAGAAAGTACCGGTAACCGGCTCAGGCGGACATTCGTCGCCGTTGCAACCCCATTTATAGAAACACTGCGCCTGTTTATATCCCGCGGTAGGACCGATAAGATCTTCCGCCGTAATATCGTCAAGGCTCTTGCCTTCGAATACATGTCCTATTTCGACCAGCGGGGTTTCCTTATTGGTCATCAACCAGAACACTTTACCGTTGCCGGGCCTGGATTTGCCGGTAGCCTCTTCGGTGGAGCCGGATAAAGATTTACCGGGCCTAAACCCTGGGACAGTATATCTTACTACCGTTTCCTTTTTACCGTCTTTTACAGTATCGCTAATTGTAGTCTTTACCATTCCGCCGGCATTTTTCTTTTCCTTTACTATCGCGCCCAATTTACCGTCTTTTACAGCACCGGTTTGTACGTATTCAACAAATATGGCGAATATATTGTCTTTCGGGTTGACGACATCTACCGAGAAAGATGATTCCGCCAAAGCATTAATCTCTACAGGGTCCTCCGATACGCACGATATGCTGTTCGTCTGTTGATTATTAATCTGTCCTTCGGAATACCATATAGGGCAGACTTCTTTGATCTCCGTCTTAGCCTTGATGTCTTTCATGATGTCGTCTTCATCAATGAATTGAGCCGGTTTGGCATTCTTGCCGGTACAATAGTTGTACTGCGCGTTTACTTTTCCTCTTATATAATCCGAGAAGGCTATATCTTCTCCTTCGGATTCTTCATCTCCCGCGGCAGTGCCTTTATCATCGAATATATATCTGCCGCTCTTTAAGTCCTTTCTCTCGGCAACAAGTTTTTCATATCTTTCTTTTTGGGCCGAGGTTCTTTCCTCCGGCGAAGGCAAATTGTCCAACTCTTTATCAATATCGGCTATTCTTGCTTCCACCTCGCTGGCTTTCTTAACTTCAGCGGAATCGCTGTCTTCGTTAAGGTCATTATACTGGCCGACTTTCTTGCCGATTCTTCTCTTCGTATTCTTGGAAACGAAAGAACCTACTCTGGTAATTTCGCAGTTTGTATTAATAGCTTTAAGTTCATCTGCACTCAAAGAGAAGTCATTCGTTTTCTCCAAAGCTATAACAAACTCATTGTTGCTTTTGCCGGTATCAACTTTAGAATCTCTGGGTTTAGCTTTTACGTATACTACAATCTTCTCCTGTTTGCCGGAGCGCACCTTACCGTCTGCTTTGCGAGTCGCTTTCGCTTTGTATACCATAGGAGTCTTGTTTACGCCTTCGCAAGAACCGGAATATTGCGTACCGGAAGCCCAAGCCAACTTGCCGGCTTTCAAGCCCATACATTCAAGCCTCGCCTGTAAAGCGTTTTTGGCTCCAGATTCGGAAACATACGTCTTAGCTCCGTGGGAATCGCAGAAAGACTGTATAGACGAGAAAGAATTATTCGTCGTTTCTTTACTGTCGCCTGAGCCGCTTGTAGAGGACGTATAATCGCCAATGTCGCCCGCGCAAAGTTCCATACCGTCTACCAAACAGCAAACATCTTTAGAACCGCCTTTTATACCCAAAAAGTTCTTTACCGAACCGTCTTCGGAACCAGTCAACAGACACATCGCCAAGTTCGTAGATACTTTTATCAACGAATCGGACAAAGCCTTCTGCCAGTTGTAGTTCCAAAGCTCCCACATCTTTTGGGAACGCTCTTTCATCATATCCCACCACCAAGGACGCTCATTGGTGTAACCGAATTTATGATCGGGAACACCGCCTTGAGAACCTATCCTAGCAGCAGCTCTCCTCGGATCTCCGGCCGCACCTAACGGAGCACCGTCTACATCGCGAAGCTGAGCTTCAAACAATGCCTGCTTGGCTGAACCTTGGTTTAAAGCTCCTAAGGAACGAGCCGCCTC
Organism: Candidatus Proelusimicrobium volucris; assembly: GCF_959605025.1. Lineage (NCBI taxonomy): Bacteria > Pseudomonadati > Elusimicrobiota > Elusimicrobia > Elusimicrobiales > Elusimicrobiaceae > Candidatus Proelusimicrobium > Candidatus Proelusimicrobium volucris. The sequence continues at coordinate 24,895 of NZ_CAUHCY010000009.1, read as the reverse complement.
AGCATATAAACCTTCCCCGGTAAGTACTCTGCCTTTGCCTGCCGAGCTAAGCGGCTGCAAAGCTACAGGCCTTACGCCAACTCTAGCTGCCGCTGTACCCGTAGTCGTAGGAGCCCCGCCAATCGCCAAGTTGCGAGTTAATCCTGAACTGCTGTTGCCAAAACTCATCGCGCGGTTTCTAAAAGCACCTATGGCCGTAGCTTTGCGCTGAACGGCATTACGGATAGACGGCTTGGCTACATTCTTATATATCTCCCTTTGAGGCTTCTCTTCCTCATAAGATGACTGCGCATGCGATATGTAAGAAGATGTGTCCTCGGAATCATAGCTATCGCTTAAGCTGGGGGTATCCATTCCGCTGCGATTGGTTATAATATAGTCCATTGGATCTCTATAGCCCGTGCTGGGAACGATCTCGCCGTCACCCGAAGACGGATAGTCATACAGGGATTCGCCTACAAAATCGTCATAGCCCGAACCTTCAAACCCGGTCGCGTCAGTGCCGCTGTTGCGGCTTAATAATGGCAGCAGCAATAAGGCTGCGGCAGCCACTATTATAAATGGCAAATCCCGTTGGGCTCTTTGAATTAGAGTCCGCTTGGCTTTGCCGTCTCCTCCTACACGGGAGGGAATACGTTTGGATAATGGAAGAGATTTACTCTTCTTTAACTTATCGCTAAACGTAAAGCTATCCTTATTTGGCATAGTGCCTCCTCTTTACATTTATTATTTACTGCAACTGCAAATCTGGTCCTGCCTTCTTCCCACCATTACACTACAATTTTATACCCCTGTCAACCCGTTTGTAATGTATATAAAAACCTATTTACCCCTGCTAATTAAAAGAAATTATCCGCTACCGTACCGTCTAAACCCGCGCCTTTGCGGACATCGGTAAGTATCGTGTTGACTTTATCTATTTTCAAACTGTTGCCATTATTGTCTATAGAATTATTTTTACACTTCTTAAACTTTGTCAGCAAAGTCCAAACATTGCCGCCCCAAGTCTTACCTTTGGCTTTTGCTTCGTCAAGTTTGCTGCAAGATACAGTAGTCTCATAATTAAGCCCGCATTGACCGGCATAATCACCGCCGATATTGCGCAATTCATTACACGTAGTCTTCATCGCGTCTATATAGGCATTCCATTCCTGACGCTTAGCTTTTGATTTCGCAGAGCCTTTCGGCCAATTTGCGCTGCATGATCCCGGAACACCTGTGTTGGAGCCAGAATCTTTACCTGCCTGTATCAGTTTTGCTTCCAAATTTCTGTATGCCTTGCCCGTATCGTTTAAAGCCTGATCAAAAGCGGCGCGCGCCGCAGCGCATGCTCCGCGGGCTTTCGTCGCCTTATCTATTATCGTTGAAGGAGGCTCCAAAGAGTCAACAGCTTTTTCCGTTTCCTCACCTACGGCCAGTAAATCCTCTTCCTCAACCTCGCCGCCATCCCAGGCCGCCTCTACAACATTTTTTGCGACATCGTTATATTTCTGCCCTTTTGCGGTGGCACTCAAATAATATACACGGCCCATCTCTCTGCCGGAATGACCAAAAGCTCCCATTTGCCGTCCCGAAGAAATACTGGTTCTTATTCTGCTTGTCATTGCGTTTATACCGCCAAAGGCTCCCAAACGACCGCCGTGCAGTTTCTTGGCTTGGCTATCTAAAGATTGGAAATACATGCTGTTCTCATCACTTCTGGCAGATTTTATATCCCCCAAATTAGACGGCTTTAAAATTTTTGTTTTATCGCTGCCTGATAAAATGATATTGCCCTTCGCATCTCTTTTACCGCTAGAACTTGCAGCATATGCCTGATCTAAAGCCATTTCATCAAAAGGCTTCACAAATGGCTGGCCGTATTCGTCCGCCGCTGCGGCGTTCGTTGTCCCATCTATATACGGGCTTACAGCATTCATTCCCATCTGATACGCGATCCCTTCCGGATCCTCCAAATTTAAACCAGAAGCCGATCCCGCTATCGCACTGTAACGGCCCATTTTCTCAAATTCCTTTCTATACGCTTCTTGCGCATCTAAAAGACGGTTGGAGCTTTGCAAAGTAAAAGGAGAAAGCCCACCGCTGCTTTCGTAAACGGAATATTGTCCGTTCCGGACGGAAGCCAGCCTTCCTCCGCCCTCTATACCAAAAGTATACGCCGCGAAATCAGATAATGTCAAAGCCCGCATGGATTCGTCGGTAAGCCCAAACATTATTCCCATACGTCCAAGCAAAGGTATTTCCGACATAGGCATAGTTATAGCCGTAAGAAAGAACAGTAACAGCAGTAAAATTACCGCCAATATGCCCCTCTTATTCTTATAAAAAGGAGTCTTTTTGTTTCTGTCTCTAACTATGTTTTTGTTTTTCATACCATTACCCTTTTCCCTTTTCTTTATCGCGGCGTCTAGATTTTATCGCCTTGAGAACATTATAGGCTGGAAGTCCTCAATTTGTTGACCCTCGTACTTCCGCTCTGCCCGCCTGAAACTCCGCTTCTGGGCTGAGAAGGCCTGTTAATCTTTCTGTTTAACGACTCTTGCTGTGCCCTCTGTTGCTGCAATTTCTGAGCTTCAGCCCTCTTAATAGCATTAACTCTCTGCTGATACTCATCAACTTGGGATCCGTAATCAACCGTTTCAAGTCGATCCTCTTCCTTATAGCCGAAAGTATCTTGCGCCGACTTTAAGAACATTGCCGTACTGTCTGCCCTATTAGCCTGCCCCGTCCTGTCTACCGGAATATATATCTCTGTCTTAATACGACGGGGCTCCTCTTTAGGCAACAGGCCTTGTTCCTTTAGCTCCGCTTCATAGTTGGCTTTTATGGTTTCAATTTCCTTTTTAGTTCTAACATCTATATATCCGCTTACAATCGATGTCAGTATCCAGCTGCCAACAAATGCCGCCAATATGGTTAAATAATCTTTTTTATTATACATAAACACCTGTTACTGTATTCTTACATAATATTTAAAAACCTAAATATCCTGAAGCTCCTTTTAAAAGAGCCATTGCTCCTACGCCTGCCATTAATTTTCCGCCCAAAGTTCCCAAGAAAGCTGACATCTTAGTACCCGTAGAAGTCAACAGGCCCAACCATGGCAATGCCCCGAAAGCTATCGGCAACCAATATCTCATATGGTTCCAAGGACCCGCAGATAAGCCATATCCCAAATTGTTTATTCTATTTACATACAGGCCCATCATTCCCATTCCGAATCCAATAATCACTGCGGTCATAATAGCTGCAACTATATAGCCGCCAACGCCCCCTAGCCATGCCGTAGCCTTATGCGCTGCCATAACTGCTATAATACCGCCGATAGTCATACCTATCATTGTAATAATTGTAGTCCATATCTTAGAGACAGCGTCACGATATTTATCACTAGCCTGCGTAAAATTATCAATACCTCCGACAGTCGTACCCTTTCCGTTCTTGTTAATAGTACTAGCTTCTCTATCCAAAGCAGCTGCTTTTTCTATCATAGGAGTACTGCCGGTTATTTGCGTACCCTCCTCAACGTCTCCGCTGCCGTCAAAAGCCGCTGATGCTTCTACAAAGCCTTTTTCCGCATCACTATATACCGTGCCTTTTCCCAAAGCCGAATATTTCTGCGCGGAAACCAACTCTCCCATTGTGCTGGTAAAGTAAGCCTGTCCGCTGCCGCCATTACCGCTTGTTCCGCCTCTTGAATTGCTGCCACCCATGGCGCCAAGACGCCCGTGTTTTGCGCTTGCAATGCCGCTTATATTACTTTCCGGAATATTGCCCATATTTACAGAAGGAACAGCTTGCTGAGCAGCTTTATCGGAAGACATAGCCCCCATAATACCGCCCATATTGCGAGCGCCGCCGCCTGAAGAAACACCGGAAGCTGAACTTCCGCCAAACATATTGCTTCTGTTAAGTTTGTTAAGCTGGGTAGCAGACGCTTCCGCTTTTTCTAAAGCACCTTTTTCCGTTCCGCCCTCTTCCCCAGCTGCACCTTCGCCTTGGCCAGCTTTAGCACTTACGGCCGCCGCAGTAGCATTGAATTGATTCATTGCCGCACCTATGTCAGATGGCATACCACCAACTGAGGCTAGGTTCTCCCCGCCTTCATAAGCGGCATTGTTCATAGCCATAGGATCCACTACTCCGCTTCCATAAGAGCTTGCATTGTCACCATAAGCAAATTTATTTCTGCCGGCTGCTCCCAAATAATCTAACGCAGTTCCGCCTTCACGCGCGGCCTGAGCTGCAGCCATTTGCTGTTCCAATGCTTCTTTGGAAAAAGCTCCATATCCGCCGCCTGAGCCCACCGAAGCAGTATCCGCACTGTATTGCCCCAATACGCGCCCGGATACGCCTTTAGGCCCGTCACTCATCAAGTTGGTAGCTACTCCTATACCAACCGCAACGGTGGCAACGCCCAAAGCCGCACCGAATATTACGGGTTTTGACACCGCTCCTATTCTGTTTAATATATTTTTCATACACCAAACTCCTATTATGCTATTTAAAGTTAAAATATTCCGCCTAACCATGCACCCAATGCCATTTTAGCCAAATCCATACCCCAGTTTATAAGACACGCACCTTGGAGAGGATTTTGCTCACAAGTCTCTGCTTCTTCTTCCTCTTTCTCTTTTTTTAAATCTTCTAATTTAGAGTCCAACCCTTCTAGCTCTCCACTGTTGCCAGCACGTTCCAGCTTATCTCTTAAATCTTCTTCATCAACGTTTAAAGCGCCAGAATCTTTTTCCAAATCGCTTTCTAAAAAGTCTTTGCCAACATCCATTGTCCCTTTTTGAAAAGCATCCACCGAGCCGCCTGCCGCCGACTCTAAATCTCTGCTGTTAGCAGCTTGAGCACTTGCCATCACCGCATGCTGGAAGCCCAATGCCTTTCCGCCTTTTACTTGATTTATTAAAGCGGCTTGCGCTTGGGTCATCTTCGAGCCAGATTGGACATTGGCGGAACTGCTTCCCACATTGGAAACCGTCCCTCTCATTCCGCCACCGCCGCCAGAAACACTTACCATCGAACCACCACTTAAAGAGCCTTTAGGAGTAATCGGGCGTGCATTTTTTGGTCTAGCTTCTTTCCTCTTTTTCTCAGCAATACTCTCTCTTATCTTCTTTGCCTCTTTTTCATCTTGCGCCGCTTTATATTCGTCATCTGGAGCGACCGGTACTCCGTTCAAAGCGTCATCGGCTTGCCGCTCCTCTTTCTGTTTCTTAGTAAATAAGCCGTTTATATAATCTTTTCGCGCTATATCGTCATATTTATTGGATGCCAACAAATACGCCTCGGCACTGTCATCGTCAAAAGGCATATTGCCTAAATCAAATGCCTGTTTGCGATATGCAGCCTCTGATGGCGTCTGTTTTTTTGCGCCTTTTACGGCAACTCCTATAGAAATGGCAAAAACCAACACCATTATACACGCAGCCCATGTATATATCTGTGCCTTTTCTCCGCCTCTCTTGCCGCCGGCGCCCCTAATAATTATCGACATATTTTATCCTCTTAAAATACAAATCTGATATGCAATAAAATCGGCCCCTGATGACCGATACCCCATTACCGCCGGAATATCCTCAAACACGGAGCTAATTTATTGGCACACCAAGTGCCTACTAAAAGTCTACCAATAAACCCCTAGATTGTCAATGGTAAAGATACGGTTTATATTCAAAGATTTTTACTGTTTCGCAACAGATCTTCTTTAACCCAATTATCAAAACGTTCTTGCTGTAACCTTCTGTTTTCCTCTTGCATTTTCTTTGACATTTCTTCCATTTGATAACGTCGAAGAGCATCATTATATCTCTCTGTCCGGCTCTTCATATAATCTTTACTGAAATCCGATACGCCACTAGTCTTGAGATAGGCATTATCCTGTTTTAATTGCTGTAAGCGCGCTTTCTCACTTGCACTTAATTCGTTTTTAGACTCCAAGTTCTCTATCTCTTGGTTATTTGCTTCTATTTGCGAGTTTTTGTTTGCCGCTTCCTCCGGAGTTAATTCGCCCTTACCTCTGTTAAGCAATGATGTTAAAGCTTGCTTACCAATATCCATAAGTGCATTCATAAACTCGTTAGCCATACAGCCGCCATCTATTTTCCCGTTTCTCATAGCGCCGTCACATTTATAATCTTTCTTGCTCTTCTTTTCTGCATTGTCTTTAGCTTCGGAAAGTTTCTCGTCTAAGGTATTAGTCAAACCTTTTTCCTTATCTATCGCACCAAGCGCTTTATCCAAATCCATCTCCGCGGCCATATCCTCCAAATCTCCTTTCAAATCGCCTTCCAAATCGCCTGAATTTTGAAACGCGTCCGCCGCCAACGCATGCGCCGCTTCTAAATCCTGCGCATTAGCTGCTGCGCGGCTCTTTTCATAAGCAGACATAAAACCGCCCCCGCGTCCGCCTTTCTTTAATTCCTGAGCCAACTGGTTGCTTAAAGTGCCGCCGCCCCTGCTATTTACATTCGCCGATGAACCGGAAGATTTATTGTTTTTATCGTCCGCACGCCAAATAGTCGCACTTACACCGCTGCTTCCGCCCGTCGCCCTAACCCCGCTGGACGCGTTTAAAGAGCCTTTTGATGTTCTCTGCGCTACCGCATTCTTGGCCGCCTGTCTGCTGCGCTGATAGCGCTCCTTCGCGATTCTTACGTTTTCCTTGGCCTTTGCAGCTTCAGCATATTCCTCGTCTGGAGGCTCCGGCACTCCGTTTGCAGCGTCTTCAGCTTGGCGTTCTGCTTTGTCTTCTTCCGTAAATAATGCGTTTATCAAATCGTTCTTGGCTATATCGCCGTATCTTACGCTCGATAACAACTGCGCTTCTGCTTCCTCATTGGAAAAAGGCATGTCCGCCAAATCTTTAAAGTCGGAATAGCTATATGCCGAATCCATCGGATCCGGCGCATTTCCACCGCCCATAAAAGCCGTAGATATTATCGCCAAACCAAATACCGCTACCGCACCGTAGCCCAGCCATGCGCTTACGGGGCTTTTCTTCATTCCGCCGTTTTTGCTTTTTAATACTACCGCCATATTCCTATCCCCTAAAATTTAAATTCTTAATACAAAAAATCTTGCCCCTGATGACCGATACCCCATTACCGCCGGAATATCCTCAAACACGGAGCTATCTTCAGCACGAATGTACTTATAATAAGTCTACAAACAAACCTATTATTTGTCAACCGCGGCAATTTAATCAAATCAGTTCGGATTGGACATCGGCAATCTAAACGATATGGGCCTATCCCTGTTGGGAACTCTCTTGATTACTTCTATCGAGCCACCGCGCTTGCATATAAAATTATAACCGCGCTCGCACGCCAGACCGTAAGGCTTCTTACACACTTGTCTTATATCGTACGAACATAAAAACGGTATATTGGGTGGATAAGTGCTTACCTTTAAAGTCATATTATTCCACACGTTTGTGCGTTCTACCTCAAGATCTACGCTCTTTAAAGACAAAAACTTGCGCATAGCCGCATTATTAAAACCGATATATTCCCTTACTTTCTTTTCTATGTCTCTCTTTAAAAACATATTATCCCAACCGTCGGCATATTTTACCGCGCGGTGGCTTTCCAGCTGCCAACGGCGCGCCGCATAAAAAGAGGCTATCTCCGTCTTCTGGACTATGATCAGCAACCCGTATATCTTTATAATAAACAAAGTCAATATAAAGAATATCGGAAACAATAATACAACTTCCGTAGTCGCCTGTCCTTTTTTGGTTCTTATCCTGTCAAATATTCTCACGGAAATATCCTCACTTGATATTTGGGCGTAGGATTGGGCCACACGCAGTTGTTATCCTCCTTAGTGCATTGCAGCGCCACCTTAACGTGATTGCGCGGATTAAACTTATTTAAATTAACGTTGAAATAGTTGCTTGGCGCTTTAAACTCTTGCGTTATATCCAACCCCTTATACAAACGCTTTAATTTACTCAAATAGCTGCGTCCGACATTGGCATATTGAAACAATCGCCCGTCCATCATGTTTTCTTCTTCCAAGTCAAACTGTATTTCCTTAGCGTCCTCGGTGCCGTCATCTGGGTTAACAAAGTAGAATTTTATTTTCTTTATATATACCGGTTCGGTATCGGCTATATAACTCTTAAAAACTTTTGCGCCTTCTCTTCCGCATTCGCTCATTTTGCAGTCGCCGGCGTTAAGATAGTATCCTTTGCGGAAGAATTCCCCCTCTTTGCTCAAACGCATATAAACACTCTTTTGGTCCTCGTATATTTGGCTAACAAAATAATATACCAATATATACAGTTTTACGGCGTCCGGGTTCCAGCCGATGGAATATTCGTCGGCATATTTCTTAGACATTACCGGAAAGAAGGTGTCCTCGTCGATACTCGGAGGCGCGGCATCATTCCACGACGAACGCTCGGGGGATTCTTCAGTATAAAATTTCAATTCCCATTCGGTGTCGCTGTCTTTAGGTTCGCTGTTCCACTCTCCGGCGTCACCCAATGCCGGGAAAGCGCCTCCCCTATAAAACAGTTCATACACGCTGAGTTCTTTATTCTCTTGCCCTTTCAGCGGGAAAGCCGGTTCCTCCGGAGCCAAATTCTCCCTAAAAATCCTAAACGGGAACGCCCCGTTTAAATACGCCGTCGCGTTCAGATACTGAGAAGCCGACGTAAGCTCCGTAAACGCCGCCGTATCCAACGCAAATTGATGGCGAATTTTTTCCCTGGAAAGTTTTGCCGTTTCAAACAACAGATATATTACAAGCAATATCGTCGGTATCAACAATATAGCCGGCAATACTATCTGCGCTCTTTTGTTCTTTATAGAATAAAAACAAAACGACATTCAGCCCCCCAATATGCTGCCTATTATCGTAAAAAATCCGCCCGCGATTTCTTTATGAAACGTAACGATGAACGCCAATACGAAGGTAATAACGGAGCCCAGCATCAGCAAAAACTCCACCGTCTGCTGTCCTCTGTTATTGCTTACCGTTCTTATAGCATTCTTTAGCATCTTAGTTTACCTGTCGGAAGATATTATCCCAAGTTTGATAGCCTTTACCACCGCTTCCGTTCTGCTCGTAACGTCCAGCTTGTGGAACGCGCTGTTTAAATGATTTTTTATCGTCTTGACGCTGCAGCCAAGTTCCAGAGCTAGCTCCTTATTGCTCATACCGTGGCCGAGCAAGTCCAATACCCTTATCTCCGTCTTTGTCAATGCGGCTTGTGCGGGGGTATTACTGTCGCCCATTTTTCTTAAGCCCTGCAACAATTTACCCATAAGCTGCTGCGGTATCATCAAGCCCTCTGAAGTAAACGTCCGTATGGAGTTTACCAATTCCGCCGCCGGCAGCATCTTTGACAAATAGCCGTTGGCTCCGGCTTGTATCGCTTCCATTACATGAGCCTCGTCCTCAAAGCTAGATAACATCAATACGTTTACTTCAGGCTGATTCTTCTTTATCTGTCTGGTAGCTGCTATCCCGTCAAGTTTCGGAAGTTTTATATCCATTAAAACGACTTCCGGTTTCAGCTTTTTGGTAAGAGAAACGGCTTCCTCTCCGTCAGCCGCTTCACCGACGACCTCTATCCACTTCTCCCCGGTAAGAACATCTTTTATACCTTCTCGGAAGAGAGTTTGATCGTCAGCTATAAGAACTTTTACTGTTTTTTTCTTGGCTGGCATATATTTCTCCTAATTTATGACGGGCAATGTAAAATTGAAAGTGGCACCGCATCCTTCGCCCTCACTTTCGGCCCATATCTTACCTTCGTGATTTAAAACTATATCCTGCGCTATTGAAAGGCCCAGCCCCAAACGTCCGCCCGTGCCCTTCTGATAAAAACTTTTGAACAGCTCCTTTGTATCCTCAGGGTTGATCCCCGCGCCGCTGTCCTTAACAGACACTTTAGCATTTTTGGCGTCAATTTTCACTACGCTTATCTTTATCAATCCGTTTTCGGGGGTATGCCTTATCGCGTTCTCGGTTATATTCGATATTACCTGCCTGATTCTCTTGGCGTCGCCGTATACGCGTATATCTTCTTCCCCCTCAAAACTCATATATATATCTTTAAGCTTTGCCTTTTCTTTAAATACCTCAAAAGCGCTGCGTATAGAAGATGTTAAATCAAATTCCGCTTTTTCCAGACGCAGTTTTCCCTTCTCTATGGCGGCCCAATCCACCAGGTCCTTCACCAACAGAAATATCTGCCCCAAACTCTCATTCATATACTGCATCTTCTTCTTTTGGTTATCGTCTGGATTTTTTATCGTTTTTTGGAGCATATCATAGCTCATCTTCAAAGCCATAAGAGAGTTGGATAAATCGTGCGATACTATCGAGAAAAATTTACTCTTCATACTGTTGAGATTGCTCAAATCAGCATTCGTCGCTTTTAACTGCTCCACCAGTTTCCTGTTGCTTTGTTCCAAATAAAATTTCTCTAAAGCCATCTTTATCGTGCGTTTTAAATAGTCGAAATCAACCGGCTTTATCAAAAAGTCGTATACCGATTCCTGTATCGCCTTGACAACCGCGTTTAACGACGCGTGCGCCGTTATCATTATTATCTGCGATTGTGTATTAAATTGCCTTATCTGCTTTACTACGTCCAAACCGGTGCCGTCCACCAAATTGTAATCCATCAGTATCACATTAAAAAAATCATTCCTGACCAGACTCATACATTCCTTCGCGCTGCCGGCCTGGTAAACGTCATAGCCCTCTATCTCCAACAGTTCGCTAAGCGTGCCGCGCAAATTATCATCGTCATCTACTACTAATATCTTTTCCTGTTTCTCTTCCATATCGTTACTTTCCTTCATCCCTATGAGTCTTGAATATCATGCTTATCTTGGTTCCCTTCCCTTCTTCGCTTACAAGCTCTATCTGCACATTGTTGCGCCCGGCCACTTTCTTAACAACCGCCAGGCCAAGCCCCGTACCGCGCGCTTTAGTGGTGAAAAACGGCGCAAAAATATTTTCCCTTATTTCTTTGGGTATGCCCGGTCCGCTGTCCCTTATGCTTAAAACACAAGTGTAGTTCTCCCCCAAGAAGGTTTTTATTATCAGTTGCCCGCCGTCGGGCATAACCTCTACGGCGTTGCCGATAATGTTGCGTACCGCCTGTTTTATTTCTTCCGTATCTATCCTCACGGGAAGCGGCAGGGGGCTGTATTCCGTCACCACTTTTATGTTGCCCGGCATGGGATATGATGCCATTATCTCTTTTATATACAAAGTCAAATCTATTACCGTAAGTATCTGTTCGCGGCTTCTGGCATAGCCCAAAATCTCCTCGATTATCCCGTTGGCCTGCTGTATCTCTTGATCTATTACGGAAATGTTTTTTAATATTTTAGGTTCCGCATTATCGCCCAAACGCGCTTTTATCAAATACACCGCGTTCTTTATCACCGCCAAGGGATTTTTTATTTCGTGGCTTACTATCGACGCCATTTGCCCTATCGCCGCCAAACGTTCTTTCTTTATCAGTTCGTTAAGTGCCGTCCTTAATTCCTTCGTCCTGCTGCCCACCCGCAGCTCCAAAGATTGATTTAATTCTTCCAAATCTTTCCTTTCCTGGCGCATCTCGTCGAACTGTATTTTTATGGTATCCAACATCCTAGCAAACGATTTTGATAATATGCCAATCTCATTATCCGGCGCAGGCAATACCGGCAAATCCGTATCGCCTTGTTCAACTATCCTAACGGCTTTCGTCATATCTTTAATCGGACGCAATATTATCCCTGTCAAATATAAACTTAAAATCAACAATACTAAAAATGCCACTGCTATTACGCCAGCAAGCAATAAAGGATAGCTCTCCAAATACACCATTATAGGCAAATTAAGCTCGCTGTTCAGCTTTCCCGTAAAGACCATCCAGTCACTGGTGGGAAGCTTGCTCAGTACCCCGCTGTAATCCCTAATGTCAACAAAACCGTAATTATCGTTTTTGGCCAAATTAACAAGCTGGCTTATCTGTAAATCATAAGCGTCGTCCAGTTCCGTACTTAGCCCGCCGGTACTTGAATATATCAAAAATCCGTTGCTGGTAAATATTAAAGTTAAATCCTCTTTGGATATAGAAGGCTCTATCATCTGGGCCAAAACCTCAAGGTTGAACTGCACCACCACCGCCCTGTTTAAGCCTCTATAACTATCCGGGAAAGACATCGTCAAAGATATTATCCCGCGCGCGGGGTTTTTGTTTAGGGATCCTATATAAATCTTCTTGCCGTCTATGGTCTTTGTCAATATTTCGGGCAGTATGTCGTTATAGCTTATTTTCGGACGCATTCCGTAGTAGGAATTTTCCCGCCCGTTATTATCCAGGAAGGATATTCCTATAACAGATTTATTCTTCGCCAAGAATACTTCCACCAATTTGGCATAGTTTTCATCGTCGACATAGCCCGCGGCACGTATCTCCAGGAAAGTTTCTATCAGTTTCTCGTTCTGGGAAATGTAGGAGGACACCTCGTTTGAAAAGCGATTGTTAAACATCTCAAAACGCTCCCTTTGCTCGTTTTTGAGCATTATACCGCCCACCTGCGCCATATAAAATATTATCAGCAGCGCAGGCAATACAGCCGCTATTATAACAACAACTAAAACGGTATTTCTAAGGTGTCCGCTCTTCATATCTATTACTTTTCTATCGTATTTATTCTCTACTATAAAAATTGGGGCATAATATTCTTATGCCCCAATCCGTTTTAAATTTTCACTGCTTTAGCACTGTCCGGCAGGGGCTCCTTGAGGTGCGGCACCATAAGTCTGAGCCAATCCCTCAAAACCAGGGATTGAAGCCAAGCTGTTCATATCGGTTACCACTCTGCCTTCCCAGATTACGGTCGGAGAAGCGTTTACGTTATACTCATTGCTGTGCTTAATTTCTTCTTTAAGCATCTCGACGCCTTCGTCCCAGTATTTTCTGAATACTTTCGGGTTGATACCGGCCTGTTCTGCGGCCTGATCCCATAAGCTGGATTGATAATTTTTGTTTCTTATTTCAAGATATTTCCAGAATTTTTTAGGGTATCTCTTCTTGATGATCAACTGTCTTACGTTTTCTTCCCACTCGGCCGAACCGTGCAAGCTGCTGAACTGCTCGCCGTTTCTGCCTTCGCTGACGATATACCTGATATTAACGTTCACGTCTTTGGGAAGTCTTTCAAGTTTCATCGCATCTATTATTCTGTTCTCGGCCAAAACGCCGTACGGGCACTGAGACATTACAAAAATCTCAAGCTGATTGGGTACGGCTTCTTTGTTGGCATATACCCCGTTTCTGGTTTGTTTTTCAAAAACAATAAAATCATCGGTCGTAGGCAACTGGCCGTATTTTATTGGTTCGGCAAATTTTTCTTCCGTTAATTTTGTCTTCTCTACCAAGTACAAAGGCATATAATCCAAGTTCAATCCTTTATATTTGGCGTCTTTAAGAGCTTGCTCTCTATCCACTTTTACAATCTCGACTTCCCCGCCGATAAATTGTTTAAGCCCCTCGTTTAACGCTTCGTCTTCACCGCCGTTGGCATCACCCGTCATTTCTATCACCGTTATAGTTACGGGCTTGCTTTTGGCAGCCTTTTTTGCCGGAGCCGCATTGGCGACGCCGACGCTAAGCAATCCTAAAGACAAAACGAAAGTCAATATTCTGCTGATTTTCATTTAATTTACTCCTCCTGATAATTACTGGGCCGAACTATCTTCCGTTCCTTCGGAAGGCACTCCGGCTTCTTCTATATCAAATCTTATACCCCTTATGCCGAACGCGCAAAGAAGGTTGTACACAAACGCCAACGCCAATGATATAACCACCAACGTCAAGGTTTGCGCCAAAGTCCATAATACAACCTGCATTATCTTTTGCATCATTGTATAGTCGCTTAAATCGCCAATAGCGAATATGGCGTTTAAAAAGCTCAGTACAAAAAGTACAAGCGGATAGACTGAGAACACTACCGTACCCAAGTTTATATTCTTTATTTCAAGCTTCATATATTCTCCTTAAATTCCTCTACTTCTTTACCGCGGACAGCGGTTCCAATACGATTATGGTCCTGACTATCCCGCCCTTAGAAGAAAGTTGCAAAGTCTTTATTCCAAATGCGCGCCCGCCGCTTTGCGTCTTCGCGCGGAATATCTTGCCGGGATTATCCATCGCCTGCCCCACTATATGCACTATATCCTGCTGAGTCCCGCCAAAAATATCCAGCAAGTGTATCGGCCCGTCTTTCTTTATCGCAAGCTCAAAGTTCGCATGCATTACATTGTTATTCTCGTCAACAACCAAAGCCCTGCTGCCTTTGGGTATCGTTATCGCCAACACAGAAGACCACCACTCCTGCTCATAATGATGGCGGCTCTTATCCAAAATCTCGCGTTCCTCAAGCTCTTTCTTTACCTTGCTCAAAAAGCCTTGCACCGCTCTTGCCAATTCGCCAACTTCGTCATTACGCTCCATAAAGTCCAGCTGAAAACTCTTAGTCGAAATATTCTCTATGCTGTCGGTAAGCGCAAGTATCGGTTTGGTAACGTTCTTTATTACGAATATATAAAGGACAATGCCCATCAATATAAAAATCAATATTGATCCCGCCAAATAATTTACCAAAGCCCTGTTTATTTCCGACTTCACCTGCTCCCTGGAGACGTCAAAACTTATTACGCCCGCGACTTTGCCGTCCTTGGCTTTAAGCGGTATCGCTATCTCGTAGGAATAGCCGTCGTCTTTGAGTATTACCCGCGGCACACCCATTTTTAAGGCTTCCAATACGGCATCGGTATCCAAGTTGCCGCCGCGGTGATATTCCGACAAAGACATCCTTATCTTATCGGAATCCTTATGCCACCTTATAGTGCCGTTCCCGTTGAAATAGACTATATTCGATATTCTGTTGTCGTGGCGCGGCCATGAGGATATCAAGTCCACTTCCGGTATCGTAATCAAATCACGCCCCACCAAGCCTTCTATCAAAACATTGGCGTTCGTCCTTACGATATTAATTATATGATTTTGCAAATTGGTATCAAATACCCTCTTAAATAAATTGAAATATAAAAGCGCACCCAAAATAAGCGCATATCCCGCCACAAGCGAAAACCACAAAAACCATCGTATGCTTATTTTTTTTATCATATACCTACCTGCCGCTGCTCAGCTTCGCCTCTATATTCTTTAAACCAAGAGCCGCATCCGAATTCTCCGGATTAAGCTGCAACGCCGCCTGAAATTCCGATTTGGCTCTTTCATAATCGCCGTCGGAGTAATATTTAAGACCGATAAGATATCTCTCATTAGAGGCCTGCCTTGCGTCCTCGGATATCATGCCGGGCTGCTTAGTTAAAGTCGCCGTAGGGAAATCGCTCGCGGCGATTTCTTGCGGAGCCTGAGGCTGCGCTATGGGTTGTGAGGTATCCTCCCCGCCTAAATTGGTCGTAGGTATAGGTTCCGGCATCGGTATGGGAACCTCCTGCGGCTCCACCACCGGCGGAGTTAGCGGCTCGGGCTGAGGTTTAGTTTCCACTTTATTGGCTTGCGCCGCGGCTCTTAACTTAGCCGCTTCCGCCGTCTTGATATTCATCGCCACATCGTTTTGGTCATAACCCCAGTTCTTCGCTTCCTTCCAATTGGCCACCGCCGTATTATATCTCTTATTGCGGTATGCCTTATTGCCCGCTTCAAAGTAACCTTTGGCGATTTCTTCCTTGAGCTGCATAGTAAACTTCTGAGTTTGCTGTTCGCCGGGTTGTATCTCCAAAGATTTTTCAAATTCCCTATATGCAGGTATCAGCTTTCCTTGCGAATACAAGCTGAAAGCCTTATTTAAAGTCTTCTCGTTTTCCTCGCGCTTCATCTCCGCTTCGACTTCCGCTATCTTCGCGGTAAGGCCTGCGTCCTCTTTTTTTATGATAAGTACGCTGTACCACTGATTTAAAGCCTCATTATAATCACCGTTCTTATAAGCGTAATAGCCGCGGCGGGTATGTTCTTCGGCGATTTCGTTTTCTATCCTTCTCACCCAATCCTTAGCCTTAGATTCGCCCGGCCTTAATACCAATATCTCTTCAAATTTGCTCTGCGCTTCCACCAGTCTGCCGTGCTTGTACAGGTTTATGCCTTCTTCATACTTCATATTTACTATCTCGTCTTCCGACAAGGTCCCGTACGTCGCCATGCGCCCGGCCTCTTTTGATAAGGTCTGAGCTTTGGTTAGACTCGGATCTATACTCAAGATAACATTGGCAAGTTCGTGCGCTCTTTGATAGTCTCCGCGCTTGTATAAAGCGTACGCGTTTTCGTATACCATTCTTAGCGTATAATTCTGTATCCGCTGCTTCTCAAGCTGTACCGTGGAGAGATACTGCTTCTTCTGCTCCACGTTGGAAATCGTACCCAAAGATATCTTCTGCAGGTCCAACAGCATACCGGCCTCTTTCCCGCGTTCCCTTAACGGCCTGTCAGCCGCGTTTAGACTAAGCGTCATAATCGCCAATATCGGTAATATAAATGATATTCTTTTCATAAACGGTTCCTCTTAAAAGGGCATGCCGCCCCTCATAAAATCTGCAACCATCGGCGCAATTATCAAAATGAAGACTACCGGAAATATAAATATAAACAACGGTATCAACATCTTCGTAGACGCTTGCGCCGCCAATTTCTCGGCCTTATTCAATCTTCTAAACCTCAAGTCCGTAGAAAAATTCCTAAGCAAATCAACCAAGCTCGTTCCCAATTCGTCAGATTGTACTATCAACCCTACAAATGACCTTATGTCCTGTACGCCCGTTCTGGCCGCCAAACGCTCCAAAGCCTCGCGCCTGGAATACCCTAACTTCGTTTCGTTTAAAGTCTTCTCTATTTCAACTTCAAGCAAGGTCTTTTGCTTGGCTATCTTTATTATCCTTTCAAATGCAGTCATATAGTCCAATCCGGACTCTATTATCAGTGCAGTCAAATCGACCGTCGTCGCAAAATTGCCCAGCATCTCCTGCTGACGCTTCTGTATCTCGCCCTTGTATTTCAAATCCGGCAAATAAAAGCCCAAAGGCAGCGTTATTATAAGTATCGGCGTTTTAAACACCAACATCAAGAGTATCGGCAAGCCTATCGCGCAATATATCTTATAATACAGTATGTCCACGGGCTGGGGCTTGGCCGGGCTGCCCATCAGCATATACATCTCTTCCAACGGCTTTTGCAGCTTAAATGTTTCCAATACAAAAAGAGCAATGCGATCTAAAAAACGTTCCTGAGGGCGCAGCTTCGCAAAGCTGGATGTGGATTTTATTTGTTTCGCCTCCAAGTCCGCTATGTCGGTTCTCTCGTCCGAGGGGGAAAGTATCCTCAATACGGCCACCATTACCGCTACCGATCCGAACACCGCAACCACCAACATTATTACAGTATATGCGCCCAAGTTCATATCTTATACCTTTATTTCCCCTAATTTGTTTACCAACTTTATACCGATGCCTATCCACACTATGCACATAAACAATACTACTATACCTATCGTGGAAGTATAAAAGTTTATCATCGTGTCAGGCTGGAACATAAACATTACGCCTACCATCACCCACGGCATGACACCGACCACTATCGCCTGTATCCTTTGCTGAGCCGTCATCGCCTGCAACTTCTCTTCCAGTTTACTCTCTTCCCTTATGTTCTCCACTATCCTTTCAAAAATCTTCGTTAAGTTACCGCCGACTTGCCTCTGCAGTACTATGGCCTTCACCATATACGAAAGCAATCTCGACTCTATCCTGTCTTCCATACCTTCCAAAGCCTTCTCAAACGGAGCACCTAATTTATAGTTCTTTATTACCAAAGAAAATTCGTCCGATATCGGCGGCTTTAAATCCCTTGAAACCATATCAAAACCCTGGACTATATCCATACCGGATTTTAAAGAGTTTGACAACAATATTAAAGCGTCCATCAGCTGGGCGTTCACTTTCTCGCCGCGGCGTTTCTTAAGTACTCCCAATATTATCCCCGGCATCTTTAACCCGAAGGTCAAACCCATCGCAAAGAACACCGCAAACATCAATACGCCCGTAAATCCGCCTGCGCCCATACCGAACAGCGCACCCAATACGCAGAAGAAAAATAAAGTCCCCAATACTATATATTTTACGTTTATGTCCAAGAACTGCCTGCTGTAATCATCTGCCCATACAGAGCTCTTCTGCATATACTGCCCGATAGCCTTGGATATTTGATCGTTCCTATCGGAAACTAACATATACCCGCTTATAAATACGGATATCGTACCCAACAGCATAAATATCGTTATCGCTATATCATTGGTGGTATGCTTACTCTTCGGGTCAGGCATTACCAATGGCTTGGTCGTTACCATATCGCCATAAAGACTGTTTGATAATGTCACTACGCCCATTACGGCCTTTCTAAATCTATTGCGCCACAGCCAAGGCGATACTTTAAAAGATTCCAATACGCTGCCCATCTCCGCATCTATCAAATCCAATGTAGCTATCATGGAGCGGCCACGTCCTTCCATACTGTCGCGCAGTTCATAATTTGAAGGGCGGCTCTTCAATCTGTCGATATACACTATCATCTGCGTCTTAAATTTAGTTATACGCTCTATCGTATCGGCCGTAGTATAGGCCCCGCCGCTGTTTATTTGCTCCATCAGCTCCAAAAAGTTAAAGATAAGCCCGATAGGCTGGCGCCACATCTCGGCTTCGCTGTAATACTCCATACCGCCGCCTTCGCCTGCCGATACTTGCCATAATCTCCTCATATCCATTTCAGGCAGCAGCTTGTCCAAATATTTCGGCATTGGAACGGCTTTAGCCCCACTGCCGCAGGCCACAGGCTCAAAAGTTTTTTGATCGGTTGGCTTGGAAGCGTCCAAAAAGTTGTAAATAGCGTATAAACGCTCCTTCGCGCACGCTATCCTATCGCTTTGGTTCGTGGTAAATATACCCTGCGCATTCAAAGCTATGCCCGAAGCTCCGCTTATCAAAACCGTTATTAAAAACCTTTTTAGAAATTTCATCGTCTGTCCTTTCTATGCCGCGGCCTCTTCCGTTTTTGCCGTCGGCTCTTTCCTATCAAACGTTTCTTTGGGGACATCTATACCCTTTGCCTTAAACTCAGGGAAGAATGTAGGCAAATCGCCCGTAGGCGCAAAGGTGCCTTCAACCTTGCCCTCTTTATTGACGCCCGTCTGCACATAGCGGAATAAATCCTTGCTCTGTATCACTCCGTCTTTCTGCCCGCATATCTCAGTTACGTATGTAACCTTTCTGCTTCCGTCGGAGAACCTGGAAAGCTGTACTATCAAGTTTACGGCAGAGGAAATCATCTCCCTGATAGCCCATATCGGCAAGTCCGCGCTTGCCATCATGCACATAGCCTCAAGACGCGTAAGTCCGTCGCGCGGCGTGTTTGCGTGAATAGTGGCCAAAGAACCCTCGTGACCGGTGTTCATCGCTTGCAACATGTCCAAAGCTTCCGAGCCGCGGCACTCACCGACTACTATGCGGTCCGGCCTCATACGAAGACAGTTCTTTACAAGGTCCTTAATCGTTATCTCGCCTTTGCCCTCGATGTTCGCAGGCCTGCTTTCCAAGGAAACCCAGTGTTCCTGCTGGAGTCTCAACTCCGCGGTATCTTCCACCGTTACGATACGTTCATTCTCAGGAATGTAACTTGATAATGCGTTTAAAAACGTGGTTTTACCGGTACCGGTACCGCCGCATATAATAATGTTCTTTCTGAGTTTAACACAGCTCTCCAAAAAGTACATCGTATCCCTGTCAATCGTACCGAAACGATAATAATCTTCCGGCCCAAACGGCTTCTGGGAGAAGCGCCTTATCGTCAATGAAGGACCAGAAACCGCCAAAGGCGCTATAATCGCGTTTACACGGGAACCGTCTTTCAATCTCGCGTCCACCAACGGTACCGATTCGTCTATACGCCTGCCCAGCGGCGCCACTATCCTCTTTATTACTTGCACCACTTGGTCATTGTTGCGGAATTTATAACGCGTAAGCGTCAGCTTGCCTTTCTGCTCGATAAAAATCTTGTCGTAAGCGTTTACCATGATTTCCGTGACGGACGGATCCCTCATCAAAGCCTCTAAAGGCCCCAATCCCAAAATTTCGTCCAATAATTCGTTGATAAACCTTATCTTTTGGTCGCGGGAAAGCTGTACGTTCGCTTTCTTTCGCAAAACTTCGTCTATAATTACGGAAACACGCTTCCTGGTTTGCTCGTTCTGAGAGCCTTCCTCGCTTATTACTATACGCTCTACTTCCAATGTCTTAATCACGTCCTTATGTACTTGTTGCTTCAAAGAGTCCCAATAGGACAGTTCCGTATCGCCTGCGTCAAAATGGTTGGGCCCTTTCGCATTGCCGGTCAACACCGTCGCAGCTTCCCATATGTTCTTTGCCGCAGAAACAAATTCACTGTCGGGCACTACCGTAGACCAGTTCTTCTCTATCGTAGGAGTATCTTCTATCACCTTCAAAATAGGCTTTAAACCTTCCTGAACCCAAAGAGAACTGCGGTTGACCAAAATCTCTATCTCCCTCTTGTTGGAGGATTCAAAAACGCTTTCCTCCCAGGTAAGATATACTATCGGCTCACGCCCGAGTTTTATAAAAAATTGGTTTACTTCTTCGTGATCTATCGCTCCGGGCAAATTGTATTGATTGCAAATTATGTCGATACGGTCAATAGGGAAATGCATCTCCTTAAAATCCGTAAACATCGATACCGCCGTATTCAAATGAGAACGGGTACAATTCGTAACCCAAAAAATCTTATCGGCTATATCAAAAGCGAACGATTCCATAGGGAAACTGGAATCAACATCAAGAAATATGTCAAAAGTCTGCTGCAGCCTTGAAAGCATCGGCAGCAATATCTTAGGCGATATTAAGGATACTTCCTGCCTGGTGGAACCCAAAGGCAGAACACCTACCCCCACTTGAGTCATAGAGACCTTGCCTCTTAAAAGGCCGCCCGCTATCGCTATGGCGCCCGATCCCAACGCACGCACGAGATCCGCTACCGTAACCGGTTTCCTTATCCCCAAATAAAAGCCGTGTTCCTGCCTAGCCAAAGGGTCCAAAGGTACAATCAGTACCGGCCTCTTCTGCATTTCCGCCCAAGCTATGGCTAGGTTTAATACAAGCGTCGTCTTACCTACACCCTCTTTCGGGCCGGTAAACGCTATTACTCTTGGTGAGCCGGATATCCCCTGCGTTTCTTCCATATTATTACTCCACGATCTCTACCGTTATGAATAAGAATAAAGATCTTTGTTCTTCGGTTATGTCTTTGTTCCTGAAAAGCAACCCTATTAAAGGTATTTTGCCCAGTATTGGCACTCTGTCTTCCGCAACGCTTCTGGTGCTGCTCTTTAAGCCGCCGATAACCAAAGTCTCCCCGCTGCTAAGCTCAACCTCGGATCTTAAAAACCTCTTCGTCATTGACGGTACCGTAGAACCGTTTATCGTCAAGCTCCTGGAATAGTCCGGGTTGGAAAGCTCAATCTCCAGCTGTACTATTATGATATTGTTCCTTTCCGGTATAATCGTAGGCATTACGTCCAATTTAACGCCGTATTCCTTCATTTCCGTTCCGACGTTCCTGTCGCTCACCACGGGATAAGGGATCTGCCCGCCTGCGGAGAAGTTCGCACTGGTATTGGAACGGGCTATCACTTTCGGATTGGAAAGTATCTGCGCCTTGCCTTCGTTTTCCATAAGTTTTAAACGAGTCGTAAGCAAAGACTTCCTCTCAAACTCGCCTATCGAGAATATCCCGGGAATTTCCTTCTCGCTGAAATCCAGCAATTGGTTCCATGCAAAACCCTTAGAGGTCGTCAAAGAACCGCTGATCTCAACGATGTCGGCGCTGACGGCTACCAACTCCGTCTTCTTAGCTTCCGCGCTTATGCCCAGCGCCATGAAGGCTAAGATCATTGTTAAAGCTTTTAAAACATATTTCTGATTTTTCATATTTATATAATCCCTTAAATAATTTTAAATTCCTTTAACTAAACAGTTTGGAGAAGCTGGATATCTCTATCGGCAATACCTTTCTGTCGCCGTTAGACCTTACGATAACCGTAATCACGCCTTCTTCCTGCGCCAAGGCCAAATACTGCGCTTCCACCGGCGATACCGACAAGCTTAATACCGACCTGTCGGAAAACGCCGCATTGTTCGCTTCCCGTTCGGCATTCGCCGCCCTGGAAGCGGAATCCATACCCTGCCCCAAGTTCCCGCCTACGCCGAGAACCGGTATATCCTGCAAAATCGTAGCCGTCATCTTTTCCTTGCCGCCGCCATTCTTTATCATGGCGTCGAAAGTGAGCAATACGTCAACTTTGTCTTCCGGCTTTATTAAACTGGAAACATTGGTATCAACCGGCAATATAAAAGCCCTGTAAGACGGCATTACCTTTAAACTTATCCCCGATTCGGGGCTCAAACTCGTTACCGACGGCTTCGTTATCTGATTGCCGCGCGCTATGGCTACTTTGGTAACCAAATTCTCTATATCGCTCAAATTTGCCCCTCTAGATATTACATAAGCGTCTTTCTGTATATAGGCAGTGGGAATGTCTACTTCTTTTATATTGCCCCTTACTATCATTTTCCCCTCGGGCAAATCAACCGCGGCAACAGCCACCTTTTCCATTTTGGAAGTTTCTCTTATCTTACCCTGCGCCATATAAAGCACAAAATAATATATTAAAGCCGCCGCTATAGCTATAACTACCGGAAGCATAATATTCTTTTTGTTCATGTAAAGCTCCTTTAAAAACTGCCTATATAATAAAAATCCGTTCTGACTTCTTATCCCTTAAATAGCCGCTTAAATACGGCTCTTGCGCCTAATTCAGCAACGGCCGTTCCACCGGCATCCTTACCGTCGCTTTTATCCTCTTTATTCCCAATCTTTTGGGCTCATCGGCAAAAATATAGCTCGTAAGAGGAAACAATAACTGCACTTTGTACACAAAAGTTACCACCAAATCTTCATTGGCGTGATTCTTTACTTGAGGGTCATTGCTCGTCTTCTGCAAAACCGCGGAAAATTGCATGCTCTGCGCCCCGCGTTGACCAAACATCTTGTTAAGAGCTTCTTTCATCTTACTGTTTATTCTTTGGCTGTCGGTATTTCCGCTGTGCTTCTTAACGCCCACCAAAGATCCTACCCTCGCAAGCTCATAAGAAACGTGATGCGCCAAAATCATGCGATAGGCCATATTCCCCAGTTCCAAAACGACAAATATTATCATTAAGAATACCGGCAGAATCAATATCAACTCTATTACAGTTTGGCCATCACGTTTCTTTATCATCGTCAAATTACAGGTTGCCCGCTTCTCCCATAATCTTTGCTTTTACGCTGTCGAAAAGCTCAGGCATAAAGGTTTTAATCAAACCGCCGACTATACCTACCACTACTACGATAATACCAAGCATGAACAAATATTCGATGGTATTCTGGCCTTTTTTATTTTTGACCGTCTCAATCGCATTGGCATAAGCCAAATGCATTTTAGCAATCATTCTCATCATAAACAACTCCTCCGAAAATATAAAAACATCTTTTCCTTAAACTAATTTTCAAGCTCATAAACAGAGAGTATTATCTTCGCCCCCTGCTCAAATTGTTGCGGTACTACCCAGCTGTAATATTTATAAAAAAGAACAAATGCCACAAATAACGCCGCCGTAGTCAATATATATTCAACCGCAGCCTGACCTTTCTTGTTTCTTTTCATACCAGCCGTCCCGCGGATTTACAGTTCTAGAACTGTAATCTAACCGCCAATTGATGGGCCGTGCCCAATGCGCCCGAAGGCATCATAGTATAATCAAGCCCTAAACCGTATCCGAACACTTCGCTGCTGTAAAAACCGAAACCCAAAGTTACCTTTGAAGTCGTCTCCAAGCCGATCTTCTCGGCTATGTCGCCGTCTTCCGCCCAGCCCGTATTCTCGCGGTTATAGTAACCTACCCTTATATCAAAAGAAGCGACCTGCACCAAATCTTCGGGGATATGTATTGCAAGACCTACGCCATATCTTAATTTATCATCTACATAATCAACTATTTCGCCCGAAACGGTAAAATATTTTGTGTTTATCGCCGCACCGCCTCTAATCGCCGAAGGCACTTCATCGGGATCGCCAAGGTTCTGCCCCATAACACCTATCACGAATCTGTTGTTGGATATTCTCAGCTTACCGCCGATGTCAAATGCCGGGTTGATATGTTTTACGCCGACGTTGTCTTCATTGATATATTTGGCCGTACCGCCTATGTCCAATACGCCAAAGAATGTCCTTCCCAAAGATACCGTAGCGACAAAGTCCCTTATAGCATCACCCGTAATATTATACGGGATACCCTCCGGATCTCTGGCATTGAGGTCATCGCCGGATAAGCGCATATACCTTAAACTGACACCCAAAATGGTTTTGCCTATCGGCTGTATATACCCTACGGCACTGTCGCCTACGCCTTCAAACCACTGCATGTGAGAGACCTGTATTTCTCTAGAAGTGCTGGTCGCTATACCCGCAGGGTTCCAAAACAAGGCCTGCGCTCCGCTGGAAAGAGCCGTATACGCATTACCCAAAGCCTGGGCCTCAGGCGCGCCGGTGCCGAGTTTCAAAAATGCACTAGCACTGGTACCTGCTCTTTTATAAGGGCCCGCAGCTTCCACCCAGACGCCAAGCAGGGAAAATATTGTTACTATCGTTAAAAGCTTAATATATTTATTGTTTTTCATAAATCTGTCGTCCCGATATTATGGTATAAGGATTTTGATTACCTTCTGCGATTTCACCGCATTGCC
>NZ_CAUHCY010000008.1:0-47923 GCF_959605025.1 Candidatus Proelusimicrobium volucris | reverse complement strand
AATACAGAATCTTAATCTTAACGATTATGAGAAGTTCAAACTGAAACATAATCTTAATGTTTCCAGAGGATAAACTTTGTTAGACTTATGATTTTATCGGGAAAGCCCGCCTATTTCGGCGGGCTTTTTTATGGATAGATAATAGTTACAAATTATAAATCATTACCAGCAATTTGCCTTTTTTAAATTCTACGGAAAAATCTTTGTTTTTGGCTATATTGCTTACCGCGCTTTGCCCCACTTTTAATTGAGCGTTTTTCAGCCCGTATTTAAGGCCTTTAAGAGTTAAGGCTTCTATGTCGCTAAAGGGGATAAGGCTGACTACGGCGCCTTTTTGAGCGTTAAAGCGGCGGGAAGATTCTATGGGATATATCCGCCATTTAGGGGATTTGACTTCTATATTAAAATTTTCAACCGCGCCGAATAGAGAAGAAAAATTGCTTAAAGTAAAATCCAATCGTCCGCCCGTCATACAAGTTACCGTAATGCGCTTGGGTTTGACGACTTTGCAGAAAGAGAGGCCTTTTTCCAGGTCGGTATTGTCTTGGCGGGATATTTTAAATAATCTCCGGGGGCCGAGTTCTTTTTTTGCTTCTTGCGATATCGAATCCAAATCGCCAAGCGCCATATCGGGCAATATGCCCGCTTTTAAGGCGGTATCCGCCCCGCCGTCCAAAGCCAAAACAAAATCGTGGGATTTAGCTTCCCGTCTTAAAAATATCTTCCCTGCGGATTTTGCGCCCGCTATTATTAAAATGGAATCAATCTCGCGCATATTTTACCTTAACTATATTAAAACCTATTATAACTAAATTTAAGATAATTCCGATATAAAATCCGTCCACTTGCGCCGCAAAACCGCTTTTCGGCAAAAGGTCCCATACGGTTATCGCGAGCGCGGAAAATAAAGCGGAAAAAGTAAACACTTTATCCTTTATAGTGCCGGGCCAAATGTAGCCCGCCAGCATAGGTATCAGCAGACAGGCCGACATATAAGAACCCATGGTAAACCAGATCTTTCTGAAGTTCCCCTCAAAAAATACCGCAAGCGCTATCGCCAAAGCCGCTATGAGAAAAAATGAAACCTGATTAGCTATAAGTTTATTCTTGAACTTGTTTTTGAATAAATCGTAAACCACCGTATTTGACGCTATGAACAAAAAGGAATCCAAAGTAGAGAGTATCACCGCCAGTATCCCCGCGATAAAAAAACCCCTCAGGCCCGAGGGCAAAAGCTGTACGGCGTAGAGGAAATACGCGTGTGAGGCCTGGGCATCTGGCAGTAAAGCCCGCGCGTACAGCGCGCCGGACGTGGTGCAAATATCGAAACAAAACCAAATTAGAGTGCATATCAATATGCCGCTGCGTGCGGTTTTGACGTCCTTGGCCGCAAAACACCGCTGATAAAATGAGGGATCCACCAAAGTGGCCAAAGCTATCGCGCCCCAAATAAGAGTGTTTAGCCATCCGTTGCCGCCGGTAAGGGAGAAATGGCTCGGCGGGAGATTAGCCGTCAAAAAATCCAAACCGCCGAATGTACATAAAGAGTATATCAATACTATCAATACCGCCAAGCACATTGCCGTAAACTGCACCGCGTCGGAAAACACCACCGCCCTAAATCCGCCCCAAGCGCAGTAGAGCGAAACGAAAACAGTCCCTATTACCATGCCCCATATTACGGGTACGGAGAAAATTAAATTCAAAAATATCCCTAAGCTGAGCACGTAGCTTATCGGCAATATATTAAAAAACGTAAATACCGCCGCCGTCTTGGCCGATTTCGGCCCGAACATCTTACCCACCAAATCGGGTATCGTTACGCTTTGATATTGCTTTACCTTCTTTACCAAAAACAAAGCGAATATTATGTAAGCGGCGTACCAAAACAAACCCTGTGTGACAAAATTGTATATCCCGTAATTGAAAGTTATTTCGTTCACGCCGAATATCCCGCCATACCAGCTTGCGACCAAAGTCGCCACGAAAAGCGGCAAAGTAAGGCGCCTGCCCATAAGCATATAGTCGAGCATAATACTGCCGCTTTTTTTGCGAAGGCTTTGCCCGTAAAGCACCGCGGCCACCGTCAAAAGCAGGACTAGTACGAATACCGCTATGTCCGCCGCTGTTATAATTTCCAGGATATTTATTTGGGGTTTGAACATATAAAACCGCGGGGGCTTTTAAGCCACCGCATATATTACTGCCAATTTATGTAATTTGCTATCGCCAAAAATATGAAGGACATCGCAAACCATACTCCCACCAAAGGTATGACGAACCTGAACCATTTCTGGAAGGATAACTTCGCCATGCCGATTACGCCTATTACCACCGCGCTGGTGGGGATACATACATTCGTCCAGCCGTCGCCGAACTGATAGGCCAATATCATAGTCTGGCGGGATATGCCGATAAGGTCCGAAAGCGGCGCCAAAATCGGCATGGTCAATACGGCTTTGCTCGAGCCCGAAGGTATAAAGAAGTTTATTGCCGCCTGCATTATGAATGCCGCCCAAGAGGCTATCGTCGAATTTAAATGCGATATTATGCCCGCCATAAAATGCAGTATCGTATCCAAGATATGGCCGTTTTCCGCTATTATGATGATGGCTGTGGCCAAAGCCAGCAGGAAAACTATCTCAGCCATACTCTTTACGCCTTCGTAAAAAGCGGAGGTGGCCTCGCTCACTTTAAGCCCGCCCAAAAACGCCGCAACCGCAGCCAAACCCAAGAACAGCGCGCCGATTTCCACTATGTACCATTCGTACTTAAGTACTCCCACCACCAGCCAGACCATCGTGGCGGCAAAAGCGAAAAGCACCCAAAAGTGACGCTTGGTAAAAGGTTCCATGCTCTGTTTGTCCAAATTAAGCTCTTTGATTTTCTCACGGTCGAAGTCATAAGTCAGGCTGGCTTTCGGGTCCTTTTCTATCTTTCTGGCGTAGAGCATTACGAATACTATTGCGATAATCGTCGCGCAGGCCCAGATTATCGTCCTAAGCCCGATACCGGAATATAGAGGCAGCTGCGCTATGCCTTGTGCTATGCCCAAAGTAAACGGATTCATAAAAGCGCCGGCAAAGCCCGCCGAAGCGCCTAAAAACGGAACCGATATGCCTACCAAAGAATCGTATTTAAGCGATATGGAAAGCGGTATGAATATCGGGATAAAAATTAACACCTCTTCCGACATTCCGAACGTTGCCCCGCCCAAAGAGAACAGTGTCATCGTTACGGGAATATACAATGCCCTTAAACTCGGATGGCGCATAAAAACTGTGCTGGCACGTTTTATCGCGGCGGTTATCGCGCCTGTTTTCTCTATAATCATAAACGCGCCGCCTATTATCAAAAGGAAAGCCATAATCTCGGCCGTGGTAGAGCGCGCAAAAGACTGCATAGGCGCTTTTAGCACGTCGAATAAAGATTGAGGCGATTTGTCTATATAGTGAAAAGAGCCTTCTACAAGTATTTGCCTTCCGTCGACAATCTGTTTGTCGTAGCTGCCCGCGGGTATGAACCATGTGCATAAGGCCGTCAGTACTATTATTACGGCCAATATTACAGTGGTGTTAATTTTTATTTTGAACATTTACCTAACTGCTTCCTCCGTCAAAAGAAAAAATATTATTTTATTAATATATTTTATAAAATAAGCCCGTCTATTTGATACAATAAATTATGCTCTACATCGTACCTACGCCGATAGGCAATTTGCAGGATATAACCCTGCGCGCTTTAGATACTCTTAAAAACGCGGATTTTATTCTTTGCGAGGATACCCGCCAAACGGGCAAACTCCTTAGTTCGTACGGGATAAACGTAAGGACTTTAAGATATAACGAAAACGACGAAAATTCCATAAAGGGTTTGCTTGCTCTTCTTAAAGAGGGCAAGAACTGTGCGCTAGTTTCCGACGCGGGCACGCCTTGCGTGTCCGACCCTGGTTGGAAGCTCGTCAAAGCCGCGCGGAAAGCTGGCGTAAAAGTAACGGCTTTGCCGGGCCCAAGCGCGGCGGCTTGCGCTTTAAGCGGGGCAGGCATTGGCGGCGGAGGCTTTACTTTCTTGGGTTTTATGCCCAGAAAGCCGGGCAAGATAGTTAAAACCGTCAAAGCGGCCTTGGCTTTGCAAAAACCGGTAATAATATATGAGTCCCCTTACAGAATAGTGAAACTTTTGGAAATAATAAAAAACGAAATCGGCCCCAATATCCAAGCCGTAGCGGCAAGAGAGCTCAGCAAAACTTTTGAGGAATACATAAGCGGCAGCGTAAGCGAAGTGTGGGGGGATTTGTCCTCCCGCAAGAAAATACTGGGCGAGTTTGTTTTGATACTGTCGGGCGGAGGCGAGCTCACGGAAGAAGATGATGACTGATACCAAAATATTCGATTTAAAAACTTTCGGCAGATCTGAGACGGCATTTTTGGCAGAGGCTTTGCTTTCTGGTAAGACGGCTGTCTTGCCTACCGATACGGTTTACGGAGTGGTGGTATGCGCCAAACGGGAATATTTGGGGGCTTTAAACGCCCTTAAAGAAAATCCGCCAGACAAGCCCGCTCAAATACTTTGCACCAAGGCGCAGGCTCGGGTTTTGGCTTTGCCCGGCCCCGCGCTCGACGCCGCGCTTGGAATTTGGCCCAAGCCTTTGACGGCGATCTTGCCAGCTTCCCCGGAAGGGAAAGTTTTAAGCGGCCTAAATACCGTGGGATTGCGCGTGCCGGCGGGCGGGTTTATGGCGGATCTGTTTGGGGTTATGGGCGCGCCTTTATACGCCAGCAGTGCGAATATGCACAGCCTGCCCACACTGGAGCGGGAGGAGGACATACTTGACATTTTCTCCGGAAAGGCCGATATAATAATAAAGGGCGGATTTCTGAAAGCCGCCTCTTCGTGCGTAGCGGATTTAAGCGTTTGCCCGCCTAAGATAATAAGGGAAGGCGGCCTTGGGGAAAGAGAAAAGCAAATAATATTCTCCAAAATAAAATAATTTTGTTAATATAGAGTTATGGATAAATACACCACGGTTACATTAATATTGGCATTGTTCTTCTTTTTCCTTGCCTGTTTCCTGCTTTATCTATTGATAAGAAAGCAGCTGGCCCTCCATGCGGAACGGGCCAGTATCGGCGATTTGAACAAGAGAATAAAGGCGCTGACCCGCAATTTAATGGATATGGTACAGCAGAAAGAAGATCTTGAACGGATAAACGATATGCGTTCGAAGTTCGTTTCCGTTGTTGCCCACGATTTGAAACAACCCCTGACACTGCTTAACGGGTACTCCTCGCTTTTAAGGGAGAATATCAAAGAAGAGGACCGGAGTATACTGGACAATATAGACAAAGCCGCCCTCAATATTGAGAGATTGACGAACGATTTGGCGGACGTGTCTGCGGTGGAATACGGGCGGATAAAATTAAATTTTTCTAAATTTGTGTTTAACGATCTTATCGAGGAAATATTCAATCAGTACCGGGGAGTGGCCGCCCGCAAGGATATTGATATGCACCTGATAGATTATCCCGAAAAGATAATGATAGAAGCTGACAGATTCCGCTTAGGGCAGGTATTTAACAATTTGCTTAACAATGCCTTAAAATTTACGGCGGCTGGCGGTAATGTCGAAATAAAGTATTCCATTGAAGACAATATGGTAAAGACCTTGATACGCGATGACGGATTAGGCATTACTCATACCGATAGGACGAAAATATTCGACAAATTTCAGCAGTCGGATTTTATCGAGGACGATTTTAAGAAGCAAGGCTGGGGTTTGGGCTTGTCGATAGCCGATGAGATTGTAACGATACACGGCGGCCTTATCGGTGCCGACAGCGCGGGGCGCGGCGCGGGGGCAACTTTTTGGATAATTCTGCCGATAAAACATTAAAAGGTTTTTTACTGTTTGGCGCGCGAGGCATTATCAGCCGCCGTGCGTTTTTTTTGAGCGTAGAAAATAGAATATTCACTAAGGCTTAAAATGTGCGTAATTGCCGCATTATGAAATAGCCAAGGCCAAAGTGTCGGAAAGTTTTGTTACCGTGCTTTCCTTTTTTTCTGCCATAAGCTCCTCATAAAGCAGGGCTATGCTTTTGCCCGATACGGGATCTATAAAATCGGGCGCGATTTGTTTTAGCGGCAGCAGGACGAATTCCCTTTTTCTAAAAGACTGATGAGGAATGTAAAGCTGGGGGAAAGTTACGATTTCATTATCGTAGAAAATAATATCCAAATCTATTTCGCGCGGCGCGTCGCGGAAGCTCTTTTGGCGGCCGAGACGAGTTTCTATTTCCTTTAAAGAGGCTAATAGCTGTATCGGCGATAAATCGGTTTTGGCTTCAAGCGCGCCGTTGATGAAGTCTTCCTGCTCCAAAAAACCTTCGGGTTTGCTTAAATAAAGCGGGGATATTTGGCATACGCGGCAAAAGGCGGAAAGGCCCTGCAACGCTTTAAGGATATTTCCTTTAGCGTCGCCTTTATTTGCCCCGAAAGCTATATAAACGGTTTTATGATTCTTCATAAGAGGCCGAATAATTTTCCTTTTCCCTAAGGGTTATTCTTACAGCCGAAGGGAAAACTTTCTTTACTTCCCTAAATATATAATAGGCCAAATTTTCCGTTGTGGGAAGGGGCAGAATTTCGTTTAGGCTGCGGCCTTC
Source organism: Candidatus Proelusimicrobium volucris (assembly GCF_959605025.1). Classification (NCBI taxonomy): domain Bacteria; kingdom Pseudomonadati; phylum Elusimicrobiota; class Elusimicrobia; order Elusimicrobiales; family Elusimicrobiaceae; genus Candidatus Proelusimicrobium; species Candidatus Proelusimicrobium volucris. The sequence goes on along the minus strand of NZ_CAUHCY010000008.1, from coordinate 41,261 downwards.
AAGTTTTACGTTTATTTTTTTGAGCAGATCTTCCACCTTTCGGAAGTCTTCTATATAACCTTCCTCGTTAAGAGGTGCGCGGAGGGTTATATCATATTTAAAATCGTGGCGGTGGAGCGGCTCGCTAAGCGTTTTGTCGTGGGAGTGAAAAGCCCCGAAAGCCGAGCTTACGGTTATGGAAAAATTTTTATTTGGCATAAACTTCCTCCAAAGCTGAAACGGTTTCTTTTACGTCGTGTACTCTAAGGTATGAGGCGCCTTGCCTCGCGGCCATTTGGGCGCATTTAAGGGATATTTCAAGGGATTTGTCGGTAAAGGATTTGCGTGAGGCTCCTATAAGCAAAGGAAAGCCCAAATCCTTGAAACGGGAGATATTTTCCAAAAGGAGCCAATTTTGTTCTCTTGTTTTTGCAAAACCCAAGCCGATATCCAATATTATGTTTTCTTTGTTTACGCCATGCTCTTGGGCAAGGGCGATTTTCTGTTCAAAGAAAGAAGAAATCTCCTTAAAAATATCTTTGTAGTCGCAGAAGTTTTGCATAGTATCGGGCATACCCTTTATATGCATTATTACCAGTTTTGCGCCATATTGGGCGGCCAAATCGGCCAGGCGCAAATCTTTAAGGCCGCTGATGTCGTTTATTATTTGGGCGCCTTCCCGCAAGGCGGCGAGGGCCGTTTCATAGTGGTAAGTATCGACGGATATAACGGCGTTTGGGTAATGTTTTTTGATTTCTCTTATCGCCGGCAGTACGCGTTTTGTTTCCTCCGCGCTTTGTACTTTGGCGGCGCCGGGGCGGGTGGATTCCCCGCCGATGTCCAAGATATCGGCGCCTTCTTGCAGGATTTGTTCGGCCCGAGCGAGAACCGCGGGCAAATCCGCATATCTGCCGCCGTCAAAGAAGGAATCGGGCGTAACGTTAAGTATGCCCATAATTAAGGGCTTTTTAGTTTCAGACATTTTGTACGAACTGCAAAAATTCCTGGCGGACTTCAGGCTTGTTGAAAGCGCCTCTGAGTGCGCTGGTAATCATTTCGGCCTGATTTTTTTCCACGCCTCTGGCGCAGATGCACATGTGTTTTGCTTTGCATACGACCATAACTCCCAGCGGGTGGAGGTGTTCCATAAGGCTGTCGGCAATTTGCGCGACGAGCTTTTCCTGTATTTGCAGCCTTCTGGAGTAAATCTCTACAAGGCGCGCTAATTTGGAAATGCCCAAAACTCTCTTATTTGGCAGATATCCTATGCTGATAGTCCCGAAGAAGGGGAGGAAATGATGTTCGCAGGTGCTGTAAAACTCTATGTTCTTAAGGATTACCATTTCATCGCAGGAACCTTCCGTAAAAGTTTTTAACACGCTTTCTGGCTTTTGATTGTATCCGCTGAAAAGCTTTCCCCAGCTTTTTATAATGCGTTTTGGGGTTTCCTTAAGGCCTTCGCGCTCGGGGTCGTCGCCGATGTAGGCGAGCATATTTTTAATGCTTTGGCTTATTTCCTCTTCGCTTATTTTACGTCTATCAGCTTGTGAAGCTGCACGCTTAACCTTATTTGCGGATTTTGTTTTATTAGTTCTAGGCATTTTATAAGATTCTCCTTTTTGTTTCCTTCGGGCTGAATAAAAAGCGTTGCGCCGTTTTTAAGATATTTCTGATAATCAAGCGCTTGGCTGGAGCTTTGCGGATTATCGTCTACTACGCATTTTATCGCATCGGCTTTTTTAAGCATTTCCGGGTGCGGATTTCTTTTTGGCGAAACGGTTAGACATTTTACTTTTTGAGTATCAATATTTATTGAACCGTTCGTTTCAATATGTATTTCAAATCCGTTTGAATGAAGTAAATCCAAAAGCGGGGTTATTTGCTGTTCGCAGGGTTCTCCGCCAGTGATGACTATTCTGGGGCAGTTGTATTTTTTGATTTCGTCTAAAATCGACTGCGGCGCCAGGCGCATATTTGTCTGCGCGGCGTATTTTGTATCGCACCAAGAGCAGCCCATTGTACAGCCCGCCAGGCGCACAAAAACGGCGGCGCAGCCGGTATAGGGGCCTTCGCCTTGTATGGAGTAGAAAATTTCGTTAATGTTAAGGCACTCTGACGACACTTGCGCAGTCCTCATTTTCCCATATTTCCAAGGTCTTTAATGTCAGGCCTTTTTCTGCAAGCATTTTTGCGGTTTTGTCGAAAATGGCTTGGCAAAGATTTTCCGCCGTGGGGTTGGGGAAGAAATCGTTTAGGAATTTATGGTCCGGCAAAACGGAATCAAGCATAGGCTTGAGCAGTTTAAAATCGTATACCATACCGTCGGAGCGGATCGGCCCCTCGATTTCAAATACCGCTTTCCAGGTATGGCCGTGCAGGTTGGCGCAATCGCCTTGATAATTGGGAAGGCGATGCGCCGAACTGAATTTTCTAATTATTCTCAGAATCATTTTTTCCTTAGTCCGAAGAGGATTGTTCCTCATTGTTTTCGGTGTTTTGCGGCAAGGATTGTTCCGGTTCTTCGGGCAGATCCTGCAGTCTTTTGGCGTTAAAGATGATTTGGCCGTATATTACGAATACCGCCAAATAGGCGAAGCCGACCAAAAAGCCTGGAATAGGCGTAAAGTAGCTTATCAAATAGATAAGCAGGGCTGGCGCTTGGATATAGCAGGCGATTTTGAAGTTGTCGCCGCTTTTTGTCGGCACGCGCATAGTTCTGCCTAAGACCAGCACCACCACAAAAGCCAAAAGCAGCATGAACGGGATCCTGAATATCTGCGCCAAAAGCATAAAGGCCAGTATTACGCCCATGGCCATATTGGCGACGGGCTCTTTGGAGGCGTTTAAAGTTTCGCGGTCGATATTGGCGTTAATGTCGGCCGGTATTTGCGATTCTTGGAAGCGGTCCTGCAAAGAGAAGTAAACCTTGTCCGCGCTTATTAAGAGTAAGGTGCCGGAGGTTCTCATCTCCGTAGGGTATACGGGTTCGGTCCTGCCGGTATCAAAAACTATGTTGTAGCCTCCGAGGGTTTCGGGGCTTATGGTCAGGGGCTGATTGTTATTTACTTTTATTTTACCGTTGGTAATTTCCATTTCCGGCAAATAGTCAATCATCGTATCGACGGTTTGGGATATGGTCGGCCCCATAAAGATGACCGAAAACAATGAAGTCAGAACAACTGTTATTACGGATATATAAACCACAAAGAAGAATGCTCTCCAAGCGGATTTACCCAGGCTTTCCAAATAGAATTTCATATTGTACAACGCTTTTATCGGACCGAGCAACATAAATCCTCCCTAAAATGATATATTACCTATATAATAAGTATAGCAAACTTAGCGGAGGTTATTTTATGAAAAGGCCGTTTACTTTTCTGTTATTGGGATTTATTTTATTTGCGACAAACGCATACAGCGCGGGGCTTAGCGTAATATCGAAACGACCGATGGGCCAGTTAAACGAACAGCTGGCCGATGGGGTAATATCGGTAACGTTTGACAGGCCCGCCGCTTCTTTAAGCGGGGATAATCAGCAGGAGAGCGATAACTGCCCTCTTAAGATCAGGCCCTCCGTAGAAGGATCCTGCCGCTGGGTCGGAACTCAGACTTTAACTTTTACTCCGTCAAAACCGCTTGCCACCGCGACGAAATACACCGTAACCCTGCCCGCCGGTTTTAAAAGCGGGGTAGACGGCAGCAAACTTGCCAAAGCGTACAGCTGGTCGTTCGAAACGGCCCGTCCGGCGGTGCGCGCGAGCCGCCCTTACGACGGCGAGAGATGGCTTTCGCTAAGGCCTAAGATAATGGTAGTGTTCAATATGGAACTGGATTTAAGGCGTATTTATTCTTACGCCAAACTTATGCAGGGCAATATATCCGTTCCTTTAAAAATAAGCAAAATTGACGACGAACTTTATAATAAAGAATTTCAATATTCCGGTTTTAACAAAGAAAGCGTATACGTTTTCGAGCCTGCCGTAAACCTTGAAGAAGGCAAAGAATACAATTTGGTCTTGAAGAAGGGCCTTTTGGCCAAAGTGGGCACTTTGGGTATGTCAGCCGATAAAACGATAAAGTTCTATACTTATGGACCTTTGGCTTTGGCTGGCGAGCCGCAGGCGCAGTGTCTGCCGTTTTCTCCGTCGTTGGATTTCACCAATCCCGTAACGGCGGGCGAGATAGCAAAGAACATAACTTTTGATCCTCCTTTAAGCTATACTCCGTGCGATCCCGACAGTAGCGGCTGGTCCAGAACGGTACAGAACGAAAAAGGGGGCAATACGCAGGTTTACAGGGTTGAGCTTTGCGGGCTTGAATTTAAAGCGGGTCAAAGCTATAAAGTAACTTTAAGCAAGAATTTGCGCGACATATTCGGCAATACTTTGGGCAAGGACGTAACTTTTACTTGGTCAAATGAAGGCTATTGTCCCAAGATAGATTTCAAAGGAGGCTTTGGCGTATTGGAAAGCTATCTGCCCGTACGCTACCCGATAAAAGCGATAAACGCCGGCGGCATAGAAGTGGAAAAACAGAATGTTTCCTATGAAGATTTTATCGATTTTTATAAAGACGAAGCGCCCTGGTGCCGCAAGAGGGAACTTAAAGGCGATTTCCTTTCCAATATAATCACGCCGAATTTGGAGAAGAATCTTTCCGTCAGCACTTTTATCAATTTGGAGCCCGCTTTAAACGGTAAGAAATACGGTTTCGTTTTTACGCAGATATTAAACAAACACTATTATTCCGAGGATTGCTGGCAGAGCGCTTTTGATAACGTTACGGACATCGGGGTAAACTTCAAGAGTTCTCCTTCAAACATATTGATATGGGCGGCGGATTTAAAAGAAGGCAAAGAGTTAAAGAATGCGGAAGTCGAAATCCGCGATTTGACCAACAAGGTTTTGTGGAGCGGCGTTACGGACAAGCGCGGCATAGCGATTGCGCCCGGCTGGACGGAACTCAAGCCCGTAAACGAGGATTCTTGGCGCACGCCCAGATTATGGGTATTTGTAAAGCGGGGCGAGGACGTGGCGGTGGTATCCAACGAGTTTAACGACGGCATACAGCCTTGGCGTTTCAATTTGAATTACGATTGGAATCCTCCGCAAAGCCCGCTCAAGGCTTTCATCTTTACCGATAGGGGTATATATCGCCAAGGGGAGAAAGTCCATATTAAGGCGATAGTGCGTTCGCTTAAAGACGGCGTATTTGATTATGCGGGTATAAAGCAGGCCCGTTTAAGGATAAGCGACGCCAGGGGCAAGGAAGTGCTTAACAAACAGGTTTCTTTGAACGAGAAAGATTCCACCTTATATTACGAATACGAATTGCCGTCATCTTCGCCCAGCGGTTATTGGAACGTGAGTTTGGAAAACGGAGATTGGTGGGAAGGAATGTCTTTCAGGGTGGAAGCCGTCAAGCCGGCGGAGTTTGAGGTCAACCTGACGCCCCTTTCCAAGCAGTATTATTCCGGCGAACGGGCTGTATTTTCAATCGGGGCGAGGTATATGTTCGGCGGCGCATTGGGCGGCGCGCCGGTGGATTTATCGTTTAATCTTATACCCGCGGCCTATGTTCCCAACGGGTGGGAAAGTTATACGTTCCATCAAGAGGTTACGGAAAATAACAAGGATTTGCTGTCCTCCAAGATAGAGCTTGATGAGAAAGGCTCCAAAACCTTTGATTTTACGATGCCCTCTCTCAATTATTCCGCGTTTCTTTACGTGCAGGCGGGAGTATTAAGCCCGCAAAATCAGCAGTTGTTCGCGCGCAAAGGTGTAAGCGTATTGCCCGCGGATATTTTTATAGGTGTAAAGAGCGGGGATAATATGACGGAAGCCGGCAAGCCTTTCACTGCCGATATAGTCGCGGTAAACGCGGAGGGAAAACTTCGCGCTGGCGCAATTTTACAGGGCAATTTGAAAAGGCGCGAATATGTCAGCGTGCGCAAGACGGGCGTAGCTGGGCGTTTGGAATGGGTAAGCGAGGCTAAGACAGAAGACATATCCTCTTTTACTATTACGGCATCGGACGGCAAAGCGCAGTGGGGCTTTACGCCGGAAAAAGCGGGCAGCTATATACTTACCTTAAAAGCGCAGGACGAGCAGGGCCGCGTAAACTATACCAATTTCTACTTCTACGTGACGGAAGGCGACGCTTATTGGAAGCAAACCGACGACGATTTGCTTTCGGTATCCTTTGACAAAGACGAATATAAAATAGGTTCTAAGGCGAAACTTTTAATAAAGTCGCCCTACAAAAAGGCAAAAGCTCTTATAACAGTAGAGCGCGAGGGTGTATTGGAACATTACGTAAAGACTATAAAGGGCGGCGCTGCGAAGGTGAGCATACCGGTTCGGGAAAATTACGCCCCCAACGCCTTTGTCAGCGTGGTACTGGTACAGGGCAGAGCGGACGAGCAGAAATACGCCAAAGACGGCGAGGATTTATCCAAGCCGCAGGCTAAATTCGGCTATGCCGTATTGAATGTACCGCCCAAAGAATTTGAACTAAAGACCTATATCACGCCGGAACGCTCGGAATACCGCCCCGGCCAAACGGTCAATTTGACCGTTAGGACGGAGGATTATAAGGGCAAGGGTACGCCCGCTTTCGTAACGGTGTTCGCGGTGGACGAGGCGATGCTCGCCTTAAGCGGCTACGAAACGCCCGATCCTTTCGATTACTTTTATTCCAAACGGCCTTTGGCGGTGGAAACTTCCGACAACAGGCTGTTCATAATCGGGCAGAGGAGTTTCGGCCAGAAAGGCGAGAACAGAGGGGGCGGCGGATCCGACAGTAAACTTGGCGGCGTGGATTTGAGGAGCAATTTCGTCTTTACGCCTTTGTTTGCGGCCTCTTTGCAGACTAACGAGGCGGGCAACGGGGAGATAAGTTTTAAAGCTCCCGATAATTTGACCAAATTCAGGCTTATGGCTGTATCGGCGACTAAAGAGCAGTTCGGTAAAGCGCAAAGCTCGATAGAAGTATCCAAGCCTTTGATGATAAAGCCGTTCCTGCCGCGTTTTGCCAGGCAGGGCGATAAATTCGCCTGCGGCTTTATAGTTTATAACTATACCGATAAGGACGCTTTGAAGGTGGAAACGGAGATGAAAGTTTCCGGTGCCGTAAGCTTGCTCTCCGACGCCCCCAAGACAGTGGAAATCGGCGCGGGCGGCAGCGTTAAAGTGGAAGGGCAGTGTCTTGCGGGCGCGGGCGAAAAGGCCGTGTTCGGGTTTAAGGCGGCTTCTTCCAAGGATAATGACGGGCTTGAGGTTACGCTCCCGGTCAAACAAATTTCGCGTATGGAAAGTGCGTATACTTCCGATATGACGCAGGGCGAGCAAACTCAAAAACTGCAGCTGCCGAGCAATACTTTGGTGGACTCGCAGAATTTCGTAAGGGCGGTGTTCTCCTCCAGCGTATTGTTAAACGCGCAGGGCGCGGCCAGATACCTTAAAGACTATCCTTACGATTGCCTTGAACAGCGCCTTTCAAAGTTGCTTTTGTATACTTCGGGCAAAGATATTTTGACTTTGTTCAAAATAGCCTCCGCCGAAGAAATAAACCAAAAAGTTACCGATATTATGGATGCTTTGGTGGCTTATCAGACGGCTTCGGGCGGGTTCTCGTATTGGCCCTATGTGCTTTCGGCCGATCCTTTCGTTACGGCTTACGCGGTGGACGTATTGGTTTCGGCCAAAGAAAACGGGTTTAAAGTTGACGAGGATCTTATAAACAAAGCCTCCGCTTGGCTTAATCAATATTTGTCTGGCAGCCAAAAATCAGCTTATGCTTACGGTTCTTTGGAAATCGGCACTTTGCGCGCTTACGCCGTTTACGCTTTGGCTTTAAGCGGCGCGAACGCGGGCGGACATTTCAGCAATGTATACGCCCAGAACCAGAACCTCGGGCTGGAAGCAAAAATATATCTGTTTAAGGCGGCGTATATATTGAAGCAGGAAAGCGCCTACAAAGCGCTTTACGCCGATATTATGAACTACGGCAGAGTATCCGAACGGGGCGTATACTTCCAGGCGCCGACGGCTTATTCCTGGCTGTATACTTCCGATATAAGAGCTACGGCTTTGGCTTTGGAGGCTTTGCTCTCGACCAATGCACCGTTCCCGCAGGATTACAAGGCGGTTTCTTATCTTAATTCTTCTTTGAGTGAGGACGGCAGCTTCGGAAATACTTTAAACAATGCCGCCGCGATTAGGGCTTATAACGTCTATTACCGCAAGAACGAAAGCCAAGAGCCGGATTTCAAAGCGTTCTTAAAACAGGACGGCAAAAATATTTTTGATGTCTCTTTTAAAGGCCGCAAACAGGAATCGGGCGTGTTTGAGAAGAATTTTAAGGATTTTTTCAAAGACAAACGCGACGTGGCGTTAAACGTCGGCAAAGAGGGCGAGGGCAATCTATATTACAGTTTGGGAATGTCTTATTATCCGCAGTCTCTTAAGAGTGCGGTATCGGCTGGCTTCAGGGTGTCTAAAGAGATAAAGCCGCTGGGCGGGAAAAAAGACCTTAAAGCAGGCGAACGGGCGGAGATAATCATAACCGTATCGACCGACCAGGACAGGACTTTCGTGGCTTTGCAGGATTATCTGCCCGCGGGTTTTGAAATCGTGGACGAAACTTTAGCGACGGAAGGCATCGTTCCCCAGCCTAGAGGCGAGGATGAAGAACAAAGCGCCGATCCGTTTATAAGGCGCGAGATTTATGACGACAGTATCGTCGCTTTCGCCGATTATATGCCGCAGGGCGTATATAAGTTTAAGTATACGGTTACGGCCTCGACTTCCGGCGCGTTTAAAGTGCCGCCCGCTTGGGTCAACGCGATGTATTGGCCGGAAGTATACGGCCGCACCGCTCAAAGCGAGTATACGATAAAGTAGATGTTTTTAAAGAAAGCGGGTTTAATTGTACTATCATTGTTTTGCGCCGCGCCTTGCGTGTTTACGCAGGCGCGGCCCGCTTTTCCCGCCGATAATTCCGTTACGGTTACGGACAGAAATTTCCTCCCGTTAAGAAATATACTTTCTGGTAAAGACGGCATTATGATACCCGTCAATTTGCAAGATGTAAACCCTTGGCTTATCCTTTCGGTATTGGCGGCGGAGGATAAGCGGTTCTTCGAGCACGGCGGGGTGGATTTGAAGGCTTCCGCCAGAGCTTTATGGCAGAACATAAACGCTGGCAGGGTGGTGTCGGGCGCTTCGACGATAACCCAGCAGCTGGTAAACGCCATATCGCCAAAAGAGCGCAATTTGAAGGGTAAAATAAAAGAGGCCTATTCCGCGGCGATGCTTGAGCGGGAAATGAGCAAAGAGGAAATATTGCAGGCCTATTTAAATACCGTCAATTTCGGCGGGAATGTATACGGAGTCGGCGCGGCCGCTTTGGTTTACTTCGATACGAACGCGGAGAGTTTGTCCCTGTCGCAGTCGGCTTTTTTGGCGGGGCTTATCAAATCTCCGACGCGCTATAATCCTCTTAAGAACCTGCCCGAGGCCGTCAAACGCCGCGATGAAGTGCTTAAACGCATGTTGGAAAACGGTTTTATCAACGAGGAGCTTTATAAGCTCGCGCTTGAGGAAAATATACAAATATCGAAGCAAAATAAAAAGTTTACCGCGCCGCATTACGGGCTTTTCGTCGCAGACAAAGCGGGTGGGAGTCCCGCTTTTATACAAAGTACGATAGACGGCAAAATACAGGCCTATATAGAAGGCATTTTGCCCGGCTATATAAAGGCTTTAAGCGCGAACAATGTTACAAATGCGGCGGCGGTTGTGCTGGATAACAAGACTGGCGAAGTTTTGGCGATGGCAGGCTCGGCCGATTACTTTGACGAGAAAAACTCCGGCCAGGTAAACGGCGCGCTTTCCTTGCGCCAGCCCGGTTCGGCTTTAAAACCTTTTGTCTACGGTACCGCTTTTGAGGAAGGCTTTTTGCCTTCCGATAAAGTGGAAGATAAGGATAAATTCTTCCAAGGTTCCTTCCGCCCAAAAAACTATGACGAGGACTATCACGGCACGCCGACAATGCGCGAAGCGCTTGCCTGTTCCTACAATATCCCCGCCGTACAAGTTGCGGGGGAAGTGGGCGCTTTTAAAGTATTGGAAGTTTTAAAGCGCGCCGGCTTTTCGGATCTGGACAAAAGCGCGGATTTTTACGGGCTTGGCATAGCTTTGGGCAACGGCGAGGTGAATTTGTTGGAACTTGCCAACGCTTACCGCGCTTTGGCAAATAACGGGGTATGGCGCCCGATGACTTACGCTTTAAACCCACAGATTAGGCAGGAGGGCCGCGCGGTTAGGGTCTTTAGCGGGGAAACGGCCTTTATGCTTACCGATATTTTGTCCGACAACAATGCCCGCGCCGCGGCTTTCGGGCTTAATTCCCCGCTAAATTTGCCGTTTGATTTCGCGGCCAAGACGGGGACTTCCAAAGACTACAAAGATAACTGGGCCGCAGGTTACGGACGGCGCTTTACCATAGCGGTATGGGTGGGTAATTTTGATGCCTCGCCAATGCGGCGCATTTCCGGTATAACGGGCGCCGCGCCGATACTTAGGGATATAGCCCTCTTTTTGGAGGAGAATTATCCTTCCGCCAAAGTTAAAGACGATACTTCTTTTGATATGCCAGCGTCCTTGGCGCGCGTGGATATTTGCCCGATAAGCGGTATGCTAGTATCCAAAGAATGCCCCAATTCCGTTAGGGAAGTTTTCCCCATAAATAAATTGCCAAAAGAGCATTGCGCTCTTTTAAAGACGGAACATCAGTCCCAAAAAATTTCGGCCTTGGGCGCGCAGGAAGGGATACTGTTCCCGATGCAGGGCGACGTTTTTATGCAAAGCCCTTCATTGGATTTGGCGGCGCAGCAGATAAAATTCCGTTCTTCGCAAGACGGGATTTGGTATTTGAACGGGCAAAAACTGCCGTGCGCGCGCGGCAAAGAATGCTTTTGGCCGATTAAGAGCGGGAAGTATAAACTGCGCTTGGATACCGACGAAAAAAAATACGAAGTAAATTTTGAAGTGCTGAAATAAACAATTTGCCTATATCGGTTGTTTTATAAACAGATTAATAATATTTATGAAATCCCCCGGTTTTTTAAGCCGGGGGTTAAATATATGCATAATTTACGCTTCAAGGATTTCTTTGGGAGTGTTTATTATACATTTCCTTAAGAAAGGTTTCTTTTTAAGCTCTTTCTTTAAAGATTCGTCCCTTAAGCTGTTCCTGTATGATGGATCCTCAAAGGAATATTTGAAGTTTGTATGTATGTCGTATCTGCCTTCACATATAGCCGCTACGTCTTCGGCATATACGATTTCCTCATCGGTAGGTATCACGAATACCTTTACCGGGCTGTCGGGGGTGGAAATTAAACTCTCGGCGTTTTTCGTCAAAGCGGCGAAATCGCGCTCATGGTCGTGGTGTACGCCCATATATTCCAAACCAGTCAAAGCCTTTTCCCTGTATATCGGCGCGCGCTCGCCTACGCCCGCCGTAAATACTATGGCGTCAACTCTGCCCAAAGCCGCGGCATATGCGCCGATGTATTTCTTTATGCGGTAAGTTTCCATATCGATAGCCAGTTTGCAGCGCTCATCGCCTTTTTCCGCCGCGATTTCTATGTCGCGTCTGTCCTGATATTTTTCCGTAATGCCCAGTACGCCCGATTTCTTATTTATTATGGTGTACATATCTTTGGGGGAAATGTTTTCCCGCTCCATCATCTGGAACGCTATCGACGCGTCAAAATCGCCGCTTCTCGTGCCCATTATAAGGCCTTCAAGAGGGGTCAAGCCCATGCTGGTGTCAAAAGATACGCCGTTCTTTACGGCGTTCATGCTCGCGCCGTTGCCGATATGGCATATTATCAAGTTGCAGTCAAAGGGGTTTTTGCCCAACAAAACGGCCGCCCTCTTTGCATTGTAGAGGAAAGATGTCCCGTGCGCGCCATATCTTCTTATTTTATACTTCTCGTACCATTTGTAGGGCAGAGCGTACATATAGGAGCTGGCGGGCATAGTCATATGCCAGGCTGTATCGGCCACGACTACGTGTTTGATGTCGGGCATTACCGCTATGGCAGCTTCCATACCAAGTACATTCGCGGGATTGTGCAGCGGAGCCAAATCGGAAATACTCTTTAAAAGGTTGATGATTTCCGGCGTGATAAGCATGGATTTTTCCAAAGGACCGCCGTGCACCACTCTATGGCCTACGGCGCTGATTTGCTTCATATCCTTAATTACGCCGTGTTCTTTGTCGGTTAAGGTGTTGAGCACCTTTTCTATGGCTGTTTTAAAATCGGGACAGTTGAAGGTAAGTTCAAATTTATCTTTTCCCGGGGCTTCCTGCGTGATGGCGGCATTCTCGTAGCCGACGCGTTCTATAAGCCCTACGGCTATATTTCTTTTGTTAGCGTGATCAAAAAGACTGTATTTTACGGAAGAGCTTCCGCAGTTTAAACACAATATAATCATAATAATATTATCTCCAGTGGGAAGTATTATGATTATATTTTACAATTATAAAGGCGCCAAGGCAAAGGCTCGGCAAAATGCGGATAATTACGGTTTTCTGTAAAAAGCCAGCAGCTGCGCTACGACTTCCACTTCGGCGCGGGCTCTGCGCTCAATATTCTTTCGTGCGTCTTCCAGCACCGCCTTGGAGGCGGAAAAAGATACCTTCTTTACGCTTAAACCTTTTTCCGTTTTTACCAGTGCCAGCTTGCCGTTAGCAATTTGCGCCGAAGGACAGAAAATCAAATATTCTCCTTTATTGGCCCACGGGCATGCCGCCGTATCGGTTACTTTCAAAGCAAACGGGGTTTGGCCTTTTGCCTCCAGCATTACGGGCAAATATTCTTCCGGCTGAGAATAGTAGGAAATATTAAAATATTCTTCCTTTATCTCGTTTAAAACGCCTATCGGGCGGCTGGAAGGCATATTGGAAAGGAGTTCATAAATTTTTTTATCGTAAGGTTCCTCGCTCTTTTCCGCTACGGAATAGGATATGGCGTCATCGGTAAAATAGGAAACGGGCTTGTCAAACACGTGGGAGAGTTTTATCATATTGTCGCGGTCGGGTTTAAAGCGATTCTTTACCCAATGCGACACTACACTGGAATCTTTTAACCCCAATTTTTTGGAAAGTTCCACCTTGGTCATAGCCGTCATTTTAAGCAGCTGTTCTATTTTTTGCCCCAAATTCATTTTTTGACTCCTTTTATAAAATTGTAGCAAATATTTTAAAAAAGTCAACGCCTATTTACCGTCTGAAAAATTGACAAAGTTAAAAATATTTGATACGATTGTATCAGATTTGATACGGTAAAAACCGCATCAAACTACAAAGCCATAGGCTTGCGCCCGCGGATAAAAGCAGCGGGGTTTTCTGACCCCGAGGCGAGACGGCTCTCCCACAAATCCCAAAAAAGGATTGCCGCAAAAAAAGCGGCACTCCGCGGGCGTTTTTTAAGGCGGAGGTTGTATGAAAGATATTTTGGATATTGGACGCAATGAGGTTAATCTTTCCGGCAGCGGAGCGGGGCTGTATAAAGTGATGTTGGAGCTTTTGCAGCGTTGGGAAACTTTGGCCCCTATGGCAAAGGAGTTCGCCGTCTTGGATAAAGCCCTCAAAAAATATTTCTACGGAGTTCCGGATTTCCGTATAGGCAAATATCAGGTAAAAGGCTTTTACTGTGATAGCTCAAAACTGAGAATACCGGAAAAAGTAAAAAATAAATATCTAAGAAAGGAAAGGGAATGGATCGTAAGCATAAATAAGATAAACAAATAAGCGTAGAGACAGTAAAAATTTTGGCCGGTGCGCTTCCGCCACTCCTCACACAACCGCATAGAATATACTCCTGAAACTTCATAATATCCTCCTCACCGGCAGGCCGCTTGTTAAGCGGCCTTTTTTATTTTATGGATACAGAATCCAGATGGTGAACGGTAAAGTCGTACGTCGAGGCGTAACCGTAAAATCAAAAAACGCTTGACTGTTTTTTTTTTTTGATAAATTTCTTTTGTCTTTATCGTCGCTATGTTTTAATGCCAGTTTTTCGGCGATAATGCGCCAAACTCAACAGTTTGATGAATAATGTTGGAAAAGAGGAGTTTTTATGAAAAAAAGGAAAGTTGCTCAATATCTAATAATTGCTATTTTGTTTTTCTTGCCTTTTTCGTTTGCAAGTTTAGCTTTTTCCTCCTGTTCTTACGGCGGCAAAACTTTAAGCGACGGAAACGCTATATATTCGCCCGACGGCTGTGACACCTGCGTTAAATATTGCTGCCCCAACGGAGAAATGAGCGATGAGGATTGCGCCGAAGGATCTGATATAGCCTCATATTCGGAAGCCTGCGCGGATAAAATGAGCAAATGCAAAAGCGGCTATACCGAAGGCAGCGACGGAAGTTGTTGCTTGAATACTAGCAAGCCGAGAAAAACTACGGCTTATCTTAACTATTCCTCTTATGGATGGTATACGACAAGCGGCAAAATAAATTATTTCGCTACTTTAAAAGTTTCCGCCCCGTATTGTAAAAATTCATCTTGGTATGTTAAGGTAAACAGTTATTCTTGCACTTCGCCGTTAAGCAAAACTTCAGACGGTTGCAAAATGTGGCCTTACTGGACTTGCCAGCGGAAAGACTATAAGACCAAACACGACGGTTTGGAAATGTGTTCCGGCACAGCCTCTTCGGTAGGGGCCTTACTTGATTCATACTCAAGCGCTTCTGCCGTATACGGAGTGGGAAGTACAGGAGATTGCTCTTACGAATGTTTGTATAGAGATTCAAAAAGGCTCTATCATGATTGTGAGTGCGATATGTCTTTGGAAGATTTTGAAACAGACGTTAAATCCGAATACAGAGCAAGCGCACTTAAGTTTTAAAGAGGTTCGCCTCTCTAAACTAACCGCCCCGCCGATTGCTCGGCGGGGTTTTTACGTAGAGGGGAAAGCCGTGGAAAAGACATCCGTGCGTTTTTATTGCCCTTAATATTATATTTTCTTGCATAATGTCTAAGTTTTTAATATCGTATCATTATGGCGTTGTGCAAAACGCCGCATGGAGGCATTGTTATGGCTAAAACAGATAAAGGAAACAATTTTCTTAAAACGGTAAAAAACATTATATCTGCTACAAATAAAAAAGAGAAAGCCGCTCTCGCTGCGGATACTGTGTTAAAAGAGGCTGTAAAAATATTTTCCAAACTAAATCAGCCGTATGCCGTTATAACAAAAGCCAATAAAATTGTGTATGCGAACAATGCTTTTATAGAGTTGTTGGGCACCGCCTTACTCCCTGAAAGCATTGAGGATATTATAGCCAAAAACGAATATAAAATTTTTGAACGTCAATCCGATGATACATTCTGCTTTGAAGACAGCGCCGTTTTCGCCTCCGCGCTTTCTTTTAACGGGAAGAATTTCAACGCCAAAATCGATATCTCTTATTTGGGAGCTGGCAAGAAGGAAAAATATGCCTCTTTGAATATAAGCGAAATAGACGATAAAGCCTACAATTTGCGGAATGTGGAAACGGAAATTTTACGTTCCAGGAACTACCTTGAAACGCTCTTTTCCGCCTTACCTTTCGCTTCTTTCGTGCGCGACGCTAACGGCACCCTGATTACCGCCAATAATTCCGCAAAAGCGCTTTTGGGCGCAAACTGCGGATTTGAGGAAACTCCAAAACAGATGCCAAAACAGATTTTTAAAGACGACTGCGCATTGGATAAAGAAACTCTTAAGAACAACCGCGCCTTGGAAGGGCGGGAATTTAGTTTCAAAGACAAAAGCGGGGAAGTTAAATTCTATTCTGTAAACAAAATACCTCTTTGTGATGAATCAGCCGGAAGGAAGCTCGTCTTAAGCGTTCTTGAGGATATTACCGCCCAAAAACAACAGGAGGAAAAAGTAGTTCTGACCAAAAACTTGCTTCGCACGATATTGGATTATGCGCCTTTGGCTTTCTATACTAGGGACGATAAAGGTAATATTTCGTTTTGGAACAAGAAAACGGCGGAGATTTTCGCAGATAATTTTACCGTGGAGGGCGAACGCGGAGTGCTTCACGAGAGTAAAGAACGCACGAAGAACTGCCTTGCCATGGAGAAAGAGATTATTAAAGATGGAAAAGTGATTATTTCTCCCGCTCAAGAATATATCTCCAAGAGCGGCGGGAAGATGTTTTTGGATTTTATCAAAGTGCCTATACCGGAAAGTTCCGCTTTTCCCGCTTGCGTACTTACCATAGCGCAGGATATAACCGAGAAATATATACAGGAGCGTGAGGGCAGCAAAACGAATAATATCCTTCAGGCAATATTTAACGAAGCTCCGATGGTGATATACGCCCGCGACGCGAGCGGCGACATAATATTCCGCAACAAAAAAACTATGGAAATATACGGCGCGGGCGGAGAGCCTTCCGATGCCGCCACGGAAGAACAAAAAGATTTCTATAAGAAAAGAGATTTAAGCGTGTTAAAGAACGGAAAAGCGCTTTATCTCCAGGAAGAAGAATATAAAGGCGCGGACGGAAGCAAGAGGGTTATCCGCGCGGTAAAATCTCCGATATCGGATAATAGCGGGAAGCCTTTCCTCGTGGTTACCATAGGGGAGGATATAACCTCCGCATACGAGCGTGAACGCGAAGTTCTGCACTACAAAAACTTTTTGCAGGACATAATAAATAATTTGCCCGTGGCGCTTTACGCCAAGAAATATACCGGCGAATATATATTGTGGAACAACAAATGCGGGGAGGTCTTCGGGAAGAAAGCTGAGGAAGTCATCGGCAAAACTACGCATAACGATAAGATAAATCCCGAACAGGAAGAATTTATCCGCATGCAGGATCAGAAGGTGTTTGACTCTAAAAGAGAGCTTGATATCCCGCAGGAGCTTATTTCCACGCAAGACGGGGAAATAAAAATAATGCATACGGTAAAGACGCCGCTTTTCTTTGCGGACGGAACGCCAAATTGCCTTTTGGGCGTATCGGAAGACATAACAGCCAAGAGCAAGATGGAGCGGCAAGTATACGAATCGCGCAGTAAATATTCGCTTTTGGTGGAGAACTGCAAAGAGGGAATACTGATAATAGAGCAGGGTAAAATATCTTTCGCGAACAAGACTTTGCTTAATTCGCTTGGTTATGAAGAAAACGAAATAAAAGGAAAGAACTTTTACGAGTTGGCTTCCGCCGGCAGCGAGGATGTCGCACGCGAATTTTACGATAAGGTGTTTGCGGGCACCGCGGCCAGCGATTACGCTTTCGTCAAGATGGACAACAAAAACAAAGACGAGGTCTTTGAGTTTGAAGTTTCCGCGGCGATATCCAAATATTTGGGCAAGAAGATAGTGATAATGTTTTTAAGGAATATAACCAAGGAGCGCAGTATGGAGAATAAGGCCAAAGCTAAAGATGACAGATTCCGCAGCGTTTTTGAGGGGACGAGCATTCCTCTTATAATTTTGCAGCATAACGGCTACATTTACGAAATGAACCGCGCGGCGCGGGATATTTTGGGCTTCACCAAGGAAGACAAAGCCTTATACGGCAGTATATTTATAAAACCTGGCCTTCCGCTGAAAGCGCGGCGCGCTATGGCCGCCATGGAGCCGTGCGTATTTGACGGCAAGATAAATTTCGACAGATTAAGAAAAACTCTCAGCGGTTTGAATAAGAACGGCCTAATGTCTTTAAAAGTAAGCATGACGCCCGTAAATGAAAGGACTTTAAACGGCGGCAAAACGGTGTGCGATTATATTTTGCAGCTGACCGCGGATAAAAACTCAAAGGAGATAACCCCCGAAGAAAGCACCATAGCCGCGGATGATATGTTAAGCTACCAAGAAGCGGTATTGCTTTGCTCAAGGGAAGGGCTTATCCTAAAATGCAATAAAAGGGCGGAGCAGCTGTTCGGTATAAATTTTGTCAATTTATATTCCAAATCTTTGGCATCGCTGTTTACGCCGCGCGACAAGGCCGCCATAGAGCTGGATATAGCTGAACTTTACAGCCACGGCAGCGTAAAAAGCAGAGACTATAAGATAAAGAAAGGGCAGAATTCCGGCGTAGAGGTGGAAGCTAATGCGGTTTTGGCGAAAAATAATAATTTTATAATTTCGTTTAGGAATATAAGCGCCAAGAAGCAGCTTCTTGACGTATTGGACGAAAGAAGCCAATATGCCCAGGCGTTAACGCAGATAGTCGACGGCGCTCTGCTGGAATGCGATATAGAGGATAAGAATCTGTCCTCTTTTACGAAAGTCAACGACGCGGCCTGCTTGTTTACGGGGTATTCCATGGACGAACTTATGAAGTTAAGTTTATTTGATTTGCTCGTTGATAAGGAAAGGAAGGAAGCAAAGAAGGTGGAGAGCTACTTGGCCTCGAAGGCGGATTTGCTAAAACGGGACAAATTGGTATCGTTTGAGGCTATGCTTAACATAAAAGGCCGCCAAAAAGCGGCGGTGGTTAGGATAAGTTCTTTCAGGAGCGGCGACAGCGAAAAAGCCGTTATAGTTATACGTGATGCCAGCAAGGAACGCCAGCTTGCCTCTGAACTGGATTACAAACTTAAAGAGCTTAAAGGCGTAAAGAATATTTTGCCCGGCCTGTATATTAAATTAGACTCTAAGGGAATAATACAGGAATATCAAACGGCGGAAGCGGGCTATGACATAGCGGTATTCCCCTCGGACTATTTGGGCCATCCGATACAGGAGTTCTTAAGCAAAGAAGAAGGCGATTTGCTTTTGGAAAATATAAAGCAGGCGTATAAAACGGGCGTACCCGTACAGACTAGCTTTTCGATGCAGAGCGGCGGGGAACCTAAATTTTACGAGGCTTCCATATCTCGTTTAGAAGGGGAGGACAGCGTTGTAATGCTTGTGGAAAATGTCGACAGGCGCAAAGGCTTGGAGAACAAAATCCATCATCTTTACGATTTCTCCTCCCGCAAACAGCGCAGCTTTGTGGAGAATATGAAAGACGTACTTGAGTACGGCAAGCAGATATTCGGCGCGGAAGTGGGTTTGATAATGCACTTCAGCGGGCGCAACCGCGACAAGATATTGATAAACTATGCCACGGATAACCCTTACGATATAAAGAAAGGGATAGAAACCGTGGTGGAGGAATGTTTCCGCGACGTTCAAGACGGGAAAATCTACGCCTGCCGCGACACTTCCATTCTAAAATGCACCAGATGCCTGCATGTAAAGCGGGGCATAAACTCAATGATAGCCGCTCCGCTGTATATAGCGGGCAAGGTGGAAGGCGCGATAGCCTTTGTAAGCGTAAAGAAGAACACCATGCCGCTGACCGACGAAGATAAGAGTTTTATCAGCTTTGTCGGCGGGCTTATGAGCATGGCTTTGGAAATACGCCAAAACCAGAAAGCGGTGGATAACAGCTTAGGCGCGCTGAGGCGTTTGGCTTCGAGTTTGGACGTACCTGCCGCTATAATAGACGAAAATTTCAGAATAAAGAATTTAAACGGTGTGATGCGCAATATTTGCGGCATATATGATATTGTGGAAGCGGAAGATCAGAATATTTTCGTCAAATTCGCTTATGACAGTTTAAAAGCGGAAGGCGATTTTAAGAGTGCGTATAAAACGTCCAAAGGCGGGGCGTTTGATTTCCTGTTTGATATAAATATAGCCGACGGCAGCAAAGTAAATCTTATGTGGCACGTGGTTGAGATAAAGGACGGCAAAGGTACGGTTAAAGGCTTTTTGCTTGCCAGCGAAAGCGTGAATAACGTGCCGTCTTTAAAGCCGTTCTTGCAAGGGTATTTGTTTCATTCTTAGCTTGACAGTAAACTCTGAGGCATGTATTATATCTAAAAGGGGAAAAATATAGATGTAATTTATTTTAAGAGGGATTGAATATGAAGAAATTTCTTCTGTTATCGCTATGTATGTTTCTATGTGCGGGCGCCAAAGCGGCGGAATACGAAATAACAACCGCATTATCCAGTCCATACGGTATGTTCAGCACATTTTCGGTATTTGGTGATGCTACCGTAGGCGATTTGATTATAGGGGCCGTCAGCAAAAACGACATAACCCCTACCGGTCATTCTTTGCCGATATACCGTCCTATACAGGAAACCTATTTGCAAGCCAACGATATATCTTTTGGCGGGAACTTGAATATAGAAAGGGATTTGTTTCTAAGTGCCCCGAACCAAACGTACAGCAATATTGTGGCAACTCTTTTTAGTTCCGGCACTATTCCGCAGGCGACATTTTTTGATTTAAACTTTTCTAATATAACGATACCTACTTTATACGCCAGCAATCTTATTACGGGCCCGTTGACAATAAACGGCCCTATACAAATAACGACACTAAGGACTGCTATGCTAAGGGTATACAATTCCACAACCGGCAGGAGTTTCACTTTCCCTTCGGTGAGGGGAACCTCTTTTGGGAACTTGATATTGCAGTCGACCCCTTCCAATAAATGCGGCACTGACAGTAAAGGCCATTATTATGGCCCGTGGGTGACGTGTGCTAGCGGGTCATGCCCGTCGGTCAGCAACAACTGTGACAATGATAATACCGCGGAGTTTACCTGCAGCGACAGTTTGACCTCCAGTAAAAACTGTATTGACATAAGGCAGGTAAGATACCGGGTAACCAATGTCGACACAAAACCCTATATTTCGGATGTAAAATCTTTCTATCGGAAATGTGTATACGGCCTTGATGCCGATGACGAAGCCCTTAAATGCAATATGCAAACATATGCCGACGGCGAGGACGCTTATAATTCTATTCCGATATGCTCTTCCAGCGATAAGGACAGCTGTATATCCCTTTGCGGCAACCAAGGCGGTTGTTCCGGGACTGCGCGTTCTTGCCGCTATGTGACCGATACTCAGTTCGGTGCGGACTGCGCTTTTAGCGGATGGGAAATGGGCTCCGGACTGGAGTGTAAAGACTCTTATAAGAGGGTAATGTACACCATATATACATGTCCTGCGGGTTCTGATTATACGGTAAGGCCGGAGAACTCTACATTCTCGCAGTATAGGGAAGTTGCCTGCATGGGCGATAATGTTGAAAACACCAATACTTCCAACACATACTGCGGCAAAGAATTCTTGGTGGTTGATTTTGAAACTGTTGATTAAATAGCATTTGTTTTTGATCAGTAGTCTAATAAATAAAGATAAAGCCCTCTTACGGAGGGCTTTATTCTTTGGTGTGTGAAAAAAAGATTATTTTACCTATGACGATATTTGAATAATAATATATGTAAATTAGGTGCGGCAAATATAGTAGAATAAACTTATATTTTAAGGGCAGGCGCCCGACAGGAGAAACTATGATAAAGGAAGGATCTAAGGTAGCCATTCATTACACTCTGACAGTAGACGGCAAAGTAACGGACAGCTCTCAAGGGCGGGAGCCGTTGGAGTATATTCAAGGGGCTGGACATATAATAGTAGGCTTGGAGAAGGCGCTTGCGGGCTTGAAAGCGGGCGACAAAAAATCTGTTGATATAGCCGCTAAAGAAGCGTATGGGGAAGTTAACCCCGACGCCAAAAGGAAGGTTCCGCGCGACGCGATACAAGGCATTGACAATCTTAAAGTCGGCGATGTGGTGGGCGCAAGCAACGGCGAACACAGTTTTAGGGCGGTGGTGCGCTCGGTGACGGATAAGGAAGTGGAATTGGATTTCAATCATCCTTTGGCGGGCAAAGATTTGCATTTTGATGTGGAAATCGTTTCCGTAAAATAGAACGACAAGCGTAAAACGCGCGGCGCGAATTTCCTTCTTAAGAATATTTTACGTCGGGGGAATAGCCCCGGGCGTCTGTATTTTGGAATATAATTTAATAAATAAAGTGGAAATAATATTTCAAAATTGATAGAATCTAATATATCGCCGAGATAGCTCAGCTGGTAGAGCAACCGCTTCGTAAGCGGTAGGTCGTGGGTTCGATCCCCATTCTCGGCTTATTTTTTTGTCTTGATTATGGCCAAGAAGAAACCGCTTTTAAAAGCAGAAGACAAAGAAGAAAGCGTTTATCCCGAGTTTATAACGCGTTGGCTGGGTTTGGCCGGCATCTTTATAGCGGTGTCTTTATTTCTTTTCACGCAGGACAGCGCTCAAATCAAAATAACACTTTTCCATATTGCGGCGATAAGCGCGGCGAGTTTTTGGATTGCCTCGCTGATAAAAGTTCGCGCTAATATATTTACCGTGCGCAATTTTACTTTGTTGTTTCCTTTTCTTTTATACTTCGGATATGTGTTTATTTCCTTTTTCTTTCACCCGTATATGACGGCGCGGACTCCCGCCTTATTGATGTTTGCCATGTGCGGGATTTTATTTTTGATAGCGGCATTTAATTTTAATTTTAAGCGGGCGGAGGAGTTTTTTGGATATGTTTTAATCGCCGCATGGGCGGTATCCGTCTACGGGGCGGTACAGATATTAAATATATATGTTTTACCGGGGATAGACGTACTGAAATGGACGGATTTTTTTGGCAAGAGAATCTTTTCCACCATAGCGAACCCCAACTTCTTGGCGGATTTTTGTTTATTTTGTTTTTTTATAGCGCTTGGCCGTTTCCTTTATAGCCGGAAGATGAGCCTTGCCGTTCTTATGGCTTTGCTTGTGGTTAATATAATATTTACTTTAAGCAAAGGCGCGTGGCTTGCTTTGGCATCGGGCGTATTTTTATTCGGGGCGATTTATTTGAATTTCTTTTCCGAGAAATACAAAAGCCATAGGCTGAAGTATAATCTTCTTCTTTCGGCGGTGTTGTTGGCGGCGGTATTGGCTGTGGGGGTATTCACCGCCAAGAGAATGCAATCGGTAAATTTCAGGCTTTCCACTTGGCGTTCGGCTTTGGAGATGACGGAAGAAAACCCAGTATTCGGTATGGGAAAGGGTTCCTTTCAGTTTATTTACACCGCCTATAAGCGGCCAGAGATATTTTATATGGAGGGGATCCATAACGGCGAAACGCAGCATGCCGAAAATTATCCTTTGGAACAAAGTACGGAGCTTGGCCTTTTGGGGTTAGGGCTTTTCCTTTTGGTGCTTTTTTGGCAGCTGGAAGGATCTTGGCGGAAACTTAAGGAACTTGCCAACTCCCCCAAAACCCGCAGGGAAGGTTTGATATTGCTTTCGTGCTTGGGTGCGGCAGGGGTGATATACATACACAATATGGTGGACGTGAGTATCTACTTTGTGTCTACGGCGTATTTTTTGGCTTTGTTTTGCGGGATATTGTTCGCTTTAAATTTTGGACCTTTGGAAATAAAGCGCCCTTTGCCCGAGGAAGCACCTGCGGGCGCCGGCAAACTTTTTAAATGGTGTTATCTCCTTTTTGCCGTATGTGCTGCGATTATTTTGTGTTTATTGTTTAGGGATTTTTATGAGATGAGCTCCCCGGCTTTGCAAGGCAAGATAAGATATTTTATTATTTACTGGCTGTTTTTTATTTCGGGTTCGTTATATACGGCGTGGTTGTTTTTGAGTACGGCCTTTGAAAGCAAGCGCATAAGCGTATTGGCTATATATGCCGCGGCTTTGGGGCTGATATATATAAGCTTCTTTCCTTTGAGGGCGGATTTTTATACTGCGGCCGGCGCGGGCTTGGCCGCACGCAAGAATGCATCTGCGCCGTTATATTACAACAAGGCGATAAAGTTAAATCCGTTTGCGGTGGGTTTAAATCAATTCAGCGGGATAGTGTTCCAGAATTTGGGAAGCAGGGAGAAGAAAAATCTCCCCTACGCGGGTGATCCGGAAAACGGTTTGTATAACGATTACGAAAGGGCTTTGCGGGCGTATAAGAGGTCTTTGTCCTTAATTCCCAACGATACGATGATACACTACAATTTGGGAGCTTTGTACCACGATATGGCCAAGTACGAAGTGCAAAAAGGCAACAATGATAAAGCGGAGCATTATTATAAACTTTCGGAAAAATCTTTAAAGAAGTCTTTACTGCTGGATCCCACTTACGATAATGCCTATTATCAGCTTGCCAACATCGCTTTGGAGCATAATGATTACCGGCGCGCGGCGAATTGGGTAAGTCTATATATCGAGGGCCCCGAGGAAGTCTCCAATCCTCTGTATATCGCCAAACACAGAAACGACGCCGTAGCGCAAAATCATCTTAGGGGGATAAAAGCGGCGGGGGGAATATGAAAGATAGAATATTAAACATTTCAGGTACCGCGCGGAAGCTTTTCTTGGCGGGTATGGTCTTTATGGCGCCGCTCGTCTTTTTTACCGATTTGACCAAAAATCCGTATATCGCGCAGGATCTGCTCTTGTCTTTGCTGATGAGCGGATTTTTGATTTGCTGGTCTGCCGAGGTATTTATAAAGCGGGAATTAAAGCTTGCCTACGGCGTTGCGGATTTGTTTATGCTTTTATTTGCCGCGATTAGTTTGGCTTCCCTGTTTTACAATTTGGCTTCGGGCGGCAAGTTCTTGGCTTTGATAGGCGATTTTTCGCAGAAGGGCGACGTGTTCGTGTTTTCTTTTGTCGGCGGGTGGTTTTTGGCCAAATACATCGGCTCTTGGAAGTGGGAAAAATTCCGCGGCGAATTTTATTTCAATTTGCTTTTATGGTGTTTTGCGTGGTTTTTGTTCAATTTGTTTTCGGGAATATTTTTCTGGATATATGCGGCCTTTATGTGGTTTTGGGCGGGCTATGTGTGTTTAAAGCGTTTGGACAAAGTCACTCCTTTTGCCCTGCTTGACGTTTTTACGGCGGTCTGCGCGATATGCGGCCTTTACGGTATACTTCAAAACGCTGGTTTGGAGATGATCTGGCAGATAAACATCAATTACGAATTTGGCTCGCGCGCGGTATCGACGTTCGGCAACCCGAACTTTCTTTCCTCGTATCTTGTAATATTTCTGCCGATGGTATTTTTAAGATTTATGAAGGCAAAGAGCGGCGGGGAGAAGTTTACCTTTTTCGCGATACTTGTGATAATTTGCGCGTATCTGGCTATAAGTATGACCCGCTCTTCCTGGCTCGGCGTAGCGGGTGCGGGCGCATTGCTTTTATTGTTTAAGGATTTCAGGGCTTTGCTGTTAAAAAACAAAATGCGCGCCGCGGCGATAATAGCGGTTTGTTTCGCGGTATTCTTTTTATGGCCTTCGGGGCAGGGTGGCGATAAGTATTCGCCCGCGGCGTCGCAAAGAATGGCCGAACTTAACGATTTAAATGACGCTTCCGCCTTCGGGCTTGGCGCGCCCGCGGATAAACTTAATGCGGCTTATCATCAAAGGCTGATGATGTGGGCTTGTGGGCTTGAGATGTTTAAAGAATCTCCCTTGCTCGGCAAGGGCTTGACGTCTTTTCAGACAAATTACGGGTTATGTCAAGGCGGGCTTATGTTCAAAAATCCGGCGCTCGGGCAATTAAAAACGCAGGCCAACGAGGCGCACAATCAATTTGTGCAGGTTTTGGCGGAAAGCGGGCTTTTGGGATTTATCTCGTTTATCTGTTTATTGGTGGCGGTTTTTTGGGGCCTTTGGAAGGCTGTGCGCGCGGAGAAAAACGAAGATTTGCGCCTTGCTTATCTATGCCTCGGCGCGGGTCTTGCGGCTTTTATTTTGGACAATACTTTAAACATAACTTTCAGGGCGGTGATAACGGCGTTTGCTTTTTGGTTCGTATTTGGAATGCTTAACAATCTTCGTCGCGCGGAAAAGACAAAAAAAATAGGGGGCGTATGCGCCTGGAGCATATTGTTTTCTGGCATAATGATTGCGGTATTGTTCGGGGCTTGGCAGGTTGGATATTTTAAGGCGGAGATAACGGCTCTAAAAGGCTATAAGGCGTTTGCGAAAGGGGAATACGCTCAGGCCGAAGTCTTTTTGAAAGAGGCGGACGCCAATGCCGCCATAAGGGCGGACGCGGCGTTCAGCGTGGTAAACGCCTTGATAGAAGAACGGAAATATCAGGAAGCACTGGAATACGCCTTGCGCGGGATAAAGAAGTATCCCGGTTATTATGAGTTTTATCTTAGGGCGGCGGGCGTCAAGAGCGGCTTGGGCGACAATATCGGCGCGGCTCAATATTTGAAAGAGGCTTTGGAACTCTATCCCAACAATTTGGCTGCGGCGCAGGCGTGGTCCAAATTTGTGGCGGCGCTGCCCAAATTGCGTACGGCGGATAACGCCGAAACGGCGGAAAACCTTTCAAAGATGTTCCCGTATGATACGGATATAAAGCTGGCTTATTTGCTGGCTTCTTTTGAAAGCGGGGAATATGATAAGGCTTGCAT
This sequence comes from Candidatus Proelusimicrobium volucris, assembly GCF_959605025.1. Lineage (NCBI taxonomy): Bacteria > Pseudomonadati > Elusimicrobiota > Elusimicrobia > Elusimicrobiales > Elusimicrobiaceae > Candidatus Proelusimicrobium > Candidatus Proelusimicrobium volucris. Next base: position 14,945 of record NZ_CAUHCY010000008.1, on the reverse strand, counting down.
TAAAGGGACGGAATTTTTGGCGGAAGATATTTTTAATCCGGACTATTATGATATTGTAAAGAAATGCGGCGCGGAAGGATTCCCGAACGAAGATTTGGTAAAGAAAGCCGATTTGTTCAAAAAGGTCAGGGGCAGAATAAAAGCGGAGAAATATAATTCCGCTTTGGAAAAGGAAGCGGAGAAATTTTACGCCAAATATCCGCAGGACGCCAATGCCGGATTATTGTTGGCGGAAGTAAAATACAACGGCGGCAAGTATAAGGAAGCGGCAGATATTTTAATGCCACATTATCTGGCGAATAAACATCAAAAACCGATTTCGTTTGCGTTGTCTTCGGCTTATTTGAAGGCGGGCGAGAAAGAGAAGGCCAAAGAAGTTTTGGAAGGCATTTTAGCCTATGACGCGCATGATGAACAAGCCTTGCTCAGGCTTAAAAGAATGAGCGACAAGTAAAAAAAGGCTTTACAAACACCTCTAAATTGATATAATCATAATGTGAAGTTATTTATATACCTTTAAAGGGGTACACTATGTCGAATATCAAAAGCAGATTAACAAAATATGCATTGATGGCTTTTTCGTTATGCTTTGTTTTTACAGCCGTTTACGCCGCGCAAATGACAGCGGAAGATAAACTCAATAAAGGTAAAATGCTGTATGAGGAAGGCAAATATGATGATGCCATGGATAATTTTATTGACGTATTCGTCCAGGGCAATCCTGAACAGATTTCCGAAGCGAACGAATATGTCAATATGATTCACTTTAAACGCGGCGGGGTGGAGGCTCCAAAAAAGGTTCCTTATGATGAGGAATTGGAAAAGAGCCGCGAGACCGGTCATGAAGGGAAAGTTTTGTACGATTCGAGAGCCGGGAAACAGACCGATGAATACGGGGAACCCGTAAAAGAAGCGAAGAAACCGGCCGGTGCTTCGGATGGGCAGTCATACGGCGCTTCCGCTGTAGATGAACCTACGATATATAAACCCGAGGGTTATGAAGAAGAAAAGCCGGCGGAAAAGATAGTGGCGCAAAGCAGCATGCCTGCCGGCGACGACGCTGAAGTAAAGGCCATGAGGAAGGATAGCATAAACGCGCAGATAGCGGAAATGACAGACGCCGTATTGGCGAAGTTAAATTCGTATAAAGGAATAAATGTGTATATGCGCGGCGGAATGGTAGACGCCATCGATATGGAGTCGGACGTTATATTCGAAGACGACGGCATAACTTTTAAGAGATCTGCCAAAGAGATCTTGGATCAGGTTTATTCTTTGATGATATTAAGCGGCACCCCGTCATTTGTATTATTGCCGCCGGGCTCATACAGCGACAATGTGTCAATACAGGGCGTAAGGCAAACCGTGGCGTTAAATTCGTATTTGATAAATATGGGTATATCCAGCGCTAAGTTGAACTTCAATATGGGTTTAACTACGGAAGAGCCGCCCGCCAAGTTCAGTGATTTGGAAGGTATTTCAATAGTATTCGATTACACCGCTAAACCTAATTTAAAATTAAAATCGACGGAACGTAATTTGCCGCCGGTACTCAGTTTGGGTTTATATCCGTTTAGGACTATAACTCCCGATGAGGATGAAGGTATGGTGGTAGATTTCTCCGTAGTACAGACTTCGGACAAAGTTGCAGATTGGACCTTGCAGATAATACAGCACGGCAAAGACGGAAAGTATTATGTAGTAAGACAAGTCGCGGGTAAAGGTCCTATATACAGGCAGATATTCTGGAACGGAAAGAAGCAGTATTTCGGCCAAATATTGCCGCTTGGAAGCTACACGATAATTTTAAGGGCTACGGATGTTGACGGCCGCGAGAAAGTTGTAAGACGTAAAGTGGAATTGTTGGAGAGTGCCGCTCAGAAGGAGAAAGCGGCAAAAGCCGCCAAGCAGCCTGCGTCTACGGATCCTAAGCTGGATTATACAAAGAAACGTTTGTGGACCAAACCTGCGGCTATAAGGCAATCTGGTGCTGACAAACTGGAAAGCGCTGCCGCGGTAAGCGGAGAAGACTTTATGATGGAGCAGCCTGCGGGTATGCCCATGGATGACTACGGCTTGAGCACGTATTCTACGGGTGACTATGCAAACCCGGCTTCGACTGATACGAGTATGGGTTATAATACCGGATATAATACCGTAAATATGCCCGGCGCTGCTGGTACTGGGTATGACACGGGCGCTGCGGCTGGCGGTTATGGCCTTACCGACGGAGCAAGCACCGGTACTGCTGCGGGCGCTTTTGATACAGGGGCTATGACGAACAACGCTGGCGGATATGGTGCTGCGGCTGGTGGCTATGGTGCCAATGCTGCGGCGGCGAACAATACCGCGGGATACGACGCTATGACCGGGGGCTATGACGCTAATGCCGCCGCTTTTGACAGCGCGGCAGCCGTACCTGACGATGCGGCCAATTACGAGTATTGATTATAAGAGAGGGTAAAATGTCTTTTGCTTCAACGATAGACAGTTCCCTTGGCATCAAGAGGACTAACTATAAAGAATGTATAGGCATATACATATCTTTGACGGATGTATATGTAGCGCAGGTGCGGGAGAAATCCGGCGGTTTGGAGATAGATTCTCTGATAAAGCTGCCGGTAGGGGAAATACCGCCCGGCGTATTAAAACCCGCGGATTTGAACGAGGGGTTTTTCTCGACGCCTAAACATTGGCTTGATCCGATAAAGAAGATTATAGATAGCAAGCAATGGGCGACGAAAAATGTGGTGGTTACATTGGCCTCCAATTTCAGCATACACCGCCACTTTGTTATGCAGGATACTCCGCGCCGCTACTGGAAAAATACTATACCTTTACAGGCGCGCAAGTATATACACTATCCTTTTGAGAGGGGAGTATCGGATTATTACGTATATCCGTTCTATGCGGGACTGAGCAAAGCCAAACATCTGGGCGTTGTTTTTTCCATGACTTCGGCGCGTATAGTACAAGTGCTTGAAGCCGGAATGAAGAGCATCGGCCTTAATTTGGTGGCTGTGGAAACCTCCCCGATATCAATATACAGGCTTTTTAACCAGACCGATAAGGAAAATGTATCGGGCAAGGGCTGTATATACGCCAATTTTACGGCGCATACCGGCCAGTTCTTATACGCGTTGAACAATGCGCCCGTTTTAATGCGGGAAGTGGAAGTCCAAAAAGCGATAGGCAACAGGAATCGCTTGGAAGTAAACAACTGTATGGATTTTATATCCAAACAGATTGAGAAAAATCCGTTTGAAGATGTTGTGGTAATTTCCGATGAAGCGGATTTTTGGGCTCCGATATTGGAAAGCGAAGTAAAAAGGCATGTAAGGACTTGGAAGATTTCCGATATTTTTGGTTTTAAGGTTGAAGGGTTCGCGGAGATGGCGGCTATAGGCGCGTGCTTAAAGTTCGTCAATAAGAATGTTCCCGATATAGACTTGTACCGCAAGAACAGATCTTCCGACGAAGAAATCCGCAGCACGATAACAGTATGGAAACTTGCTTTGATGTTGGTTGCCTTATTGATAATATGGTGCGGTTTTGTTCAGGTAAGGGCTGTATTCCAGTTGAAGGCATTGTCGGCTCAAACATTCACCAGTACAAAAGATATACCCGACTTTGAGGGCTTATATGCATCTCAGATAAAGGAGCGGGTGAGTGCGATGAGCAGGAAGGCCAAATCCTTATCTACGTATTTGGAACCGGTAAATTATACGGAGAAGCTATCCGTTCTGCCGGATATATTGCCGCCGGAGATGTGGCTTACGGAACTTGATATAAGATATCCGTACAATACCGGGGCATCGAGGCTCAAAGAAAAGAGCTATATCCGTATGGAAGGTGTAGCCAGCGTTGTTTCTGGCAGGGAGAAGGAACTGGCGTTGGGCAACAGGTTCAGAACGGTGGTGGATTCCACTCCGGAGATGGCTGATCTGTGTAAAGGCAGAGCGACGATATCTTACGATTTTTCTACGGCTCCGTTGAAGCAGCAGCAGAAAGATTTTGTGCTTGGCACTAAATTCTCCTTGAAATGCGAGAAGGAGGACAAGAAATGAAATTTTTCACTGATATAAAGGAAGGATTGTCAGACGTACAGAACATGTTGTTCGAGAAGAACTGGAATCCGTTCATAAGGCCGTTGGTCCTACTGTTGATAGTATTTGTGGGCGTATGGTATATAAACGGTGTGGCAAACTCTAAAGTATTGGAAGCGCAGCGCAAAGTAGACGCCAAAAAGGCGGAAGAGGAGAGCGCGAAAGAGTATGAAGATTCCAAAGCTCTTTATGACCAGCTTGTAAAGCAGCTTCCCGATTACAGCAAGAAAGACGAGTGGCTGTTGAGCCAAATGCTGTCGTTCTTCAACAAAGTGGGGGTGGAGCCCTCCAGGACGGGCAAACACATGTTGGACGAAGACGGCGATTTTACTCATTCTTCGGTAACGTTTGATTTCGAACTTACGTACGAACAGTTGGGCAAACTTATAGAGATGGTGGAAAATAACGAGCAGTTTATGAGATTGTCCAATTTAACCGTATCGCGTGCGGAAGGCGCATTGGGGCGGCTGCAGGCAGGTTTTAGGGTTCACACATTATTTTTGAAAAACAAAAATGATGCGAGAAAACCTGCAAAATAGGCGGTGATAGATATGAGAAGAGAAATAAAGAGCGTTTTTTGTGCAATAACGATAATGGCGACTGCGATAATACCGTTAAGCGGACAGAATCCCGGCGGCGTTATTGTGGACGGTAACCGCAAAACGGATATAATTGAGCCCGTGGTAACGCCTCAAGTTCCCGTTAAGGCGGCCAAAGCGGTGGGCAATCAAGCAAGCAGTTCTACTGCGGCAACTAAAAAAGCCAATAAGGAGGTTGCGCCGAGGGTGGTGTTTGCCCCTACGAATAACAGAGATCCGTTTTTGTCTATGGAGGAAGTGGATTCCATCGAGAAAGCGAGGTTGGCGGAACAGAAAAGGATTGCCGAAGAACGCAGAAGAATGGAAGAGTTGGAACGCCAGCGCCGTGCAGAGTTGGAACGCCAACGCCGCTTGGAGGAAGAACTTAAACGTAATCCGGCGCGCGCTATCATAGATAAAATAACCATAGACGGTATTTTGGGTACGGAGGCTATCGTAAACGGAGAGATAGTCGGCGTAAACGGAACGGTGCTGGGCGCGAAAGTAGTGAAAGTGTCCGACGATTCCGTAACATTTGTCTATAAAGGGCAAAGATTTGTAAAGAAGTTACCATTGATGTAGTTTGATTGGTTTAAATTAAGGAGGAAGTTAATGAAGAAAAGACTGGCTCTGTTCCTGGCGGTAGTGTTTGCGGGTTCACAGGTAGCGGTACCTGTGGAAGCGTCGGCACAAAGTTCCAGGCCTGAAGCAAAAGTTGCGGTAGTGGAAGATTTGACCTATGGCGACGATAACGGGAATCGCCCGGCTGCCAGAGGGGAATCTTCTATATACAAGCAGGCGGAGGATAATACTCCTCTCGACAGAAAAGTAACTATCAGGGTAAACAATGTACCCATAGGTACTTTTTTAAACAGTATATCGGCACAAGCGAAGATTAACTTTATCATGGGCGAGGAATTCGCCGGGAAGAAAGTTTCCGCTTCGTTGGCTAATGTAACTGTAAGAGAAGCGTTGGATACCCTTTTAAGGGTGCAGGGGCTTACGTATCAGCGTATCGGCAAGAGCGACAGCTACGTAATCACGAAGAGATCTGATGAAGCTCCGGACGCTGTAACGAAAGTATACACTTTAAACTACGTATCATTGCAACCGCAGAGTTCAATAGCGCAGGACATAAATAAGATTATGCCTGCCGATACGACATCAAGCAGTTTTTCAACGACTTCCTCTAACGTGAACGTGTTTGACACGACCAGCGTTGGCGGCGGAGCCGGAATGGGTATGGGTACCGGCAGCGGAATGAGCGGCAGCGGCGACGGAGCCAGCGCAATACTCTCCGTAATCAAGAGCGTATTGACCAAACAAGGCAAAATAGCCGTAGACGCCAGAACGAACAAACTGATAATCACCGACGTACCCGAAGTATTCCCGCAAGTCGAGAATATCTTGGCCGAACTTGATATAAAAGCGCCTCAGATCTTAATAGAAGCGCAGGTTATCGAAGTAGGCAAGGGCAGCGGATTGAACCTCGGTTTCAACTGGACCAACGAAGACGGTACCTGGGCGTCGGCCAGCTTGGGCGGCGTATCGGCCGTACCTTGGGACTGGTTGGGCGGCAGCAGCAATTTCTGGAAATGGTTCGGCGCTGACGGCGACGGCAATGGCGAGCCTACTTACGGAAGCAATATCAACGAAGGCAACTCCGAAGGCGGAATTTCCGCGGATTTCGGCGGCTTCTCGGTAGCGTTCCAAGCGATGCTGAGCAAAAACGAAGCCAGATCACTCGGTAAACCGAAAGTAATCACGATGAACAACAATCCCGCGATTATTACTTCTTCAAGGGATGCTTCAATCGGTACGATTACCAAGGAAACGAGCGGCGCTTCTACGAGCTCCACTTCCGGTAACGAAAGAAGAAGAGTCGGTTTGACCTTGACGGTAACTCCGCAGGTAAACAAAGAAGGCTACGTAACCTTGACGGTAGCGCCTTCTTACTCGGACTTGATTCCTTCCGAAACGGGGGATTCCTACGATACCGTAACCAGGGCCGTGTCCACTCAAGTCAGAGTAAAGAGCGGACAGACCGTGGTGCTGGGCGGTTTGTTGCAATCTGTTGAGAAGGAAACCGTAAGGAAAGTTCCTTTGCTCGGACAGATCCCCGTAATCGGCTGGTTGTTTACGAACAAACAAAACACCAAGAGCACGACGGACTTGGTAATATTCTTAACGCCTACGGTACTTTCCGAATAGGCTGAGAGAAACTGACATTTAATTGAAGGATCGTTTTATGGCTAAGAAGCTGACAGACATATTAAAAGAGCAAGGAAAACTGAACGAAGAAGGTTTAGCTAAAGCGACTTTACATTCGAATCAGACGGGCATGTCCGTTCAAGACTCGTTGGTAACGTTGGGCATAGTTAAGGAAGAGGATATTACGATAGCCATCTCCAAGCAGCTTGCCGTACCTTACGCGAGTAAAGAGAACGGTGTATTGGTGCCCGAAAAAGATCAAAATCTTGCCTCTATAATATCTGAGAAGTTCGCCCGGGAGAATTTGATACTTCCGCTGTTTGCCGAAGACGGTTCTCTTGCGGTAGCCATGAACGATCCTTCAAACGTATTCTTGCTGGATAACTTAAAGATGATGACGGGTATGTCCATACAGCCCTTCATCGCCAGTAAGAGCCAATTGTTTTTGGCATTGGATAACTTCTATACCAAGAAGAATATCTTGGAAGAAGTTATATCGGAGAAGGAAGACGACAGCGCGGCGGCGCCTTTGGACAGCCAGGAAAATTTGGACGATCTGACAAACGCCGATGGAAAGATAGACTTGGATAAAGAAAGCGCAACGGGGCCGGGATCGCATTACGTAAAGATGGTAAACGTAATATTGAGGCAGGCTATGAGCGAGCGCGTATCCGATATCCACTTGGAAATATTTGACGAGCGTGTAAGTTTAAGGTTCCGCATAGACGGATCTTTGTATGAGAGGACGTCCCCTCCCAAAGAAGCGGTAAACGCGATAATTTCGCGTATAAAGATTTTATCTAAGTTGGACATAGCCGAGAAGAGGCTGCCGCAGGACGGTAGTTTCGCTGTAAAGTACCATAACAGGACGGTGGAGTTCCGTGTATCAGTATGTCCGACGGTATTTGGCGAGAAGCTGGTTATTCGTATTTTGGATAAAGGTACCAGTGACTTAAACGTAGATAAATTGGGCTTTGAACCTCGCCAGAAGAAAGACTTTTTGGAAGCTGCGGCTATGCCGCACGGCTTGATATTTTTGACCGGCCCGACAGGTTCCGGAAAAACTACTACGCTAAACGCGGTGCTGTCTACGATAAAAACGCCGGAATTAAACTTTATGACATTGGAAGACCCTGTCGAGTATAAACTTGACGGTATCAGTCAGGTTCAAGTGAAATCACAGATAGGTTTAACGTTTGCGGCAGGCTTAAGGTCGTTTTTGCGTCAAGACCCGGACGTAATACTGGTCGGTGAGGTCCGCGACTCTGAAACCGCCGAAGCGTGTCTAAAGGCTGCTATGACAGGTCACTTGGTGTTGTCGACCTTGCACACAAACGAGGCGATAGGCGCGATACCGCGTCTTACGGATATGGGCATAGAGCCGTTTTTGTTGGCCAGCTCCTTGGCCTTGGTGGCGGCGCAGCGTCTTATAAGGGTGCTGTGTCCGTATTGCAAGGTTCCGTATTTGCCTACGCCGGATGTTCTTGATCAGATAGCGAAAGAATCGAAATTGCCGGAAAGGGAAAGATCTACATGGACATTTTTTAAAGCTGCCGGATGCCCTAAATGTGCGGGTACCGGATATAAAGGCAGAAAAGCTATATATGAAGTGTTTAAAATAAACGAAGTAATGCGCAATACTATATATAAGACTAAAGATTTGATAGAGCTGCGCAATGCTGCTATGGCGACGGGCGCTTGGAACTTGAGGGCCAGCGGTTGGCGTAAAGCGGTGAGGGGCATAACCTCGGTGGAGGAAGTGCTTTCCGTGACGACGGCGGACGAATAAAAAAGGGAAGGGGTTTAGAATATGGCGAGATTTAATTATGTAGCCCAGGATAACAGCGGCAGAAATTATAAGAGTCATGTAGATGCCGCTAATAAAGAGAAAGCTTTGGAAATTTTGCAGTCCAAGGGTATATTTGTTATAGAGATTACACCTGTAGTCAAGAAGAACCTTTTTGCGGCGTTTGGACAGTCGTCGTTAAACGCTTCTTCGGCTAAGGTGCCGGGGCATGTTAAAGCGTTTTTTGCGGAGCAGCTAGCGACGCTTATCGCGGGCGGCGTGCCGCTGGTAAGAGCTATTTCTTTGTTGGGAGAGTATTCTACCGACAAACAATTGGGGCCGATACTTTTAAGCGTGGCGCGCGATGTGGCGGGCGGTAACAGTTTGCACGGATCTTTGGAAAAATTTCCAAAAGTGTTTGATCACACGTGGCTGGCGATGGTGCAGGCAGGCGAGGTTGGCGGACACTTGTCGGAGGCTTTGCTTCAAGTAGCCAGATATGTAAAGTCAACAGAGGCTTTGAAGAGTAAAATTATTACAGCCATAACATATCCTGCGATATTGTTTTTGATGTCGGTGGGCGTATTGATATACTTCGTAGTCGGCATCGTACCTACATTTGCTACCATATTTAAGGATTTCGATATGGAGTTGCCTGCGATTACTCAGCTTGTATTGGCTATTTCAAATGTGGTAAGGAACCATTTATTTCTGCTTATTTTGGCAATACTGGCCGCAGCGGGCGGTTTTTATATGCTGATACACAACCCGGTAGGCAGAAGGGTTTGGCATAAGTTCCATATAACTATGCCGATATTTGGTTCATTCATAAGCAATATTTATTTTGAAAGGATATTATCAACGATGGCTACGCTTCTTAACAGCGGTGTTAGCATTATAAACGTTTTAAACGTTATGGAAGAGGCTTTTGAGAGCAACGTCATAATAAGAAACGCCATTGTCGAGGCGAAGCGTGATGTAACCTCGGGTAAAAGCATATCGGAATCTTTCAGGAAGACGCATGTGTTTCCGGGACTGATGACGGAAATGATGTTGATGGGTGAGGAATCCGGAAGATTGCCGCACATTATGGAAACCTTATCCAAATTCTACACGGAACAGATTAACCAGTTTATAGCGCGCTTTTCGGCATTGATAGACCCTATATTGATTGTAGGTATCGGTGCTATAATCGCGGTGGTAGTACTTTCGATCTTCATGCCTATATTCAAAATGTCGCAGATCGGTATGGGTTAATGGCAGGGGCGAATATGTTAAAGAGAAAAAACGGTTTTACATTTGTGGAGGTATTGGTAATAGTGGTATTGATAGCTATAATATCATTAGTGGCGGTGCCTTCATATAAGAAAGGACTAGAAACTTCGAAGAACAACCAAGCTAGGGCTAAACTGCTGGAGATAGCCAACGCCGCCAGAATGTATAACGAAGACGCGCGTGGCTCGGCGCAGGTGGCCGGTTCGTTTGGGGCTCCGGTGGAAGGGTACAGCGATCCGCGGTCCTTATTTTTCAGCAGTGTCGTTTCTGCGGAAGAAGATATGAACGAATCCAGCACTTCAAAGTATGCATATTTGACGGACCCTGAATCATTAAGCGGTACAGGTTTTAGGGGCTACAACTTTTATATATGTACGCCTGATGTAGAAGATGCTACATGCGGGGGCGACATAAATGTTGTGGCGATAATGACTCCTGGCGAGAGCATTACCGATGAACGCTATGTCGGCAAGATTTGGAAGGTTTCCAATGAAAATCCCGGCAGGGTTGTAATGATGTCTTCGGCGGGTGCGTAATATTGGTTATATTGTAAATAAGCGGGAAAAGATATGACAGGGAAAAACAAGGGTTTTACTTTAGTGGAAGTATTGGTAGCTATAATAATAATAATGATATTGGCGACGTATTCCGTCCTAAAATATACGGAAACTATATATGAGGGCGAAAATAAGAAAGCCAAAGCGCAAATGGAGGTTATAGCCGGTGCTTATAAGATGTATCTGATGGAATACCCTGAAGAGCCTTTAAGCGGGGCACTCTCTTATGCCGATAATAAGTGTGTAGCTTCCAAGGCGAGTGGCGGTACGGCGAGTTTTTATTGCGGGAAGCTGGATATAGTCGGGAGTAAATACATCTTTACTTTGGGTACGCCTACCGACACCCCTTCGTGCGGTTCAAGTTTAGTGACGATGACTTCAAAATCGGGCGAGAAGGTGGGGGAAAACTACGGCAGCGGATATTGCGCATATATAGACAGATTCGGGAGGGCTGCAGATGGTTCCAATAGCGGATCTTAGGAAAAATGGCAAAGGTTTCACTTTGCCGGAATTATTGGTGGTAATGGTCATATTGGCCTTATTGGCAGCGGTGAGCACTCCGTTTATAAAGGGGTATATACGCGATGCTCAAAACGGGAAAGCTAAAGCCGCGCTGATACAGATTGCCGAGGCGTATAAGACATTTAGGACGGATTATCCCAATGCCACGGTAAGCGGCACGGTGACGAAAGAGAGCAGGGCGGCATCGGATTGCGGCGAAAGCACCATACAATATAAAGGCAATAACGAAGCGAACGTATTGGTAAGCTGCAAATACTTAAGGCCGATCAAATGGAGCAGGATGAAATATACTTTTTCCGTAGGAGGAAACTGCTCTGCGTGCAGCGGTACGGTACATGCGTCGATGCAAGGTACGGACAGCGGCGGAGATTACAGCTCGTCATATTGTGCATGCGTAGACGAGTACGGTAATATAAAAGATAATAAGAGCGCGGATTAGGTAAAGTATATGTTAAACAAAAAGGGATATACTATAGTTGAAGGCATAATAGCAATGTTATTGGTGGCGATAATGGTCGGCGCGATATTTTCCGCGTTGATGGCGTCGCGGCGTGCGATAGTGGAGCCAAGCTATAGGGAAGAAATGATGTATACGGTTGAGAGTTTGGCCAACAGCATAAAGAATTATGTTGATACAAACGGCGGAGATTTGGAATCTTTATGCGGAAGCACTACGCCTTTATCAAACGGCGAGCACGATTGTTCGGAATTATTGCCTGACGTATGCAGAACCGGTGAGGGTTATAACTCCAGTTTGACATATACGGTTAGCGGTTTGACGGCATCGGATAATACCGGGGCTTATACTCCTGCGGTGAATCAAGTAAAAATAAATATCGTTTGCAATGGTGAAGTGTTATGAAGAATAGAAAGGGCTTTACGTTAATGGAGTTGTTGGTTGCGGTATTTATAGCCAGCATGGTAACGATAGCGTTGATGACGGTGTGGAAAGCGTCGTCTATGCAGACGTCGCAGGGCCAGCGTCAGAGCATAATAAGGAACAATTTATCTATATTTATGAGGGCATTACACCGCGATATAACGGAAGCGGATTTGATACTTGCTCCGGACACCAGTGCTTCAGGCGGGGTAATAGTTGCCGTACGCAACGCATATTTGGTGAAAGAGGGGGCAAGTTATTATGTTCTGCCCAATACTATTTCTTATACCAAGGATCCGGGCGGTCCGCAGATAGAAAGCGATCCGATAGCGTTTGCCTATTGCCAAGAAGGCTCTACAATAAGGCGGTCTAGAGAAATTCCTTTAAAAGAATTGTCGCATGATTCGTTGGAAAAATCTAGCCTGATAAGCAATGCCGAAAGTGCATGTTCAAGCGGCAGGATTTACATGGATTATATAGTTGCAAACGGTTTTGACGTTTCCACCGACGACAATATAAATTATACGGTTAGCTTAATAGTGCATAAGGATTTTGAAGGGAGCGAAAATCCTCCTGTACATATAGAAATGAGCAAGACGTTTATAAAGGCCGGAGGCGCATAAAATGAAGATTTTTAACAGAAGGGGATCGGCATTGATGCAGGTTATGGTAATGGGCAGCATAATTGCGGCCATTATCATTATGCTTATGAGATTTGCTATAGGCAGAACGAGCAATATGCTTAAGACTAAACGCATGATATCGTCAAAGGCATATGCGGAAGGCTGTATAGCGCAATATAACGCGATAGCGGTGGAGCGTGCATTGGATGGCGTACCGCCGTTGCTCGATAGCAACAATGTTGAAACTTTCACTTGTACTATAGACGGCGTAACTACGGAAATTGGTATAAAGTGGGGCTCTACCACTACCGGTTTGGGCAATATAGAGTTTTTGATAGATACTACTCAGCTTGACTAGAAATTCCAAAAAAGGGCGGCAAATGCAGAGCGATAATATACATAAAGCGGTTGTGGCCGTTGCAATTTTGTTTTGTTTATCTCCATTGTTAGACGCGCAGCAAAGTGATGTGTCTAAGAGCTTTTTGGACAAAGCCCGCAAGGTTAAGGCTACGGCGCCTGCCGCCCGGAATGAGAGGACCTCTTTACCGGCCGCAAATCAAGAAGAAAACTACGAAAATGCAGTTTCTTCGTCTACTTTAAGTTTGATAAGGCCGCCCAAAGACGAACAACCGGAACAGATAATTCCGCAAGGCGAAGTTGCCCCCCAATCCGGGAAAGAAGAGATTGTGAACACCGATAAACCCGATGCTTCCGCATCAATAAAAACTCCGCAATTTAAGAAAGTGAAAAAGACTGCTCCCAAGAAAGCTCCAGAGCCCGGCCACGGTATCAAATGGATAGACAGCTCTACGCGTAATTTCAGCATAAAAGTTGAGCCGCAAACCAGCGGCATTATGACGCCCAATTTGGGTATGAAGTTTGAAACGGTATACCAAATCCTAAGCAAGAATATATCGTGGATGATGTCGGGCAAGGCCAAGGTTTACGTATATCAGAACAGACAGAGTTTTTTGAGGAACGAGCCTGTGGCTAGCAGTTGGTCCGGCGCGTTTTTCTCCCCTACGGAAGACAGAATAGTGATGTACGACGAGCCGAAGAACACCTCTAAGATGTTATCGCAGTTTACGCACGAGCTTACCCACCTTTTTGTGGAGGAATTTTATAATCCGCCTTCGGAAAGTTATAAACTTGAGCCGCCGATATGGCTTAACGAAGGTTTAGCCGTGAATATGGAGGATATATCTTCCAGCACTAAGGGCGGCGTTTGGGCCAACGATTTGGTGGTAATCAACATAATAAGCCAAAGCGAGAAATTGAAACTGCTCTCTCGCCTTAGAAGCGGGCAGCGCCTGACGGCGGAAGAGCGGCGGGCGGCCGCTTCCAATATGGTAACGGCCAAGACGGTAGTGTTTACAAACTTTGCGGATTTTGTAAAAAACAGTTCTTATGATATAGCGGAGCAGAAAGGCGACGTGGAGAATTGGTATTTCCAGGCTTATGCTATGGTAAGGTTCTTGTTCCGCTCGAAAAATTCCGATTATCCCGATAAGAGGATACAGTTTGAACAGTTTACCAAACTTATGAAGACCTTTGAGGACAAAAAAGACTCCAAGGGCAATGTAATGCGCGACGAACACGGCAGGGTTATAAAGAAGAGAATGTCGACTGAAGCCGCTCTCAAAAAAGCCTACGGCTTTAGAAATATGCAAGATTTTGAAACGAAGTTCTGGAAATGGCTTGTAGAAATGCAAAGGCAAGAGCGCCAAAAGATAAAGAACGGACAGTTTTAACCATAAAAAATCGGCCCGATTTTATCGGGCCGATTTTTTTTGAATGTCTTTTGGCATTAGCGATAGTTAAGACTGTAAAGCGATATTTTACGGCTTTTGGGATATTTCGCGCCGACGGATATTTTTAATAAATATGCTAATGATCAACTTGTCAACCAATAAAAAACCCCCGCTTTCGTATTCGGGGGTTAGTTAGTTATTGACGCTTTGGTCATTCTCTGTTCCTTTAAGTGCTGTTAGGTCGTACTTCCTTAAGGGGGCTTAGCGCCATGCCGGGGCACCTCTGCCCCTGATCACGGCACCCGCTCAAGATGCCTTCTACAGCCTTAACTATAATATAAGCGGCAAAAGTTAAAAGTCAAGACCCACAAAAACTGAAGTTCGGGGTAAAAAAGGGGAGTATGTCGGCATTTTTTGGGCTTTCGCCTCAAGGCGGGGGGAGGTGTTTATCGGGCGGGTTTTTCTTTTTGATTTTTTTATAAACTCCGCCGTGTTTTATTGTTGTTTTTATGCCGCGATATGTTTTTGCGATTGTAAAAATAGGGGGAAATAAGCCTGTCGTACGTCGAGGTTTACCGAAAAGCCGAAAAACGCTTGACTGTTTTTTTTTTTTTGATAAATTTTCTCTGTGCCCAGCAAGGGCAAAAAGGAGGAAG
>NZ_CAUHCY010000007.1:0-71834 GCF_959605025.1 Candidatus Proelusimicrobium volucris | reverse complement strand
TTCCTCCTTTTTTGCCCTTGCTGGGCACAGAGAAAATTTATCAAAAAAAAAAAAAACAGTCAAGCGTTTTTTGACTTTTCGGTAAACCTCGACGTACGACAGGCTTATTTCTCCCTCTTTTTACAATCCCTAAAATTAAAATTCAACAAAGAACTCTAAAAAATACAAGTCCAAATCGGAACAAGCGTTTTTACAATAAGATCCTCGCAAAAGGTTGGGCTTTAAAAAGTTTCAAACAATATAAATGAGAGTAAAATATTATAAAAAAGAGAATTTATTCGCACAAGCGGGTGCGCTACGCACAAGGGTGTCGCCAACGCACAGGGGGCGCTTATATATGGAATGTTAATTGTATCTGGGGCCGAAAAGCCCAAAGGATGCGCCGCTATTTTGAGCTTGCGCCATATCGGAAAGAAGGCCCTTTTCTTCCATAAAGTTATAAATGAAGGAGCCGAACTGTGTTTCAAAATCGGTATAAGATTCGCCTGTCATAAGATATGTCATCATATCCACCCTGGTATATATGCGGCTGAGATATCCGTCAAACCCGACGGAATAGAGCAAGCGGTTGCGCTCAGGGGTTTCGGTATAACCGCTAAGGCCTATCATAGGGATATCATTCAAACCGGCTTTCCTTAAGGTAGCGATGGTAAATATGCCGCCGCCCTTTAAGGATATATCACATATCACGGCTTTAGGCCTAAGGCCCGCGGCCACATCGCGCAAAAGCGGATCTGTTTCCGTATATCTCTTTACGATTACGCCCTCGCCGAAGTAACCGTCCTCGGCCAGTTTTTCAAAAAATTCCAAGATATAGGCTTCGTCGTTGGCGACTACCACCACATCGCCGGGCTTAAAAAAAGATTTTACGGAAGAAAGATATGTACCCTCGTCTACAAAAACATCGGGCTTACCCAAGAACTTATCCATATCCAAGTTTTCGGCATCGCGGTACTTTAAAGACTTCTGTTTAAATATTCCCCTATTCTCTTTATAAAGCGCTTCCCTTACGCCGTATAGTTCTTCCAGCAAATCGTCTATTGCCGGGTTGGAAGCGTCAAAATTATTCTTTAAATCGCGGATTATGGCGCCGGAAAGATCATTAAGTTCGTTTTTGTGCCATATAAGCATATTATCGTAGGATTTGCGATCGGCCAAAATCTCGTTTATTCTTGCGGAAAGTTTATCGGTCTTTGCCAATACGGCATCAAATTCCGCCTTTTCCGCCCCGCTTAGGGAATTGGCATAAGAAAGCGTACTCTGCGGAACTTTAAGCAATACGGGTTTTAAAGCGTCTTGCAGAACTTGTACATCTATATCCTTTTTACCTGATACCAACACCGCTTCTGAAGCGTCCGCCGAGGATAGCGTTAAATCTTCATACGGCGTAAATATTATTTCCCCGCCTTCAACTTTAAGTTCGCCCCATTGGGGTCTTCCCCCGATATTTAAAGCGGCAGAAATTTCCACTATCTCTGAGGGCGCAATATCGGCATTGCTGGATATGCCATGTATTTCACTCAAGGGGCCGTTATGCGGGGCAAAAGGTTTCACTTTCACGATAACGGGTATCTTGGAAGATCCGTTCCCCAAGTTGTTCAGCGCGTACATATAAGCGCGTTCTATGCCGTCTGCAAAGAAAAGGGCCCTGATGTCTTTGTTTTCGGCCTCACTGGCCGCAGCATAGCTGCCCGGGCGGGTATCTTGAACTCTTAATCCTATGGTGTTGATTTTTAATACGTCCGATAAATCTAAAGCCATCCCCCTATAATAATAACCCTTCTCGTTGAAATATTTGTCCAATGCGCTGTTTGACATTTTCTCAAGAGTATTGAAATCTACTGCATATTCGCCTTTATGCGCCATATCCAGTTTATATCCCGCCGCTGAGCTTACTTTCTTTCCTTCAGCCGCGGGGCCTATATCCAACTTTTGAGGTATAACCGTCTTTTCCGTGTTGATATTATACGGATTAAGAGTTTCGGGATATTCTATCGGTAAAACACTTTTTTCCTTAAGGCCCAATTTTACCAATTCCTTATCAAGTGTTTTCAAGTCATACATGTCACTTGCGCCAAAATACTCATAATCAAGCATTGAGAGTTTCAACTTCCCGTTAGGCGTGCGCCGCAAATACATATTCGCACCGATATCCGTATGGAAGAACCCCAGCCCGTTAAGCTCTTTATAAAAATTAACTACTTGAAGCCACTCTTCATCCGTTATAGGTATACCGTTGAGCAGTTTTATATCTGACGATTCCGCCGTAGCAAGAGATATACCTTCCGTATCAACGGGTTTTATTATAAACGGAATATCATATTTGTAGAATCTGCCGTTTACGGTACGAAGATCCTTCATCTCGGACTTTATTTGCGTCTGCAATTGAGGTGAAAGGGAAGACAAGTCCTTGGCTAAAAGCGAGGCATAATCTATATCTAAAAGATCATATTTGGCGGCCAAATTATTCTCCCTCATAATCGCGCCAATCTGCAAAGTGCGCTGTACTTCTTCCTGCGTTCCGTATTTTACGTAAGCTACCACATTGCCGTCCTTATCAAAAGAACGCCACACGGAACGTAACTGTTCGCCGTCGGTATCTACCCGCTCAACCTTTGCTACGGAAGCCCCGTCAAATCCCGGACGAACCGCCGAAGCATCAGGCTCTAAAGTGGCAGCAGCGCCCCTCAATCCACCGACATTCATCGCTTGCCTATGATATAATTCCGCATTGGTGTTTGCGGGAACAGATACCGAAACCTTATAAGGCCTAAAACTAAAACCTCCTTCATCAAGCCTAGTTAACTCGCCCCAGCGTTCTTTACCGCCGATGTTAAGTAAAATATTGTAGCGTTTTATCCGCTCGGGCGGTATATCCAAACCAGTGAACATACCGTGTACGTTTACGTGCGCCGTCTTGGGGCCGATGCCGGTAACATCAACCATTACGGGAAAACCCTTGCCGGCATCCAAGCTGGTCGTGGCATATCGCGCCGATACCGACGCATAAGGGCTAAACGATATCGCCTGAAGTTTTGTCCCCGGCGTAACCTGAGGAGCCAGTATCGCCAAATTCTTATCTGGCATATCCACTTTCCTAAGGCCGTTATCCATTATGTTTACAATCTCTTTCTCACTTAAAGACATACCCCTATGCGCATAAGCCCTGACATTGGTAAAAGGAAATGCGGGGTAACTGTCGGAAGGTTTTATCTCTACGCGGTACGGCTCAAGCGAGGAAAGTTTATAGTTCTCGCCAGTATAACTCAAAGGTATGTACACCCTGGGCAAAGCGCCTTTCTCATACAGGGAGGTTATAACCTTCTTAGGGCTCATTCTAAATACTTTCGTACCGAGCCAAAAACGGAAATTCTTCCAGCCTTCGCTCATCGGTTTTACGCCAGATACTTGAAAAGCTTTTTCCTCTCCAAATAGTCCTCCGCTCTGTAAAGCGGCGTCATCATGGGCCATATATGCCTTTAAAGACTGGGCCCCGCTTATATCGCGATATCGTTCTATTACATTGGCGTAATTTCTGCCTAGCGCGGGATAACGGGATGTAAAAGCATCAAAATCGAAGTGCGGATCCATAAACTTATGAATAAGCGACTGCCGCATAAAGTCCTTTATCACGGAATAACGCACCGCCAAAGTTAAATCCCGGCTCGGAATAATAATATTAGAAAGACCAAAAATCTTCCCCTCTTTTGATATGACAGGCGCACCACTGTTGCCCGGCGCCGTAGAACCGGAAAGACCATAATATCCCAAACCGTAATTTAAATCGCCTGGTTTATCGCCGCTGTCGAGATAAAATCTGTCAAACAGCAGTTTATGTTCTTTAAACGTAAACATCTCATTTTGGTACCCCGCGCTAAAAAGGGGCATTCCCACTTTGGGCGGCCGATATGACAATTCCAAAGGTTTGTATCCAGAAAGGAAATCCGCGTCCCTCGGAATAAGTATCGCCAAATCGCGGCCGTTTTGCGGACTTTGGGCAAATATATCCGCCAAAGATGCCCTGCCGGTGGGCGATATTATCCTTACGGGGCCGTAATTATCGGTAAGGACATGCCCGGCAGTAAGAAGAGCGTCAAAACCGCGGTAGTTTACATATGTGCCCGTACCGTATTTGTTTCCGCGTTCAACCTGAAAAACCGACGAACTTAAAAGAGATTCTTCGGGCGAAGGCAAAGAAGACAAATATCTTATGCTCTTGGAAAAGGATATAGTGCCAGCGCCGCCTGCGCCTTTATTGGCACCGTCCAATCCCTGAGCGGGAGAGTATCTGCTCAAAATATTGGAATAATAACTCTGCAAGCCGGGCAATTTGGATAAATAGGCATCTCTCAAAATTGGTTCAAAAAGCAGTTTCTTTACAGTTTCGGTAAAGAATTGGCGCATAAGAGGCAGAGGTATCAGCAGAATGTTCCCGATATCATCCAAAGAAGACATTATCGTACCGACCAGCGTGCCGTCAAAATCGCCCAAACTTACCGCTCCGCCGCTGCTGCCTGCCATTATGGAGCCCGGCGTTATCATATAGGAGTAATATTTATTGGCCGCATGGAAATAACGATTATCCAACATTTTGACAAAGGAAGTCTTATAATATCCTCCGTCCGGATAGCTGTGCCCCATTAACATCGTACCCGCTTCCGGCGCCGTCAGCCCTAATTTAAATGGGATGCGGCCTTTTAAGAAAGAACTGTCATCAAGCAAAATGGCCGCCAAATCATAGCCGGTATTGCGGTTTATGTTTACTACCCGCCCTTTGGCGTAATTGCCGTAGGTATCCCTAACTTGAACAAAATTCGCATCGCCCACGACATGAGATGCCGTAAATATTAACGGCAGGTCCAAATTGCCTTTTTGCAGATAATAGCCGCTGCCCAAACCGCCGCCGGAAGCCATCGGCGCGATTTTAAACGTCGCATTCTCGGGGATGAACGGAGCGCGGATCTCTTTGGGCATAAACAGCTGCGTATTATTCTTTACGCCGGATACAAGCACCCCTTCCCTCGCGCTGGCATAAGAGGGCCCCATTACTCTGCCTCCGCTTAATGCGGGAAGCAGGCTTAAACTCCTCTCTCCGCCGGCCCAACCCGCGCCGACGTCCGTGAAAGAAGCGTATCCGTAAGCCCCGTTTCTATAAGACCTTAGAGCGTTTTTAAGGCCGTCCATCCACGAGTAAAATTTATTAAAAAGCGCTATCCGCCCCTTTTCAAAGAAACCCAAATACGGGTAATAATTGGCAAAGGATATATTTAAATCTCTGACGCTGCCCGCATAATCAAATGCCGACTTTACTACGCCAAGCTCACCTGAAGTAAAAGGCTTTTCCGGCACCAAGTCCGGCATACCGCTCCTGTAAGCGTTATATTTGCTTATCAGGCTCTGCCCGGCCTCGCTGCGCAGCTTGGCACCCAATTCCACAGCCGCCTTCTTATTGGCGTATTGGCTTTCGGCCAACGCGGCACGGGCGGCGGCTTTGGGCGTTCCGACGGTTTGCGCGGCACTTTGCGCCGTCTTGCGCGCATTATCCAGCGCAACAAGCTGCTTAGCATTTAAATCGTTTTGCAGTTTTATGAAATCTCTAGGGCTTACACCTTTATTAAACAAACCCTTTATCCGCATTCCCGCCCGCAAGAAACTCCTCTTGGCCGATATATACGGAACCATCTTGGAATAATTAGCCTTTATATACGCTATTCTGGCACCCTTATCGGCTATCGACGCCGCTTTTACCGCAGTATAGGAAGACTTCGCCAAAGTAACGCCTTTAACACCCATTTTGAACAGCGAAACCCCACCCCATATAGCAAGCAAAATATCGGCGGAGTCGGCCGCCCTGCCTAAATAACCATAATTTTTTAAACGCGACCTTTTGGCACCTTCGCGCTCTTTATCTATTACCGCGTTTGAATTAAGTTTGCCCTTTATTGCTGGGTATTTGGAAAGGAGCGCCTTATCCAAATCGTATTCCTGAACGGCGGATATGTCCCCGAAATCCATATTGGCCAAACTTATCGCTTTATCTGGATAGCCCGCTTTGCCGTATATCAATGCACCCGCCAAAAACGGTTTAATGCTCTTTTGGGTATCGCGTTTAAATGCGTATTTCGCCAATAAATTATTGGCCTGTACGCTGTTGTCTTCCGCCAAAAGGCGAGCTATATCCGTAAAGGCATTGTAGTAGGCGTAATCGCTTGTATATTGGGCGAACTCTGAGGCTTGGCCCAAATATTTACCGCCCGAGTTTTTTATCTCGTCGGTATAATGCCTAAAGGTCAAATATTCATACCAGGCGCTGCCTTCCAAGTCTTTATTAGTATAGCGATCTAGCAATGTATCTAAAACGGCATAATTTTTGTTAGCAAGCAAAGAAGCAAAGCCGGAACTCAAGATATACGCAAACGCGCCGCCCTTTTCCGAACGTTGTATTATCCCTTTTACGGCCGAGCCGTAACGGCTGTCGTTTGCGCCGCTTACCAAACCGCCGCTGATTATGCTTTCTATTACCGAGGACAATAATACCTTTGCCGTTTTCCTCTTTGATTTATCGCTAAAGAAACCTATCGACAAAGCGTCAAGTTTTTGCCTTTCCAAACGCGTAACGTTATAGTTGTAAATCTCGGCCTTTTCCGAAGTGTTAAGCACGGGAACGGAATTGAAATCCGTCTTAAGTAAAATAGAAAGCGTTTCCGTACCTAAAACCGGGGCGCCTATTGTACGGACATAAGCTCTTACCACCTCATAAGCGTATTTGTCTACTTTATCGCTATTGGCAGTGCGCCAGGCTATTTCTTTAGAGGCATAATCCTTATACTCTTTGTAAGCCTTCTTTATAGGATAATATTCCTTTATTCCTTTAATTATGCCCGCCCTGTCTTTTTTGCAATCGGCACCGCAACTAGGGGACGCTATGTATTGGGAGGCCAAATCCTCGGCAAAAGCATTGTATTGTTTTTCAAATTGTTTATAAGGGAGCAAAACCTTTTCGCTGTAATAAGCAGACAAATAGGTTTTCAAAGCATTTTCCAATTTGGATATAGCCTTCGCACCGGCAGCTTTGACGTACATCGGCCATAAAACCCCGTATTTGCTTTGGCCGTATTTTTTTAGTTTGGCAAGATTTTTAGCTTCTTGGGAAGATGAGACCTCTTTCAATGCCGCTTTCTTTTGGGATGACAAAGCGTCTTCAAATTCATTGCCGCTTTCCGCCCTAAGATATAAGGCGTCTACGGCGGAAAGATCTTGCAGGTAAGCCTCTTCCAAGGAGTTGGAGGAAAATGAAAAATCCCGCTGTTCGGCAAAAAGAGGGGCCTCACATTCAAACAGTATAACGAATGCGATAAAAAGCGATAAGATTTTTTTTGTGCTTACTCTCATTGCGGACATAATATCCCCTTATATATCTTAATGATAACACAGTTGGCGAAACCCTACAAGGGAATTTGGCTCTATAAAGTTGTAGGCCCAAAGACCTATGTTCTTGGTATACATAAATGATATCATTAAGATAATATGATTTCGGCAAGGAAGATATACATTTTATTTTTTTCCTTTCTTATATCCGCTGTAACGCTAAATGCACAGTACAAAGATATAAGGATTGTTTTCTTTTCCGACAATTACACTTCCGCTTCCTCTCTGCAAAATACTTTTGAGCAGAAATTAGGGCAGCAAAACAGAGTATACGACTTGGACAAGGTAGAAAAACTGCCTGCTTTTTTTACCGGACAATCTTATATATTTTCCACAGAAGACGACACCGCGGAAGAGATATCCTCCGCACCGACGGATTTTCTCTATCGGGCCGCAGGCTCCAAAGACGTGATAGCGACAGATTCAGCAATACTCTTCCAACAGCCATACTTGGATAAGGAAATACGCAATATAGTCCTTAGCTCTTCTGACAAAAAAAACCCCCTCGCGCCCAATCTTAAACGGGTAAGGAACGGGCTCATCACATTGCCGGACAAAGCCGAGCTGGAAGTACTTACAAACTCCTCCGCGCCCAGACTTCAAAAAGGATTATGGCTGCCGGCAATTATGGTTAAATACACCTTGCTTAAAGATGAGGACGAAACTTTTGTGTATATCCTGCAAAAACCCTTAGGCGGCATAGGCGCATGGTTTAATCCCGTACAAAATATAGCCCGTACGGAAAATAAACCTTTGATAATAATCAATACCGGCGGATTGGAAAAATACGAAAGGCTCTCCGCACAGCCGGCCTTCCTCGCCAGATACTGGCAGACTATGGATACCGACGCCGTCGCTTTTAACCCTAAAGATTCTTTTATAATCTATAAAGGCGCGCTTGAATATCCGGAACTTAAAAAGATTTTAATAGCCAGCAATATAGAAAACATAGACGAAAATGAGCTAACGCCCTTCTCCAAAACCGCCTTAATCGAAAAGAACGGCCTTAAAATCGGGTTAATATCCTTAAGCGAGCCGGGCGCTTTAGACGGCGCCCCGGGAAGAGGCCTCCCCCTTAAAGTTACCCCGCCCCTAAACGCCGCGGCGCAATCAATAACAGACCTAAAAGAAAATCAAAAAGCCGATTTTATAATTTTGGTTTCCCATCTCCGCAGGAAAACCCTAAACGCCCTTTTGGAGCAAACAAAAGGTATAGATATGATAATCAACGCGGCAGACAACAGCGTAAAACCTTTAATCAAAAGCAGAGTGGAGCTTAAAGATTGGAATCTTCGAACTGCGCCCAAACCCGCCTATTCCGTTGATATCAGCCCGGATACATTGGGCGACATAACAATAAAATTCGCCTTGAATGAAAACGGTTATACCCCTGCCGTTATAGAAGATAATCCTCCGACAAATATTTTTGCAGACAATAATTTCAACAATGAATTTTACCCCGTCAACAAATACTTCTTTGACGATCGGCAAGACCCTGATAATGACTTCCTGCTGCCAAGTGCCAAAGATATAGCCTCCTTCACTGCAAAAGAAGGCATATCCTATACGCCTGCGGAAATATTCAATATGACCGCCGCAATCATAAGGAAAACCGCCAAAACGGAAGCCGCCTTCATAAGGATACTGCCCTTCAAGGAAAAAATGATAGGCGCTCTGACGCAAAATGACTTGGATAATATTATCGACTCAGAAGAGCCCGTTATTAAAGTTAAAATAAAGGGCAAACACCTAAAAAAATTATTGGATCTGTCAGACTTTGACGATCCGTTTTCCAACATCAAAGATTATGCTACCGGTTTTAGCCTCGCCGTATCGGGCGTATCGAAAAAGGATAAAACTTATTACATCAATACTTTAGCCGTAAACGACGATGAAATATACAGTGCGGCTTTTCCCGCCTCGCTTCTGAAAGAACGCCTGGCCCTGCCAGATTTATCCGCAAATGTAATACAGAGTAAAGAAACGGGGCAAAGCGCGCAGGAAATGGTAAACTCTTACCTAAAAAAATTAAGAGACGAGAATAAAGACAGAGCATTGTCCTTGGCCGAAGAATACCGCCGCGAACGGGAACTGAGGTTGCTTAACGATATGCCGCCGCAGGACGAAACGACGGAAGAACTGGACCTGAAAACCAGCCTTCAAGGCCCCATAGCCGCGGAACAATATTTTACTGAACAGGCAATGAAAGATTACGACAAAGAAATTTTCACCCTTATTCAAAATACGCCTCAGCCTTATGGCGCTTGGCGCTATAATTTGAGGAATCTTTCCCTCCTCTTTAGCAATACAGACGTAAAAAATGCAGATAAATATCAAGATTTTTCAGACAGCCGCCTAACCGCGGACGGACAAACGCTTATTCAAGGCTCTTTGGATTTTGCCGCGGAGTATTATCGGGAAAGAATACGATGGGATAATATTTTATCTTTAAAATACGGTCAAACCACATTAAGGCCTTATGACGAGGAAAAAACAAAAAGCGAAAACGCCGACACAATTTCGCTCGTATCGGAATATACTTATAAAAGCACAGACGTCAAAAATTTCCTTGGCGGTTTTTTGATAGGTCCATTCGCATCCATAGGTTATCAAACAGAATTCACCAGGACCGACGATACCCCAAGATACAAGGCCTTCAGGGGGCGCGCGGGCGTAAGATTGTTTGAAGGTAAATATATAAAAGATTTTTCTCTATCGCTTTCTCCGGAATTGGATTTTACATATCCACAAACCGCAACCAAATACGCTTGGCAAGCCGCGATACGGGTGGAACACCCGATAAACGAAAACTCAAAAGCGATTTACGCCGCTTCTATAAGAGATTTCTTTATGGTAAAAAACCCAAGCGAAACGGATATTTCCTATGAGTTTGATCTTTCCGCAAAAGTAGAAATGGAAATATTAAAATCCTTCTATATAGCACCGTTCATAAGCTACTATCAAGCGCAAGCCAGCAATTTTTCCGGAGCTGGAAGCAATTTCTATGTCGGAGTGTCCCTTTCCTACTCCAAACTATTCAAGCACCTTAAACTTTAAAAGATGCCAAGATGCTATCCTCTTCGGAAAAGTCTTCTTATCCATATAAAAATAACTTCAATATTTATAAACGATAAATCAAAAGGCGGCAAATGATAAGGGCAATTATTAGGGTGTGAAAGATTTTAGACGATTTTATTTTACTCAAATACTCGCCCGTTTTATTTGGAGGGTTATCTTCTCGTCTTAATTGCCAGGCAGCGATTTAGCTGATTAGAGATAAAAAATCCCCCGCGCTTCGCGGGGGATTATACAAACTATTAGAAAAGACTAACAAGGCTGAGTCCAGTCCTCAGGTACCCATTTGCCTTTGGTATAAGTCCTGCAGTAATGCACGCCGTCAATGGTATTCTTTTGGACTGTATTTTCCGGGCAGGCATTTTTATAGCAAGAATTGGTTGCAGCGTCATACCCCGTATAACCGGCAGCCGGCTGGGAATACTGCCACGTATTGCCCGAGCAAGTGAAAATGCAGTTATTTGCGGTCTTTGTATCACCGTTTTTACACTCGCCTTGCTCTTCGGGGGGGCAAGATACGCCGCTATAATCGCAAACACCGGTAAGGCTATTGCAAGTACCGCTTATAGTACTGCCGTCCCAACACGTTTTAGTGCAGCTGCCGCAGTCTTTGTCCGGCGATGGAGTGATACCGGAGCCGCCGTCCCCGCCGGGAGCGACATATTCACAGCCGACGCTGTCGGTAGATACCAAATCCGAGAACATTGAGCATATTGTGCTGTTCTCGCCATTGATGCAGCCCGTGGCTTGTGTTTCCACATTCTTTACCAATGTGTAATTTTCCCCGCTTCTGTTGTTTACCGCAGAGATACAGGCATCGCTTAAAGTATAATCAAAGCTGCCGACGGTAGCGGTATTGCCTTCCGTAGTGGTAAGACCGGCGATCGGTACATTTAAATCTTTGAACGTTGTAGCGTATGTTTCGTTATTGAGCATATAATCCTGTTGCTTTAACGAAACGATATTCAAATTGTTCAAAGCATCGGAAACCCTGCTCTTCTTGACGGATTTCGTATATGAAGGCAAAGCTATTGCCGCCAATACTCCTATTACCAAAACTACAACCAAAAGTTCAGTAAGGGTAAAACCTTTTTTGAAAGGTTTGGAATTGGCTAATTTTACTAACTTATCCAATGATTTTCTCATAGTGGAACCCTCTTCCAAATGTAAATATTTAACTTCTTACATTATATTTTACAAAAAATGTCTTTTTTATCAAGCGAAATTTGAAATCAATTTTTCTCAGTTGAAAATACGGCGTTTAATTTTTTTAAAAGAATGTTTTTATCACTGGTACTTCGGAACAAAAAGATAACAAAAAAAGGCCCGCCGAAGCGGGCCTTTTAAAACTAATATCGTATGTCGTATTAGTTGGAGCCGGTCGGCAAGCCGAGCGATACGCAGATACCCGTTACGGAAGCGCCGTCCTCACCGGTCGTGTCATTGCAGACTACTCTGCCGGTATAATAATACCTGGTAAGAGTATACTTTGCGCTGCCGACTCTGGAAGCGGTAATATGACCGCTATCGGTATCGGAACCGGAAACGCTGATGGCGAAGTTATTGGTGTTCCAAGAACCGCCGCTTACCGGGGAACCGTTAACGTCCGCGAATTCAATATCCAAAGAACCCAAGCTCGTAGGATACTGATTTTGGGAAGAAACGAGTCTCGCTCTTTCCATAGCGGCGGCTACAGAACCCATGATGGACAAAGCTTCCGTAGCTCTGGATTTTTCTACCGCTTTAAAGTATTGAGGCAACGCCACGGCGGCCAAAATACCAATGATCAATACGACGACCAACAACTCGATAAGGGTGAACCCTTTCTTATTCATATAATACCCTCCTAAGGTATAATAAGTAATAGCCTTGCTGGCTACAAAAATAATATACACTTAATAGCGAACATTGTCAACCATTATCTATGCCGATTATTTTTGTAAAATAATTGTAATATATTTTTAAAGCATTATAAAGGAGCAACAATGATTATACCTACCATAATAGAAAAGAATGTCGGATACGATATTTTCTCCCGCCTGCTCAAAGACAGAATAATATTCGTCGGCGGGCGCGAAGGCGAAGTAAGCACGGAAGCCGCAAATATGATTATAGCCCAGCTTTTGTATTTGGACGCGGAAGATTCCTCCAGGGAAATAAACCTCTATATCAATTCCCCCGGCGGACTTGTAACCGCTGGCTTGGCGATATACGATACGATGCAATATATCAAAGCGCCGATAACCACGATATGCATGGGCCAGGCGATGAGCTTCGGCGCGGTGCTTTTGGCGGCCGGCTCCAAAGGCAAGAGATACGCTTTGCCGCATTCCAGAATAATGATACACCAGCCTTTGATATGGGGCGGCGGTATATCTGGGCAGGTGACAGATATTGAAATAGAATCTCGCGAGCTGCGGGAAAACAAGGAACATCTGCTTGACATTTTGGCACACCACACGGGCCAGGACAAGGAGAAAATCCGCCTCGACAGCGAACGCAATTACTATATGTCCGCGCAGGAAGCCAAGGAGTACGGCATAATAGATAAAGTGCTGGATTTGAAAAAATAGATATGGGCAATAAGACCTATCTTGGCCTAGGTCTAAATTCTCTTGAAGAGCAAATGGCATATCACATATAATAATCGTAAGAAGTTTAATTTAAGGAGAGGAAAGATAATGAAAGCAATAATTTTAACCGTTCTTGTTTCTTTTACGGCGCTCTGCGCCAACGCTATGGATTTGACCGAGCTTAAACAGAATATGAAGATGAACGCGGTAATATCATCACGCGCCGTCGCAAAATCCACGGCCGATTCAAAGGTTGTCGAATTTATCGGATACAGCGAGTTCACCAAAGGCTCCATTGAGGTAAAACCCCAGCTTAAATATGCCGGGAAAAATATAGAGGTTTTCTTTTTCATGATAGACGACGCTTTGGCTTATGCCTATGACAAAAGCAAAAAATACGACAAAGTGGAAGTAAAACTCGTAGTGGACGATAAAGACATCACTTCCCCCGACCCGCATCACCTTGTGCCGGTATATGCAAAAATTACGGCTTCAAAGAAAGGCAAAACTGTGGAAGAGGGATTAAAGGAAGTTTTCTCCGTGGAACTTTTGGAGATATGGGACGTAAACAGACCTGTAACCCCGAAGTATACCACCCCGACCAGAACGGGCGACCCGCATTACAATGAATTTGTGGAGGAAGAAACTGCCCCCAGCACAAAAAAATCTGAAGAGAAAATAATCTTTGAAGATCGCTACCACAGATTTTAATTTTTGGACAAAGACTAAATCCTCGCCGTTTGGCGGGGATTTTTTGCTCCGATTTTATTTAAACCAATTTCATCTAAACGACTGTCCTCCGCGCCGTCAAAGAATTTGGGAAACATTCTCCGCCCTTTAAAAACAAAGAAAAATTTGCTATATTGAATTTGGAGAGCCGCCGCGATTTAAGGCGGTTTTTTCACGCCCGCCGAATATACTTGCCAATGAAAATAATAGAAAAACTTATCAAAGGCCTCTCCGCCAAAAACGGCAGCGGGGAACATGCCCTCGACATTCCCTTGTTTATGGAATACAGCGCACCTTACCTAAACGAGGAAAGACTTCCCTCCGCGTCCAGCCACAATTACGCGCCTTATGTGGAAGCCTACGGCGAAAAATCTTGGATATACGCCTGCGTAAACGTCATAGCGGAGACGGTTTCCTCCGCGGAATTTAACCTTAAAGACGAGCACGGCCGCATAATCTCCGCCCACCCAGCACTTGACCTTATGTACCGCCCCAACAAAATAATGAGCGGCAGATTTTTAAGACAATGGATAACCGCCAGCCTTGAGCTTACGGGCAACGCTTATGTCTTAAAAGATTCAATCCGTCCAGACGGCACGCCCGCGGAGCTCTTCCCCCTCTTGAGTCAACTGGTGGAAGTAATACCGGGCAAAAATTCGCGCAACCCCGTACAAGGCTATAAATATAGGGCGGGCTCGCAAACGGCGTATTACAAACCCGAGGAGATAATCCACTTTAAATATTTCAATCCGTTTGATTTTTTCTACGGACTATCACCCATATCCGCGGCCAGGCGCGCGCTTGAAACTTTAGACAAAGCCGAAACTTTCAACCGTGCTTTCTTTGATAATTCGGGCACTTTGTCGGGCATTTTGCAGACGGACGGGCGGCTTGATGAGGCCTCCCGCAGCAGAATAATGAAAGCCTGGAGCGACAAATATCAAGGCGCCGGCAAGGCCCATAAAGTTGCGCTTTTAGAAGGCGGGCTAAAATGGCAGAACATATCTTTAAGCCAAAAGGATATGGATTTCATTTCTGGCATAAAACTAAACCGCGAAACTATACTTTCAATCTTTCACGTGCCGCCGGCGCTTGTCGGCCTCTTTGACCACGCCCCGCAATTCAACACCAAGGAGCAGCAGCGCATTTTCTGGCAGACCTGCGTACACCCCAAACAAACATTGATACTGGAAACCTTAACGGAATTCCTGCTGCCGGATTTCGACGCCGGACGCACATTGTATTTTGACAAAGACGCTTCTTCCGTATCCTGCTTAAAGGAAGATATGCTAGAGCTCGCTCAAGCGGCGAAAATATATCACGAAATGGGATACAACAAAGCGGAGATATCGCAAGCTTTAAATCTCCCATTCGGCGGCAAAGTAAAAAACAACGGAGCAAAAAAATGAGTAAAACGAAAATAAAAGGAACCATAAATAAACCCGCTTTTAAAATAGCGGCCCTGCGCCAAGGGGCCGTAAAGGAAGAAAACGGCCTAATATTTATAGAGGGCTACGCAAATACAAAAAACTCGCCCGACAGATACGGCGACATTCCCTCGCCTCTTTCAAGCAAGCGCGACTACGTATACGAGCTGACGCAGTTCAAAAAGAACCCCGTCCTCTTGATAGATCACATCAACAGGTTGGACCATTTGGCGGGCTCAGTCACCGAAATTTACGAAGACGAGAAAGGTTTGTATTTTAAAGCGGTCTTTTCAGCCTCGCTGCATCCGACTGTGGCCCATGCGAGGAAACTATATCAGGAAGGGCACGCCAAAGGCATAAGCATAGCGGGCAGATTCCACTACGAAGACCCACAACGTCCCAATGTACTGACCTTGGCGGAAATATACGAAATCAGCCTCGTAGCCGTCCCGGCCGATCCGAACAGTCTGGCGGAAGTAAGCGAACAAAGACCTTGCGAAACGGACGAGCAAACGCCTTTACAGGAACAGGATGAGAAGGCCGCTCTGCTCAAAGAAGAAATCAATGCCTGGATAGAGGATCTGAAAGAGGATTAAATAAAAACAATCCTGCGCACCCCGTATAAAAGCGGGGTGCCGCGTTTTACAGACACAAATATTATAATAAACACGGAGTACACAGCCAGCCTATGGACAAATGATTGATATTTTGTTTTAATTCACCTATAATATCTATATATTAAAACGGGACGGATCGGGTATGAAAAATACA
Organism: Candidatus Proelusimicrobium volucris; assembly: GCF_959605025.1. Classification (NCBI taxonomy): domain Bacteria; kingdom Pseudomonadati; phylum Elusimicrobiota; class Elusimicrobia; order Elusimicrobiales; family Elusimicrobiaceae; genus Candidatus Proelusimicrobium; species Candidatus Proelusimicrobium volucris. The sequence goes on along the minus strand of NZ_CAUHCY010000007.1, from coordinate 55,831 downwards.
ATCTATATTTTGTCTTTTTTGATGCTGAGCGCATTTTTTGCGCCGGTTCTTCACGCTCAAAGCATAGAGCAGATATCTTATATTCCGGTAAAGCGCGGCAATTATAAACAGCTTATGGTGAAAAAGAGAGCCTATTTCGGCGGAGATTTGACAGTACGCAACACCTTAACTTCCCACGCGACATTCCTGAATATGACCGCAAACAACAGCCTGACTTTCAGCGGCAATCCCAGTATAAATGTGAACAACAATGTATTCCTTTCCGGAACAAATCTTTCCGTAACCAATGCCGTGAGAGTTTACAGCGGAAATATCCTAACCATACGTGCGGGCACAAAAACCGAAATCGGCAGAATAACTGGGCCGACCACAGTGTACTCCCAAAATTTGAATTTATCCAACGCCAATACAAGGATAAACAATCTTTATATAGACGGGCTTCTTTATCCAAGCTCTTGTGCGTATAAATGGCAAAGCAACGTGGAAACCGCAGGCGGCGGCAAATATACAATACTTAAGTGCGCGGACTAACGCAAACAAAATTTCGCCCAAACCGGCAGATCAAATCTGCCGGTTTTTTTAGGGCAAAAAAAGAGCTGCTAAAAATTGGCTTTAATAATTCTAATTTAGTAAAATATATACATAGAAATATAAGTGAGGTTACTATGCCAAAAACCATAAAGAAAGTATCCGGCGCGAAAACGGCAAAGCCGTCCGCGAAAACAGCGCTGAAAGACACTCCGGCATTATCGGAAGTTAAACAGATTTACAAATTTATGCAAGACAATAATCTGGGTACCGTCGATTATGAAGAGAAAGGTACTCATATCAGGCTTGTCAGAATGCCGCCGGCTCAAGTTGCGGTACCGGTAGCCGCGGGTGCCTCGGGCTCTATTGAGCAGGAACAAACCTCGGCCAAGCCGCAATATTCCCAGACGATAAAATCTCCGCTTATGGGTATTTTCTTTAGGGGTTCTTCCCCCTCCGCACCACCGTTTATCAAAGAAGGCGAAAAAGTAAAAGCGGGCACGCCGATTTGCCTTATTGAAGCTATGAAGGTATTCAATGAGGTTAAAGCCACCAGCGACTGTATCATAAAGAAAGTATTGGTGGAAAACGGCCAGCCGGTAAAACCCGGCGATTTGCTTTTCGCGATAGAAAAGATTTAATTGGCGGTATTTATGCCTTTCAGAGAAAACATTGAAAATATTTCCGCTCGCATATACGAGTTTTTAAAAGACAAACAAGAAGCGACGTCTTGGCAGATAAAGCTATCGCTGAACATATCCAGTTCGACGATGTATTTGGCTTTGGGCTCGCTTATGCAAAGCGGAAAGATAACTATAGAACCTGACGGAATTAACTATAAGATAGCTAAAACCCCGCAGCAGAACTAAGGGGTGTTTGTGGCTTACAGGACTATACATAAAAGATCTAAAAGTAAGAAACCCGCGCGCAAACAAGGACAAGGTTTGGGCTTGTTGGCGGTGTGGGTTTTTTCTTTGGCTTTTTGTATGTGGCTTACCTGGGTTCTGTGGATAGGAGTCCAAAACGGGCCGAGCGGAAAAGCGGTGCACGATTGGCTTTTTGGCAAATTTGGGCAAATATCTTTGCTGCTGCCGCTGTTTTTGATGTATTGGCTGGCCAGAACGATAAAGAGCAAAAAACTGTCGGTCTTTACCTCTCTGCTGGGATTTTTCTTTACTTTTGGCGGGCTTTGTACCACGTTTACCTTCCTTGGCAGTCTATTCCCCAAAAGTTCTATAACGGGTGGTGCGTTCGGCGGGTGGATATTTGAGTTTGTAACCTCTATTGCGGGCAAAGTCGGGGCGATAATTTTCGCTTTGGCGTGCGTATTCATAGGGCTGCATATACTTTTTGCGATACCGTGGCTGGCAACTTTAAGAAAAACTAGGGAGCTTTTAAGCGAGGATTTCAACTCTTGGATGCAGGCGCGGGCGGAATTTAAAGAGAAAGTGCAAGAAGCCAAACGCGAGGAAAAGCAAAACCAGCCCAGACGTGTAATACATGAAACCGAGGAACCATTAAAGGAACCTCTGCCCGAAAGGCAACCGCCTAAGATAAGCCGCCCCGTAGCGGAAATGATAAAAATGCCGCCGCGTCAAAACACTCCGCTTCATCATATAGAGAAAGAGGGCGAAAGCGCTTCAAAAGAGAAGAAAGCGGGCGAAGATTTTATTCTCCCCCCATTGGATTTGCTTAAAGAACCTTCCACAACCAATATAATCGGCCCGACTGACGAGGAAATCGCCGCGGCTACAAAACGCCTGGAAGCCACTCTTAAAAGTTTTGATATAGCCGCCAGCGTAACGGGCGTAGCCCCCGGCCCGGTAGTTACCAGATATGAAATCAAACCCGACCCTGGCGTAAAAATAAGCTCCATAGTATCAATATCAAACGATATAGCTTTGGCGATGAAAGCGCGCGGCATAAGGGTTGAAGCGCCTATCCCAGGCAAAGACGCCATCGGCTTTGAAATCCCCAACGACAAACCTTTGATGGTAACCATGCGCGAGATTTTGCAAGACACAAGCTTCGTCAATTCCAAATTCAAAACGACCGTAGCTTTGGGCCGATACGCCGACGGCATGCCCGCCACTTCCGTACTGGCCAAAATGCCGCACCTTTTGATAGCGGGCGCGACCAACAGCGGCAAAAGCATCTGCGTACATTCCATAATCATATCGCTTTTATACAGGGCCAAACCCAATGAAATCAAATTCCTGTTGGTAGACCCAAAACGCGTCGAACTGACTTTATACGAGGGTATCCCCCACCTCTACGACCCGAAAACCGACTGCGAAGACGTCAGCGTGGTAAAAGACGCCAATGGCGCAGTGAAATCCTTGCAAGCCTTGGTAAAGGTAATGGAAAAACGCATGAAGATGTTCGAATTCGCAAAGGTAAAGAACATTGAAGGCTATAACGCCTGGGCGGAAAAAAATAATGAGGAAAAAGTATTTTATATAGTGGTAATTATCGACGAAATGGCCGATCTTATGTTGCAAACCAAAGCCGCGATAGAAGATTCCGTCCAAAGGCTTACGCAAATGGGCAGGGCTTTGGGCATACATCTGATTTTATGTACGCAAAGGCCGTCCACCAACGTGATAACGGGCGTAATCAAGGCGAATTTGCCCTCCAGAATAGCTTTGCAGGTAACATCAAAAATAGATTCCAGAGTCGTCTTGGACGCCAACGGCGCGGACGCTTTGCTCGGCAAAGGAGATATGCTCTATTTGGGTATATCGGACCCGAAACCCAAACGCATACAAGGCTGTTACATATCGGAAGAAGAAATAACGAAAGTGGCCGATTTCCTAAGAGCGCAGGGCGGCCCGGATTATCCGGTGCAGGTCCAGCCCGAGCAAAATACGGCGGGCGGAAGGCCCGGGGAAGGCTTGGGTACTTCTCCGGAGGAACTGCTGTCGGCTTTAAGACTTATAAAGGAAAGAAGAAGAGTATCCCAAGATTTGCTTAAGGCGAACTTCGGCTCCAGCGCACGCGCGACTAATATCCTAAGCGTATTGGAAATGAAAGGCTTTATCACCAAGCCGGAAGGCTCCAACCGCTGGGAAATACACTTTGACGCCATCGACGAGCAAATAGAGCAGCTGCAAAAAGGCCCCGCCGCGCAGGATACTCAATACGATACGGTGTACAAATGAAGAACATATTTCTGATAATCTTTTTACTTTTGCCTGCCGTTTTTGTAAACGCGGCCGATGCGGGTGCGGATAAAACCGCTCCGGCCAAAGCCGAGGCCGGCAAAAAACAGAACGAGAAAACCGCTCCTGCAAAAGAGCGGGCGGATAAAAAGCTTTCCAATAAAAGCGCCGCCCTTACGGCAGATCAAGCTCTTGCGGGGCTGATAGCTTGGGACGGCAAATTAAAAACTTTGCAAGCGGATTTTACCCAAGCCACTACTTTTGAAGGCACGCCGATATCCTCCTCGGAAGGCAGGATATATAAACAAGGGCAGAATATACGCCTTGATACTTTTGAAAACGGCGTTCTCTCGCAAAGCGCGCTGACCGACAAGAAAGTTATAAAAATCAAAGACAGCCAAGGTGAAATTATTACCACGATGGCCTGGGCCGATTGGGAAGCGGGCCAAAGCAACAAGGCTTTATTTGACTTCGGCAATTACGGCAAAGCGGTAAAAGGCCATAAAATAAAAGATTTTTCTGTCGGAAACGACGCCTTAACTTTAACTCTTACGCCCGAAAAAGAACAAGCGGGCGGATATGAATTGACTTTCAAACTCGACCCAAAAGATTTTTTTGTTAAAGAAATATCCTTGGAAAACGAAGGCGTAAAAACCACCACCGTTTTAAAAGGAACTCAAAAGAATATTAAATTAAAAGAGAGCATATTCAAATGAAATTAAAGATGACGCTTGCCAACAAAATAACTTTGATAAGGGCGGGAATGTCGATAGTAATGTTCCTGCTGATGATAGCGGAAAACGGCTTTGCGATGATAGCCGCTTCGCTGATTTTCGGCGTAGCGGCCAGCACAGATTGGATAGACGGCCGCATCGCAAGAAGCACAAATACCGCCACGCCTTTCGGCGCGATAGTGGATCCTTTTGTGGATAAAGTATTGGTCGGCGCGGCGTTCTTTGCGTTTACGGAGGTGTCTTATATCAATGTCCCGGTGTGGGCGGTATTCGTGATAATACTAAGGGAATTGATGGTATCTACTTTGCGCGTATTGGCTGCCTTGGATAACCACGTAATGGCGGCCGAACGCTGGGGCAAATTCAAAACTACCGTACAGCTTATAGCTTTGGGCTTGATATTTTTTATAGCGGACGTCAAACTGCTTTTGCCTTTGGCGGACGGCTCTTTAAGGAATGTTTTGACTTTCCTGGATAATCTGCTCGGCACTTTGCCTTACTGCATTACGGTGGTAACGGCGCTGGTAACGGCTTTGAGCGGGATTTCGTACCTAAAGAACAACTGGGCTATGTTGGTAAAATCTTGGAGCTTGCCGGTAAATGACTAATTTTTGCCTTAAATTCTTCGCCACGGGCGCATTTATAAGCTATATTCCCACTGCGATACTGAGAAATAAGAAGAACAGCGGCGCAGGCCTTCTGGGCACTTTTGAGGCTTTTGTTCTCTACTTGTTTTTTATGCCAAAGGAGCCACTTTACCAGGCGATGACAGTACTGGGGGTAATACTCATATCCGTATATGTATCGGATAAAGTAAGATTTAAAGACGAAAAGAAAGATAACCCCAAAATCGTCATAGACGAAATAGCCGGATATTTTACCGCAACCGCCTTTTTGCCGAAAGAATTTCTGATAATGGTTTTGGCCTTTGTCCTGTTTAGGATTTTTGACACGACAAAATTATCCTTTATAAAGAAAGCGGAAAACTTCGGCCAGAACCTGCCGGAAAAGACAAAAAGCAAATACTGCCTAAACGGCGCGGCCGTCGTTTTGGACGACGTGCTGGCGGGTATCATATCAAATTTGATAATATGGATTTTAATATATCTTAATTTATTGTAAAGAGGTTGATTTATGGATTTTACAAGTATGGGAAGCGTAAAAGAACTTATAAAAGCGGGCGGGCCGGTACTGTTCCTTTTAATAGCTTTGTCGATATACTCCTTATCGATAATGATAGACAGATTTTTCAAATACAGAGCAAATATAAACAAATCCAGACGTTTGATGGAATACGTGCGCTACCAACTGCCGGCGCGCAATTTCAATAAAATAACGGACGCGTGCAGGAAGAACGGCTATTCCAACACTTCCGCGGCGAAATTGGTGATAAACTTAATTAAATCGGACAAGACCGATATCGGCAGCTTAAACGATTTGGCCGATTCCATAATCAACTGGGAAACGGCTCAGCTCTCCCGCAAACTTTCCGTCTTGGCGACACTGGCCAGCACGACGCCCTTTATAGGGCTGTTCGGTACGGTGTTGGGCGTAATGAGGGCTTTTGCGGATTTATCTTCCATAAGCGGAACGGCGGCGGGCCCTTCGGTAGTGGCAAAAGGCATAGCGGAGGCCTTGGTAAATACGGCGGCGGGTTTGTTCGTGGCGGTGCCCGCATTGATAGCCTATAACTACTTCTTGAGCAAGGTAAACTTCTTTGCGCAGAATATGCAATATTTGGCGCAGGAGGTAATCTCGGCGAAACTATATAAGGAGCCTGAAAAGCCAGAAAATACTTTCGCCGCGGTGGAAGATCTTATTTCGGCCGGTAAATTATGAAGAACAGAATGCAGACCCGCGGCATCATGGGCGAAATAAATATGGTGCCGTTTATTGACATTACCTTGATACTGCTAATTATCTTTATGGTGATGACGCCTTTTATCGTACAGTCGCAAATCAATGTGGATTTGCCGTCTTCAAGCGCGGTAAACACGATAACGGAAGATAATGTAATACGAGTGGAAATCAATAAAAAAGGCCAACTTAAAGTAATGGATAAAGAGGTTGCTTTTTCAGGCCTGCAGGAAGAACTTATCCTCTTGCTGGGACGCGCACACGAAAAGACTATTCTCGTTCAGGCCGACAAAGACGTTCCTATCCAACAAGTGGTGAAGGTGTTCGACGTCGCCAAGAAACTCGGCGCGGCGAAACTGGGCATAGGAGTAAGCGAAGGTAAATAAAATTTACCCCGTATTTGAAACTTTATGAATTTATCATTGGTTTATTCCGCAGCGATACACTTCTTGCTATTCTTGGCGATGTTTGCCTTGATGCAAGGCGCACCCGCGAAAAAAACCAAAGCCGTCTATACCATAGATTTTATAGGAATGGCCTCCCAGCCTTTAAGATACGGCGAACCGGAAACAAAACCTGCGCCCGCGCCCGCCAAAACGCAAGAGCCCGAGATAAAGGCGCCCGCAAAGCAGGAAACTCCTCCTTCCGAAATTAAAGAAGTAAAAAAAGAAGCACCCAAAAAGGCGGCAAAGAAAGAGTATAACTCTAAGGAACAAATTTCCGCAAAAGCCAAAAAGAGCAAGAAAGCCGCGCCTAAAAAGGAAGAACCTAAACCAAAAGCCGAGCCGGAAAAAAAGGTAACCCTTTCCAAACCAAGCATATTGGGTGAGGTGGAATCAACAAATATAGATCCATCTTCCCTGCATAACTTATCGGGCGGCGCTGACGGCGGGCCAAAAGCGGTAAGGGCTAATTTTACAAATTTCCCCTATCCTTGGTACATAACGCAGGTAAGGAACTCTCTTTGGGAACAATGGCAGAAACATATGCCAAAGAAAAGTACGGGGCTTTCCACGCTAGTATCTTTCAATATAGACAGATACGGCGCGGTATACAGCGTACAGATAGAAAAAAGCTCGGGTAACGATTCTTACGATTACGCGGCTACTTCCGCGGCGGAAAAATCTGCGCCGTATCCGCCGCTGCCCAAAGATTTCCCCAAAAATTTGCTTACAGTTACGGTAGAATTTAAAAACGAGGAGTAATTTATGCTTATAATATGGCGTTTTATATTGCTTACGATAATTTTCTTGGCCGCTTTGATATGCTTTCCCGATTATCCGCAGACTGCTCCGATAACGGTATTTATAATGTTTATAATATCGTTTGTGGCGGTATTGGTGCTGACGTTTTTCTCCTCGATTTTGTTTTTGGGCAGATCGCACGTGTTTAATTGTATATTCGATTTGGCAATGATACTTGTAGTAGGTTACTTTTTGCTCAATATAATGCCGCAGACGGACGGCGTTTCGCCTTACGACAAAGTAAAAAACGGCAAATACCCTACGGAAAGCCAAATAAAAAAGGGCCTTAAGAAATTGGATTTCACAACCGAGGGCCTGGAAGAAGACATTAAAAAGACCAGTAAAGAGCTTAACAAAGGGATAGGCGAGATCCAAAAGGTAATAACGAAAGAGGTAAAAAACTGATGAAAACTGCCGTAATAACCGGAGGACGCGGATTTGTAGGCGGACGATTGACGGAGCTCTTGCTTAAAGAGGGATACCGTGTTAAACTATTAACAAGGGGACGCGGCGGACCGAGCGACAACCCCATGCTGGAAACGGTCGGCGTAGACTATAACGACGTAAAAGATTTAAAATACGCATTAAAAGGTGCCGACTGCGTATTTCATTTGGCGGCGGCGATATTCGCTTTCAACAGGGAAGAGTTTTATAAAGCGAATGTGGAAGTTACAAAAAATTTATGCCAGGCCGCAGCCCAAACGCCGGAGATAAAAAGCTTTGTTTATTTATCAAGCCAAGCGGCTGCCGGGCCCAGCGAGTACAAGAATAATCCTATCGACGAAAGGTCAGCCGCGGCGCCGGTATCCGATTACGGGGCGACAAAACTTGCCGCGGAAGAATATGTTTTAAAACTCCCGCAAAACATACACAAGACTGTAATACGTGCGCCGGTAGTATACGGCAAAAACGATTCGGGCGTATCAAAAATAGCCTCTTGGGTGGCAAGAGGGATAATGGTCAACACCTCCTCTTCGGAAATGTTCTTTAATTTCGTTTATGTGGAAGATTTGGTCTTGGCATTGTATAAAGCTTCGCAGCTGCCGCAGGCGAACGGCGAAATATTCTTCGTATGCGAGCCGGCAAGTTACAGCTGGAAACATTTCATCAATACCATGGCCGACGCAATGGACAAACCGCGGCCGATAATGTTCAGCCTGCCCTATTTTTTGTTGGAGGCGGCGGCGTTTGTCTACGAGAGTGCGGCGCGCGTCTTTTCCATTACGCCCGCTTTAAATTACGATAAAATTAAAGAGGCGTCGATAAAAGGACATTGGACCTGCAGCTCTCGCAAGTGGACAACCCTGACAGGGCAGGAGTTTACGCCTTTGGAGCAGGGCCTTAAAGAGAGTTTCAAATGACAAACAACAAACAATTAAACGGAGCTGACGTTTTCTTTTCGCCTTCTTACGTTCTTGTGCAGATCTGCACTTTGACGATATTCTTTTTGGGCTTTAAGTGGACTTTGTTCGGCCTCTATTGGATTCCCCCTCTCTTAAACCCGGTTCTTTACACCTGCGTGGCTTTATTTTGGCTTTACTACAACTATTTATGGATAAGAACGGCTTTATATCTGCCCAGCACCTATTTGGCGGTAATAAACGTCTATGCCGATTTGGGCGTAAAAAAGAGCGCGCTTCAATGCTTTTATATAGCATTATGCAAGCTAAACCGCGCGAGGAAAGCCGAACTTAAAATGAGGCGCGAAAACAAATTTATAAGAATGGCCGCCTTAAGCTTCGTCAAGATAGGCATCTTGGCAAATATGAGGCGCACGGAAGCCAAAGAACTTTCGAAAGCGATATTCATACATACCAAGAAAAGCGTGATAGACGGCTTCAGATTCGTACTGCCCTATTTCGCGCCCACCTTTGCGGTGATACTTATCTTGACGCCATTAATAGTACTGTTATCCTCGCACAACTACCGCTACCTGATAGAACATTTTATAGACAAGCCGGTAATGATATCTTTTTGGGTGCATATAATTCTGCTCCCGTTCAAGCTGATATGGGTATTTATGACGCTCTCAACTCTAGCGGCTAACATAATATCGCCGCTGCTGACGCTGCCCTTCAGCAAAGTATTCGCGAAATACGTTAAAGAAAATCATATTGAGTTAGATCTAAAAAGAAAACATCATTTGCCAGTTGAAGGACTTGTTGCCCTATTTATGATTTTGACGGCTTTGGTGTTTTATGTTTCTATTTTGTTAAATATTTTGTTATAATTAATATATCCGACTGGAAATGCGGTTTGCAAAAAACTGTATTTTGGCGGGAATGGAGAGGTGGCCGAGAGGCTGAAGGCAACGGTTTGCTAAACCGTCATACGGGGGATTTCCCGTATCGAGGGTTCGAATCCCTCCCTCTCCGTATATTTATAAGACCCCTTTTTTGTATGAGAAGGGTTCTTTTTTTATTTTTTCCTCGCAACTTGGCTTAAGTTGTTTTTACTTCCATTAAGGCATATAAAATTACTTAAATATAAATGTAATTTAACGATCGGTTTGATTTGTACGGATAGATTGAGATTTGTATATTATCAGTAAGATACGCACCAAATTTGAACTATACGGATAATTTGATTATTTTGGAACAGTCCAGTTGCGCAAATTTTTAAAAATTTTAAAACAAAATCGGAAGTTTTTTCTTAAGGTTGGAATATTATAAAATTTTCTTTAAATAAATCATATCTACCAACTGCTTTTCATTTTCAAAAATTGGGTGCGGGTAGTTATCAATAAAAAAGTTTTTTAGTCTGTGAGTTTCTTGAAAACCTTGTTTTTTATAGAATTTCAAGGTATTGTTATTTTCTCCGGTTCCAAGGATTAAATATTTAAAATTTGTTTTATATTTATTACAGACAAAATTAATCAATGCTGAGGCATAGCCTTTATTTTGATACTGCGTATAAGTTGCAAGATTTTTTATTTCAACGGTTTCCTTATCAATCTCCATAACAGCACAGATTGATGTCAAGATATCATTATCGTACAAAGCAAAAAGTTTTGACGATTCCAGATATTTGTTAATCATTGCTTTATCTTCATCGCCGATTAATAGAATATCCATATAATCCTTTTTATTCGTAGTTATTTCTTTAATTTGCATAAGTTAAATATATCATAATTGATACAAAACCGAAACAAAGGTCGGAAATAGGGGGATAATGCTTTGTTCTCAGAGTTAATGCGTATGTACCCAATGAAATAGAATATTATAAGAAATCCGTATTAAAAACAGGGTTTTATTAAGAATGTATTAATGAAAACATTGCTCATTTGTTTAACATTTTAAATTTATTTTGCCCGAAATAATCAAACTATCTGTAAAATATAATCAAACCATGTGTTCTTTTATAATAAAAACGGATTCAATACTTGATTTTATCCCCCCTTGCCATTGTCTTTCTTTTTCTTCCGCTTTTACTTAAAACACAATAAGACGCCGCTATTCTCACGAAAACTATCCCCCCAACACAAATCTAACATAAAAAATATTGACTTAGAGTTAACTCCAATAGTTATAATTTATGAATAAGGAGGATATAATGAAAAAATTAACGACATTTATACTAAGCGCTGTTTTTTTAATTGGAGGAAGTGTTATGGTTACCGCAAAAAAATGGGATAAAACTTTCGAAAAAAGTAACGATGTTATATCAAAGCGAGTTAATTTTACGAATAGATTCGGCATTGTTCTTGCCGGCGATTTATATATTCCTAAAGGAGTGAAAAAAGGGCAAAGACTTCCTGCTATAGCAATTTCCGGACCTTTTGGAGCCGTAAAAGAACAGGCTTCCGGTCTATATGCGCAAACATTGGCGCAGAAAGGATTCATAACCTTGGCGTTTGATCCTTCCTACACTGGCGAAAGCAAAGGAAAACCCAGGAATATAGCTTCACCTGATATTAATACGGAAGATTTCAGCGCGGCGATAGACTTCCTTTCAAATCAAGCAAATGTTGACCCTAATAAAATAGGAGTTTTGGGAATATGTGGATTTGGAGGTTTCGCTTTAAACGCCGCGGCAATTGATACTCGTATCAAAGCGACAGTAACTTCTACAATGTATGATATGACCAGAGTATCCGCTAAGGGGTATTTTGACACCATGGACGCAAAGGCTAGGCTTGCTCTCAAAAAAACTCTAAATGATCAGCGCACACAAGATTTTAAAAACGGCACCTATGCAAAAGCTGAGGGATTACCTCAAAAACTTACAGATAATGAACCGCAATTTGTCAAAGATTATTGGGATTATTACAAAACGCCCAGGGGCTTCCATAAACGTTCTATAAACTCAAACGGCAATTGGAATACGACCTCCTCTCTTTCACTTATAAACTTACCTATTTTAGCCTATAGCAGTGAAATAGAAACGCCAGTATTGCTTATTCACGGTGAAAAAGCGCACAGCAAATACTTCAGTGAGGACGCTTTTAACAAATTAACCGGGACCAATAAGAAGCTTTTAATTGTACCGGGCGCAAATCACGTCGACCTATATGATAATTCCGACAAAATACCTTTTGACGAAATAGAGCATTTTTATAAGGAATATCTTAAATAATGAAAGTGTTAAATTACTGTAAAGTATTTATAATTTCACTATTTTTGTTCAGTGCTTGCGGGGAAACAAAACCTGCAAGCGCTGAGCAATCCAAAGGGGTTTCAACTATGACTACCGAAATATCCGTACAAATAGGAGAGCACCGTTTTGAATTATTCCTGCTAAATAATGAGACGGCACTCGAATTTAAAAAAATTCTTCCATTAAAAATAAGAATGATTGAGCTCAACGGGAATGAAAAATACTCTTATCTTACAAAGCCTTTACCTGCATCTCCTAAGAATATTACAGAAATCAAAACTGGGGATCTTATGCTTTTTTCCGACGACTGTCTTGTTCTGTTCTATAAAGATTTCAAGACAAGTTATCGCTATACACCGATAGGGCGATTAAGAAATCCTCAAAAACTATCCGAAATACTAGGCAAGGATAGTGTAGAAATATCTTTTATCTCTCAAGGAAGCAATAATGCCCTATCGCCAGAATAGAACAAGTTATATCCCTATCAGGCATTCATAAAAGGAAATATATAAAAATATCCTTCATAAAAAGGCTTAGAATATTACTTGCCGCAAGCCTGGGAAAAATTGCTGAACGTTACGTATTTTTCCTCATAGGCGATTAGAGCTTCCTGCAGGATTTTCACGGCGGTATTTTTATCGAATATCTTCTCCACCACTACGGTCTTGTTTTCCAGCTTTTTATAGTCTTCAAAAAAGCTCATCGTTTCCGAAACCAAGTGATCGGGCAATTCGGAAATGTTTGTGTAGTGGCTGACGTTAGGATCGCCCTGCGCTACGGCTATTATTTTATCGTCGGCCTCCCCGGCGTCGAGCATTCTCATAACGCCGATAATGCGCGCGGGAACAATGCACATCGGCACCACTTCCGCCTGCGAGAGTATCAAAATATCCAGCGGGTCTTTATCGGCGCCGTATGTACGCGGGATAAAACCGTAATTGGCGGGATAATAGACCGAAGAATACAAAACTCTATCAAGCCTGAGCATGCCGCTCTCTTTATCCAGTTCGTATTTGGCGCGAGTACCTTTGGGTATCTCTATTATACCGTTTACTATATAAGGCAAAGTTTCTTTATTGCCGGGGGATACGTGATGCCACGGATTAAAATTATACATTTGGGCCTCTCTTTTACATTATGTCTATTATGATTATATCAATTTAAGCAAATTAAATAGCATAACCCAAGATATTAAAATCCGCAATTTTTGCCGATACGTAAAATATAAATATATCGTTCCGATTTTGATAAAATAAGATATATAATAGGATTTTTAAGTTGGATTCGGCGGCTTTATGACAGACAAAAATATCTATGCTGTATATTTCAGCCCTACGGGAGGGACGAAGAAATATGTCCTTGCCGCAGCCGCTATGCTTGGCGAGAAATATAAGGAAATAGACTTGACCGACCTTGACAAAAGACGAAAAAGCTATACCTTGGGCGAAAATGATTTGGCCATAATAGGCGCACCGGTTTATTTTGGAAGGGTAGCACAAATAGAAAACGGCATTTTTGACAGATTAAAAGGCAAGGGAACAAAAGTGATATTGTTTTCTGTATACGGCAACAGAGATTACGACGACGCCTTGCTGGAACTTAAACAAATAACTTCCGAAAACGGCTTCAAGACCATAGGCGCTGCCGCCGTTGTTGCGCCGCACAGCTTTTGCGAAAAAGCCGGCTTTGGCCGCCCTAACGGGAAAGATCTTTCCGCGCTTGCCGATTTCATGGGAAAAATAAAGCTAAAACTTACCGATGAGCGGGCCCTTGACAAAGAAGTTTTCATTAAAGGGCATTATCCGTTTAAACCTTACGGCAAAATACCTTTTTATCCTACGGCCGACGGGAAGTGCGATAAATGCAGGATTTGCTTTCAAATTTGTCCGGCCAATGCCATAAATGCGGCAAATCCGCGCAATACCGATCCGGATAAATGCATATCCTGTATGGCCTGCGTAAAAGCATGCCCGCAAAAAGCAAGAGGGTTCCACTCCGTAAAAGCGAAAATGATTTTTAAAATGTTTGAGCGCAAATTGCTTAAAACAAACAAAGAGGCGGAATTTTTCCTCTGATTTTTATAATTTAAACTCTAGACGGCCTCGTCTTTTTTCTTTCCTTCCCGCTTGGGGAACCAGCCTTTTTCTACGCGTTTTTCCTGCTCGAAAAGCTCCTTTATGCTCCACAGACAGGTAAAACCCGTTATACTTAACACCGCCGAAAGGCCCTTGCCTTCCGTAAAAAGAGCCCCCGCAACAAACAAAATGCCCGCTATTAGAAACAAAGGCCAAATTCTCTTGGAGAAATAATATTCCCCCTTTATCACTATCGGGTGAAACACCCCTATAATTACAAAAGCTGCCAACCCCACAAAAATACTTTCCCAGTTCATAATTACCCCCTCTAAAAAAAGTTATTATAACTTAAAGAAGTATCAACGGCAACAGGGTTATGTCTCTGCGGCGGGCCCCGCTTATGATATAATCATAATAAGAGCAATCTCAACAAAAAAACACTTTCCGCGCCGATGACTTTATCGCGCGGGAATTTTTCTCAAAAGGATTTATATGATAAAGAATACCAAAACCGACCTTCCGCAGGAGGAGCTCGAAAGAGCAAAAAAAATAATACTTGATTTACAAGCGGAAACAGCCCTTTTGACGGATAAAGGTTACGGGCCGTTCCTCGCCGCGATATATGACGATAAAGGCAATTTGGTCGCCAAACGCGCCAACAGCGTCGCGCAAGAACAATGCTGCCTTAACCACGCGGAAGTAAATACCATAAGGCAGGCACACGAAGTATTAAAAACTTATGATTTGGCCCCGTATAATCTTTCCATATACGTCACGGCAGAGCCTTGCGTAATGTGCATGGGCGCGATAATGTGGAGCGGAATAAAGAGGATTTTCTACGGAGTAAACTCCTCCGACGTTGAAGCTATAACTGGCTTTGACGAGGGCTTTAAGCCGGGGTGGTTTGAGGCTTTCGCCAAACGCGGAATAGAGGTCTATGGGGAAATAGAGCCTGAAGCGGGCAAAAAAGTCCTCAAAGATTATATAGCCAAAGGCAAAGAGGTGTATAAACCCTCCTGCCAAAGAGGCAAATAATGCCTAGCAAATACGATTTTGACACCATTGTTTCCAGACGCTCTACGCAAAGCGTAAAGTGGGATTTTACTTCCGATGAGAAAATGATTCCCCTTTGGGTCGCCGATATGGATTTTAAAGCGGCTCCGCCGATAATAGCGGCTTTGCAAAAGCGGTTGGAGCACGGCGTATTCGGCTATAGCGAACCATCGGCCTCTTATTACGAGTCAATAGTAAAATGGTTTGACGGCCGCCACGGCCTCAAAATACGCCCAGGCTGGATTTTGCCCGTTACCGGTGTGGTGGCGGCTTTGACGGCCATAATAAAAGCTTTGGCGCAAAGCGGCGATAAAGTTCTTTTCCAAACGCCGGTATACAATTGCTTTTTTTCTTCCGTACTTAATAACGGCTGCGCCATACAAAGCAATGCTTTGATACGCAAAAACGGCTGTTACTCCATAGATTTTGAGGATTTGGCTCGCAAAGCGGCCGACCCGAAAGTAAGGCTGATGATATTGTGCAATCCGCATAACCCCGTCGGCAGAGTATGGAGCCGGTCCGAGCTGGAAAAAATCGGCCGCATCTGCCTGGACAACAAAGTATTTGTAATAGCAGACGAGATACATTGTGAACTTATCCGTCCGGGTTTTATCTATACCCCCTTTGCGTCGATAAGCGAGGAGTTTTTATTAAACAGCGTTACTTGCGCCTCGCCAAGTAAGGCTTTTAATTTGGCTGGCCTTCAATGCGCCAACATTTTTGCAGCGGACAAAACCGTACGTGCAAAAATAGAAAAAGCCCTCCACGAAAACGAAGTATCAATGATAGGCCCGTTCGGCATTGACGCATTGACGGCAGCCTATAATCAATGCGGGGATTGGCTTGACCAATTAAATCTTTACCTTAACGAAAACTATCTTATGCTTAAGGAGTTTTTTCAAACCCAGCTGCCGCAATTCCCCGTTGCCCCGCTTGAGGGAACCTATCTGGCGTGGGTGGATTGTTCAATATTGGGTAAAACCTCGCAGGAAGTATCGGACCTTATGCTTAAAAACGGCGTAAGGATTAACCCCGGCGCCATTTACGGTAAAGAGGGCGAAGGTTTTATAAGAATAAATTTCGCCTGCCCTAAAGAAACTTTAAAAGAAGGGCTTTTAAGAATAAAAAACACGCTTCTTAACGCTTTAAAACAATAATAATGCCCGTCAAACGAGATGTGCGATATCAAGCGTTTTTGGCAAAGCCTTATATATGCTTTAAATTAGAAACAAAAAAGGCCGAAGATTTTTCTTCGGCCTTTTGTATTCAAGTAACAAAAAATTACATTTTCCTTGCGGAGCTTATTTGAGATACTCCCACCAAAACGGCAAAGAGCGCTACAAAAAACAAAATTAGATTATTTAAGGAAAATACTCCCGCGCTAAAAACAAAGCCTTTGGGATTTTCCAAAAAAGAGGAAGCCTTTTTGGCTATGGATTTCA
Source organism: Candidatus Proelusimicrobium volucris (assembly GCF_959605025.1). Taxonomy (NCBI): domain Bacteria; kingdom Pseudomonadati; phylum Elusimicrobiota; class Elusimicrobia; order Elusimicrobiales; family Elusimicrobiaceae; genus Candidatus Proelusimicrobium; species Candidatus Proelusimicrobium volucris. The sequence goes on along the minus strand of NZ_CAUHCY010000007.1, from coordinate 39,141 downwards.
TTTTCTCTGAGCTGGCAACGCAAAAAGGGAAGATCTCTTCTTTTTCGCCATCGGCTTTTGTCATTTCCAAATTATAACACAAACTGCCCTGTGCTGAAAAAAATCCCTTTTTATAATTGGTTTTCATTTTAAAAGAACGGGCCTGCACAAGAGGCGCTATTTTCTTCTGCCCGCCGATACCGCTCACGTAAACGGCATTATCAACGCTGTTTAAAGTAATTTTGGAATAAAATACGCCCGAAGTCAGCGTAGAAATCATAATCATAACGCCGACGATGACAAGAATAATACCAATAATAAATTTTTCTTTTCTTTTGTTAATCATACTTAATATTTATACAAAAAACTAATTTTAAAAATCAATAAATAAAAAGGGTAATCAAAACGAATAATATACGCCCTTATACTGGGCATAACATATAATAGTTTTTTTGTCACATACGCATAACAGGCTTTTTTCCGTCGGGAGCAAGCAAACAGTGCCGGAGGTTCTGCGCCGCACGCTTTAAGTTGGTATAATTATATTATGAGAATTATTAGAAATATTATACTCCTAGCTGTTTTTGCGGCCCTGCCGCTTATATCTTTCGGGCAAAGCCTCAACGATTATATGGCGGGCAATTCCGCCTTGACCGTAAAAACCGAAGACACCCAACAAGAAGATATCACCCCGCAGGCACAGCCCGAAAGCACAGATCCTTCGCAAAACATAATGGCCGTAAAGCATCTGCCCGACGTAAAGCTAAACGACAATATCATAACCAAAACCGTTATCGAATATAATATTTATCCGCAAATTTCCCAAGCGAACACTTTATATAGCCAAGGCAAAAGCCAAGAGGCCTTAACACTTTATACCGAACTGTCCCAAAACGAAGGCCTTATGCCGGAAATAAGAGTGGAAGCAGCTTTAAACGCTTTGATAATACATCTGCAAAGGGCGGAATATAAACAAGCGCTTAAATTATCGGATTTGTCTTTAACCTTGAACCCGAACTATCCTTTCGCCCAGTTATTGAGGATTTGGATATACGCCGCGCAAGGCAAAATAAAAGAAGCGCAAAAAGAATATGACCAACTTCCCTTTTTAACTGCCGATTTTGAATATATATCTTCCGCCAAGCTAGCGATGGCTCAGGCCTATTTCAACGCGGATAAAGCCGAAAAATCAATGGAAATACTGCAAAACCTCTACGGTACAGATCCTTACGTGATATCGCACGCAGCCTATTTAATGGCAAGACTATCGGGCAAGGATAAAAAGGCCGCCTCCGCCCTTATAGAACAAGCCTTGGCGCACGATTCCAATAATTATATGGCGCAAAAATATCAGGCCGATATTCAATATAAACTAAAACAGCGCATACCCGCATGGCAGAGCTACGCCAGCCTATACATATTGGACAATGGCGACAAAACCAGCGCAAAAAGGCTTAAAAAACTATCCAAATATCTGCCATACGCGCCGGAAAATTATTTATTCTACACTAAACTTTCCGAGATATACACCAAACGGCCATCTCTCTCTAATTCCAGGCAGATAAGGATAGGATTGTTCTCCAACTATCAGGCGCAGCTGACGCCGATAACCAGTTTTAATCTTATGCCGGGGGCGGATTTCGTCATAAAGGACGATCTGATGGGCGAAGTGATCTCGGGCGAAGCCTATACCCCCAAAGCCATAACCTTCGATAAAGAGCATAAAGGCATACACATACAGAACAAATGGGGCGCGGCGGATTTTTCGACGAAGAGGCCTTTCGTAATCAGCCTAAAGAAAGAGGGCTATTCCTTTATCGTCAAAGACGCCAAGGCGGAAAATATCTTCGCGGCTAATTTGGGCGACAAAGAACTTAAAGGCAGTTTGCTTGTAATACCCGTAGAGCAAGGAATGGTGCTGGTCAATTACACTTATTTGGAAGACGTAATCCCCGCTTTGCTAATGTCCATGACGCGCGGCATAAAGACGCCCGCCGCTTTAGAAGCCTCGGCTCTGGCCTTAAGAACGGCCTTGGTTTGGCACTTATCTGCCGGCGGAAATGAGCTTTTTGACATTCCAGACAATTCCCCCCGCATAAATTACGGCGGCGTAAATATGGAATCTCGCTATGTGCGGGACGCGGCGAAAAATACGGAAAACCAAGTTTTGGCGCAGCCCGCCAAAGAAGGTGATCTCCCCCTTCTGGCGCAGGCGGAAATATATAAATCCTGCTCTTGGGCAAGCGAAGACGGGACAAAGAACACTCAAGAGAATAGGAATTACAACTTCTCGCCCGTCAATCTGTTTAAATATATGCTTTCAAACCCACCCAAAGACCTTTTCTCCGCACCGCAGGACCCTACTTTATGGTCTTCAACAAAATGGATATACCTGATGCCATTAAAGGAAATAGAAGCGCGCCTTAAACAGAAATACGACATCGGTTCCTTAAAATATTTCGAACCCGCCCAAACGACGCCTTACGGAAGGGTAAAGGCTATGCGGTTTGTCGGCAGTAAAAAAAGCGTGGAAACGGATTTTGACGAGGCCAATTTCATCATAGCCGCGGGCACTTTAAGATCGCCGTTCTTTACCTTCGTGCCGTTTAAAAAAGACATTCTGCTGCTCGGCAGCGACAGCGGCGCCGGCAAAGGCTTATGCATAGACGGCGCCTTCGGCCTGGCGCGCGAAGGGAAAACCTCGCAGGAAATCATAAAATATTATTACCCCGACTTGGAAATAACGGAAAAATGGCAAATAAGAAAATCGCTTTTATAATAACCAAACTGGAATTGGGCGGTGCGCAAAAGAGCGTGCTTTACAGCGTAAAAAATATCAATCGCCCGCCTTTCAAAACCTATCTTTTATGCGGCAAGGGCGGATTTTTGGATAAAACCGCCAAGAAAACCATCAAAGCCATTTTCTTTATACCAGATATGGTGCGGGAAATATCGCCCGTAAAGGACATAAAAGCGTTTTTCCAAATACGCAAAAGGCTAAAGAATATCCGCCCCGACATAGTACACACCAATTCTTCCAAGGCGGGCATATTGGGCAGACTGGCGGCAGCCTCTTTAATCAAAAGGCCGAAGATAGTGCATACCGTTCACGGCTTTTCCTTTTATGAAGGACAAAAAACGACGCAAAAATATTTCTATATTTTGGCGGAAAAGCTCTTGGCGGGATTTACCGACCGCCTCGTTTTCGTATCCAGGGAAGATATGGACAATGCCCTAAGGCTTAAAATCGCCAAAGCGTCCCAATGCCGCCTTATAAGGGCGGGCGTAGAAGTCAAACGGCGGGCGGACTTTAAGGATTTTGACAGAGAAGCCAAACTAAAAGAGCTCGGCCTGAAACCCAATGCCAGGATAATACTCAGCACGGCCAACTTAAAACCGCAGAAAAACCCGCTGGATATGATACGCGCCGCGGCGATAGTATGCCGCAAGGAACCGCGCTGCGTATATCTCTATACGGGCACCGGCCCTCTAAAAAAAGCGGCCGCAAAACTTATAGCCAGATATAAACTTAAAAACAATTTTAAACTTTTGGGGCACCGCAAGGATATTGAGCAATTGCTGGCCGTATCTGAACTGTTTTCGCTCAGTTCGCTTTGGGAAGGCCTGCCGATGGCATTGGCTGAGGCCCTATTCATGAACGTGCCCGCCGTATGTTATGACAGCGGCGGCGTAAAGGAAATACTTAAAGACGGACAAAACGGTTTTTTAATAAAGCGCGGCGATTACAAAGCCTTGGCGCAAGGGCATATCAAAGCCCTAAAGAGGAAAGATTTTTCTTTCAAGGAAGAAGATTTGGAAGATTTCGACATAAAAAATATGATTAACCGACAGCGCGAACTTTACCTGAATTTAGGAGGACGAAGATGAACTATTTTAATAATGAAGCGGAACGCGAAGCCGTTGAAAGAGCAAAAAAACTGGCTTTGGAAGTATTTAGACCGCTTAGAGCAAAATACGACGAAAAGGAAGAATTCTGCCCCGAAGCCGTAGAAGCAATGGCGGCGCAAAAATTGTTTGGGCTTTGGCTGCCCAAGGAATACGGCGGCGAAGGCTTGGGCGTAAACGCTTTGGCTTTGGTATTGGAAGAACTTTCAAAAGTATGCATGGGTTTGGCGCTGCCCGCGGGTACAAGCGCTTTGGGCGGTATGCCGATGTTCTTCTGGGCGACGCCGGAACAAAGGGCTAAATGGCTGCCGGATTTGGCTTCGGGCAAAAAGCTATGGACTTTCGCGTTATCCGAGGCACAGGCGGGATCTGACGCAACCTCCATAAAAACCACCGCCGTGAAGGAAGGCGACTATTATATTTTAAACGGCTCAAAACATTATATATCCACGGGCGAGGCCGCAGATTTCTATACCGTCGCGGTATCGACAAACCCCTCCAGAGGCGCAAGAGGAATATCGCTTATCGTGGTGGAAAAGGGAACGCCGGGCTTTACCTTCGGAAAGAAAGAACGCAAAATGGGGCTTAGAACTAACCCCACCTATGATTTGATTTTCAGAGATTGCAAAGTACCCGCTTCCAACCTGCTCGGCGGCGAAGGCAAAGGGCTTTTTATCGTACAGGAAACATTTGACTACTCCCGCCCCGGCATCGCAGCCCAAGCCTTGGGCTTAGCGCAAGGCGCTATGTCCGAAGCCGTCAAATATTTGAAGATAAGGAAACAGTTTGACCAGCCTGTAATATCCTTCCAAAGCATAGGTCACGAACTGGCCGAACTTACCGCAAAAGTGGAAGCAGGCAGAGCTTTGGTTTTCAAACTGACTTCCTTAATGGATAAGGACTTTTTGGCCGCATCGCAAAACGCTTTAAAGAACAACACCACCGTACACGACGAGCTTAAAAACCTTAAAGGCCCGCGCTGGACGAAATACAGCGCTATGGCAAAACTGTTCTGTTCCGATACCGCTATGCAAGTGGCCGACCGCTGCATAAACCTTTGCGGAGGCATAGCCTATACGCGCGATTTCCCGCTGGAGAAATTCGCCCGCGATGCCAAAGTAACCCAAATTTACGAAGGCACCAACCATATCCAGAAAAACGAGATTATGGCCTCTATAATAAAAGAGAGCTAGATTCTTATCCCCTCAAAAACGATAAAGCCCCACGCTTTAAGCGCGGGGCTTATTATTCTTCCGCACTAAAATACTCCCCTCTGAGCAACGATTCTCTTTCCTTAAGCGAAAGCAAAAAGTGACGGGTATAGCGGATTGCCGCCTGCGCAGTCAATTTATAGTAACAAGAAGAGTTCTTCTATTTTTGGCGACGGCAAAACCTTTATCGCCCCGGCATACCCTGGGGGCACAAGATACAAAAAACCCCCGGCTTGAAGCCGAGGGTTTTTATGAGTCGAAAATTTTATTCTCTGTCCCAAACGGCCTCGTATGCCAAAGCCGTAACGGTGATAAACATCAAGAAAGAATAAACACACCACCATATCGTTTCGGAAAACAGCGGCTCCTGGAAAAGCGCCTCATAAACGAAAACGCATAAAAGTTTTACCGTGGCAAACCATATAAACAATGCCACCAGCCTGAATACTATATCCAGCAGGCCGAAAATAATGCCTTTTCTAAAAGAAGCTTTAAATGATTTTATTATCTTTTCCATATTAAGATTTTAACTATGTATGAGAGTTTTGTCAATATTTTTTATTTTACCTTGCCGTCGGGAACAATTGTTTGTGGCATTCCTCGTTTACGGAATTAAAAAAGCGGCTTTTTCCCGACTTGGAGTTCTACTTCTCCGTATCTTGCCAATAAAAAACCCGCCTTATGGCGGGTAATATTAAAAATGGTGTCACCGGGTGGGCTTGAACCACCGACCTGGCGCTTATGAAACGCCCGCTCTAACCAGCTGAGCTACGGTGACGTCTTATTTATTATAACAAATACTAAAAACCTTGTAAAGATTTACTGGGCGAAATTCACCCGCCGTAACCGAGAACGACAAAAAATTACACATGTTTAAGCAACTTATAGGCCAATATTGAATCTCTATTTATTTGCTGGGTAAGTTCGCCAAGCGTGCCGAATTTCCGCTCCGGCCTTATTTTGGCGATAAATTCCGCCGTCAGTTCCCGTCCGTATATATCGCGGTTAAAGTCCAGTATATGCACTTCGCAAGTGGGCAAACCGCCTTCTTCCACCGTCGGTCTGCGCCCGATATTGCATACACCATTATATTCCTTGCGGCCAAGCTTCGCCTTTACGGCGTACACGCCGCGCGGCAATATCTTAAGCGGATCAAAATCTATATTGGCGGTAGGAAACCCGATCTTGCGCCCCATCTGACGCCCTTTTACTATCTTCCCGCTAACCTCGTATCTGGAGCCGAGCATTTCGTTAACGGCCTCTATATCGCCGCCTTTTAAAGCCTTTCTTATCAAAGAGGAGGAAACTTTCTCCCCTCCCGCTTCCAAAAACGAACAGCTTTCGAATATAACACCGTTCTCCAAACAGGCTTTCTTTATAAAATCTATCTTGCCGCCGCGATCTTTGCCGAAAGCGAAATCCTTTCCGCATAAAATCCCGCCCATATTGTATTTCTTAAGCAGAACTTCAAAAAAGCGTTCTTTGCTCAAGGCCTTAATTTTTTTAAAATCCAGAAATTCAACGCGCGTCATTCCGCTCTTTTTAAGCAGGGTTTTTTTCTCCTCAAGGGTGGTAAGCACGCCGTGCGACGCGTCCATAACCACTTTTGGCGGAATATTGAAAACCAGCAAAAGCGGCTTCATTTTGTGTTCCGCCGCCAAGTCCTTAAGCACACCAAACAAATGTCTGTGCCCCAAATGGACACCGTCAAAACTGCCGATAGCTATAAAATTCTTAACCACTTTTCTATTTCCTCTGCCCGCATTGTTTTTATTTTCTCTATTCCCAACGCGTCTTTGACGTCAAAATCACCTATGCTAAGCCTTCTAAGCTCGCTCAAATGCCCGGCCGTTCCCAACATTCGCGCGATCATAACCGCCAAAGAACGGATATATGTGCCGCTTGAACAGGAAACTTCAAATTCTATCTTATTGCCGTCTAGGGCGACTTTGTCCCAAGAGTAAATTTCGATTTCATTTTCGCGTTCTATATTTTCGCCCATGCGCGCTTTTTTGTACATGGCTTGGCCGTTGACTTTTTTGGCACTGTAAAACGGTATCGGCTGCTTTATTTTACCCGTCAATTCCTTTAAAACTTTCTCCAAATCTTCTCTGCCGAAAGGCGGAACAGGCGCGGTCTTTACGGTTTTGCCTTCCGCGTCCCAAGTGTCGGTTTCCGCTCCAAGCGTAATTTGCCCCGCATATCTTTTGGGAAGTCCCAAATATTCGCTTTGCAATTTTGTGGCTTTGCCGAGCAATAAAATAAGAAGCCCGCTGGCCATAGGGTCCAGAGTACCGCTGTGTCCGACTTTCTTTATTTTAAGCACGCCGCGCATATAGGCTATGACGTCATGGGAAGTCCAGCCCGGAGCTTTGTCCACAAGAAGTATTGCGCTCTCTACGCTCATTGCAGTTTTGATATTTCCTTGGTTACGGAAGATACTAAACGGTTTTTTATCTCGTCGAGTTTCGCGCCTTCAACTTTAAAACCCGCCGCTCTAGCGTGGCCGCCGCCGCCGAAAAGTACCGCAACCTTGCTGACGTCCACTCTTCCCTTGGAGCGGAGATTTACCGCTATTCTGCCGGGCTCTTCCCTCAACAATAGCGATACTTCCACCGAGGGTATCATTATCGGCTGGCTTACTATCCCCTGAGTATGGCGCGGATCTACGCCCAGTAAATCAAAATCTTTGGAAGTCAAAGTGATTTCCGCCAAAGTATTGCCGTTTAACAGGTTGAGTTTTTCCAACGCGCGGCCCAAAAGTTTTAGTTCTTTATAAGGTTTGGTGTTATATATTACCGTATTTATTTTCTGTATATCTGCGCCGCGCGACAAAAGCACCGCGCCCACCCTCATACTTTCGGCCGTAGTATTGGAATGAAGAAACCGCCCCGTATCAGTCACCAGGCCCGTATAGAGGCAGGTGGCTTCCTCGGGTGTTATTTCGGCCTTCATATATTCAAAAAGCTGGGTTATTATCTCAGCCGTGGAGGAAGCTTGAGCGTTGATATAATTTATAGTCCCGTAATTTTCGCCGGTAATGTGATGATCGATGTTTATAACGGTTTTCACGCTGTCAAACAACGGGTCCAAATTGCCGCCGCGTTTTTTGTCAGAACATTCAAGAAGGATCATTGTGTCGAAATCAAACTCATCGGGCAAGACGGAAAAATTTATGCGGTCAAGACCGGGCATAAAAAACAAATCGTCGCCAGGCCTGTCATTGCTGAAAGGGTAAACTTCTTTGCCCTGACGTCTTAAAAAACTGCATACGGCCAAGGTCGAGCCCAAGCTGTCGCCGTCGGGGTTTTGATGGCCCGCAACAAAAAACTTACGTCCTTTGGCTATGGCTTTGGCTATGGCTTTAAACGCGGGGTTAACTTGCTTGCTCATGGTCCTTTTCTATCTTGGAAAATATTTTTTCTACTCTGGAGGCACGCTCGGGAGTATCGTCAATTTCAAAAGAGAAAGACGGTATTCTTTTAATGTGGATCCTCTTTCTTAACAAAGAGCCTATTTCCCCCCTAAGCGCGGAAAGGTTATGCGCCGCCCTCTTTTTGTCCTCGTCACTGCCGAAAACGGAATAAAACACTTTCGCCGTAGATAAGTCCTTGGATATTCTTACGCCCGTAACGGTAATAAACCCGCTGAAGCTGCCGCTGGCTATCATACGGCTGATTATGGTATTGATTTCTTCCAGAAACAGAGTTTCCAATCTTTTGGTTCTTTCTATCATATATATATTTTACCAAATTAAAACATTATAAAATATTCCCCGTAAATCAGGCCGTCAAACAAAAAAGCGGGGCTGATAAACCGCCCCGCTTTATCAAATTTCACCAATATTTATTTTATCTTGGCGTTGCTCTTAAGGAAATCGAACACTTTGCGTTCATTTATCGTCGCCATTACTTCGTCCTTGCGATCGTTAAAGAACTTCTTTATGCCGCTTTCCTCTTTGGGCTGAGAAGCCAAGGCCTTATCAAGTTCGGCCTTCCAATCCTCTTCCGTAGCCTCAAGTTTTTCCGCTTCCGCGATGGCGTGTACGATATAGCCTATCCTTAAATCCCTTTCCACGCCGGGGCGCATTCTCTCGGCAAAGGCCTTCCTGTTGTCTTCCGTAAGATCGGGCGTCTTACCGCCGAACATTCTGTTGATGAAATTTCCCACGGATATCTGCGTATAATATTCCACCAAACCGGAGGGCAAATCAAAATCGTTCTCTTTTACCAAAGCATCTTCTATTTGTTTTACCACGTCGCGTTCGCTCGCGCTTTTGGCTTCGCGCTCCATGGAGGTTTTTACCGTCTCTTTAAGCTTTTCAACATTGTCAAAACCCATATCTTTCGCGAAAGCGTCGTTAAGTTCGGGTTTTATTTTCTTTTTTATCTCTTCTACCTGTACGGTAAAATTGATGGTGCCGTCGTCCACTTTCGCGTCAAAAGTTCTGCTCTCGCCTTTCTTGGCGCCTTTAATGGCGTCGGCAAGGCCGGCTACCGTCTGCGGGGCGGACATATCAACAAGCTCACCGTCGCTGGAATACTTAGCCTCGGCTTTGCCGTCTTTGCTGCCGCTGTATTTTACCACGACATAGCTGCTGTCGCTTACAGCCGCGCCTTCGCCTTCGGTTTCCAAGCTGGAGTTATGTTCCAATACTTCGTCCAAATGTTTGTTAACGTCTTCTTCGCTGACGGTTTCGGATTTTTTGGTTATCTCTATACCTTTATAGCCCTTTACTTTGAATTCGGGCGCGACGTCGACGCTCATCTCAAAGGAAAAAGGTTTATTCTCCGCCAAAGAAGTGAAATCCGCCTTTGTTACCGCCGGCGCCATTACAGCCTTAAGAGCGCTCTGCTCCAAAGCCTTGGCCGAAGCGTTTCTGATAACCAAATCGGCCGCGCGTTCCATAATGTGGGCGGTAAAATTTTTCTTTACTATATCCAAAGGCACTTTGCCGGCCCTGAAACCCTGCATCTGGGCTTTTGCCTGGACTTGCAGCAAAGCATTGTGAAAACATTTGTTTACCAAACTGGCTTGCGCCGTAACTTCCAAATTTACAGTACAACCTTTTTTTGAAATTTCTTTCGTATTGACTTCATTATCCTGCGCTACAGCAAAACTGGACATAATTTCTCCTATATAAAAAAACTATGGACGGAGAGGGACTTGAACCCTCACGGAAAATCCATACGGTCCTAAGCCGTACGCGTCTGCCAATTCCGCCATCCGTCCATGGTATTAACTGATTTAAAAATGAAGTGGGCCATACAAGGCTCGAACTTGTGACCTTACGCTTAAGAGGCGTCTGCTCTACCAACTGAGCTAATGGCCCTTCCCTTATGAAGAAATTATAACAAATATTTTTAAAGCCTGCAAATATTTTGTCAATCTCTTACGGTTGAAAAAACCGTTTCGGTAATCTATATACAAATTATACCAAAAAAGTGATACAATAGCAGTATCTTTATTGATGACTTTTATTTTTGACTCTATATAAAGGAGAAGATTATTAAATGAAAAAACTAATATTGACGGCAGTCGCTTTTCTGCTCGGCGCAGGGGTTTTAACGTCGCAAGCGCAGGCGAAAAGCTACTCAGGGGATACCGACACCGACATTTTGATGATGGACCACAAAGTGTTGGAGTTGGGCGATAAATATGTCGCCATTTTAAGTTCAATGTATCAGGAAGAAGCTACTCGCGCGGGAACTTTGGGCTATCATTCCGATTTACAGGAAAGGGATGTCCAAGCCCAAGTGGCCAGGAAGCAAACCCTGCTTTCCTTGCAGGACGCCTTGGATAAAATAAATCCGAAAACGCTTTCGCCTTATACAAAGGTAGATTATTATATTCTCAAGGAACTTATCGGAGAAAAACTCTTCGCCATAGATAATGAAAGCGAACTTTCAAAAAATCCGCTTTGGTACCTCCAGGCCGTGGACGCAATTTACGATATATTGCTTAAAAATTACGCTTCCGCGGCCGATAGGCAGCGCGACGCTTTAAAAAGAGTTCAAACCCTGCCGCAAATATTGGAGCAAGGCAAACTTAATATAGACAATCCGCCTGATTTATTCTTGAGGCTCGCCATAGAAAAAGCGCAGCTTGCATATTCTTCTTTTAATAATGTTAACTTTATGCTGATGAAAATCAGCTCCGACGAGTACAACAAAGACCAGGCAAAAAAAGCCTGTGCCGCGGCGCAAACGGCTCTTAAGAATTACGCCGACTTCCTAAAAGAGATAATGCTCAAAAAAGAATATGTTGACTTCAGGCTCGGCGAAGAAAATTACGAAAAACTCTTTAACGACGTATATCAGCAGGAAATGGCTTTTTCCAAGTTAAAGAAAGCGCTGGACAAAGAACTGGAAACCAGCAAAAAGGAACTTATCAGAGCCATTACACCCGTCGTCGAACCCACTTTGACCGAAGAGGAAAAAGCGGACAGAACAGACAAAAAAGGCTTGATAACCATCTTCCCGCAGGATTATTATAAAGCTATTTCCACTTATACCTCCAATCCGGGAACGAAGAAATTGCTTGATTCTTATGCCGACACATTTAAGAAAGCGACGGTATTCTTCGCGGATAAAAAGATGTTCCCGGCAGGCGCTTTGCAAGTGGTAATAGCTCCCGCGCCTAAGTACTTGGCAAACAAACTTACGCCTATTTCTTATCTGCCGCCGTTCCCGCTGCTCAACAAGCAGATGGGCGACATTCTTATAACCATGCCTAAAGCCGAGGACAAGGATTTGTTGGCCTCCCGCTTTAACTATGGCAGAATTAAGATGGACGTACTGGAATATATCACCCCGGGCAAGAACCTTATGTATTCCATCTCTACGGAAGAGGGCCGCGTACTAAGAAAACTTTCCAACGACCCGTTCTTCATCAACGGTTGGGTGAAATACGCCCTCAATCTTGCCGGCACTACGGATTATTTTTCTTCTCAGGAAGATAAGATGAATTTGGCCTGGTTCAATTACACCAAAGCCCTGCTTGCGGTTGCGGAATACAATATGCAGACCATGGCCGCCAATTATACCCAAACCGTAGATTACTTGGTGGAAAACGGCTTTAAAAAGGAAGACGCGGAAGCCAATATAGATTATTTGGCGCTTAATCCTTTGGACGCCGTAGCCTATGTAATAGGCGCGCAGGAATTTGACTCTTTAAAGAGCAAATACTCCAAGAAAATCGGCAAGGAGCTTTCTCTTGCCGACTATCACGGTAAATTGCTCTCGATAGGGCGCGTGCCAGTTACTGTTCTGGACGAGGCTATGGCAAAAGAAATGGAAACCAAAAAAGTAGAAAGCTTTTTTAATATGACCTATTTCTAATATTCAAAACTTTAATTGCATAAAAACCTCGGCTTTGAAGCCGAGGTTTTTATTTTCCCCCTTCCGCGCGATAAGAGGATAGCAGCAAAAACTTTATCTTCGCAATTTGATAAAATATATATAAATGGAAACTGTTTATAAAAATCCTTTTAAAGCGCGGAAACTTGGCCAGTTGCTTGTAAAATTTTCCGCACCCGCGGTAGCGGGAATGTTCGTGAACGCTTTGTACAATATCGCGTCCAGGATATTTATAGGCAACGAGGTCGGCTCGCTGGGTATAGCGGGCATAAGTATATTATTCCCGATGGGGCTGATCTTCATAGCGTTCAGTATGCTTATCGGTGTGGGAAGCAATGCTCTGTTTTCCATACGTTTGGGCGAAAAACGCGACGAAGACGCACAGCTTATCTTATGTAACGCCTTTGTATATTTAGCCATAATAGCCGCAATTGAAATAACTGTATCCTACCTTTTCTTAGACGAAATACTCGCCTTTATGGGCGCCACTCCGGAAATTATGCCCTACGCTTTGGCATATGCCCGTCCAATATTGTTCGGATATTTCTTTTTTATAATAGCTTTGGGATTAAACAATTTTATAAGATCCAGCGGCCACCCGAAAACGGCAATGGCCACACAGATTATCGGCGCGTGTATAAACATAATTTTCGCGCCTTTGTTCATTTTCAAATTCGGCTGGGGAATGAAAGGTGCGGCATGGGCTGTGGTAATAGGGCAGATAGTATCGTTTATATGGATAATGGCCTTCTTCACGGGTAAACGCGCAACGTATAAAATATCCTGGAAACATCTTAACGCGCGCTTTGATATTTTCAAAGACAGCGTCATAGTAGGTTTAGCGCAATTTATTTTCCAAATAGCCAGCGGCACGCTTAACATAATACTAAACCACGCGCTTATCAAATACGGCGGAAATATAGCGGTATCGGCTATGGGCATAGTAATAGCGGTAAACACAATAGTAATTATGCCCATGATAGGCATCAGCCAAGGTGCCCAGCCGTTGATAGGCTACAATTACGGTGCCAAGAAATACGCTACTTCAATACAAACTTTAAAGATGGCTATAAGATGGGGTACCGTTTTAAGCGTAACCGGTTTTATAATAATACAGATTTTCGCAAGGCAGATAGTATCAATGTTCAACAGTACCGACCAGAACCTGATATCCCTTTCGGCCAAAGCGCTGAGAATATTTCACCTAATGCTGCCTTTGACGGCAATCCCTATTTTGGCGACCAGCTTCTTCCAAGCGATAAACAAACCTCTCAAGGCTGGTATATTGAGTTTATCCAGGCAAGTCCTGCTGTTATTGCCGATGGTTATGATACTGCCGCTGTTTTTCGGGCTGGACGGTGTATTTTACGCGCCGCCTGCGGCGGATTTTATGTCGGTATTATTGGCATCGTACCTGTTAAACAAGTACTTTGCAAAACATAAACAGAACTTCTTTTTCCGCAGGAAGAAATTTTAAAACTCACGGCTTGCCTCCGCTTGGGCGGTTCCCTCGTAAAACGGCATAAAAAATATGCTAATATGTTAATTAGTATGAATATATCCATAGGTCCCATAAAAATTTCCAACGAGGGCCCGCTGGTCTATATAGGCGGGCCGTGCGTAATCGAGGGCGAAAAAGCCTATATCGAAGCCGCAAAAAAGATAAAAGCGACCGCCGACAAAGCGGGCGTAAAGTTTATATTAAAAGCGTCTTTCGACAAAGCCAACAGGACGTCAATAGACGCCTACCGAGGCCCCGGTATAGACGAAGGCCTGCGCATTTTGGCCAAAGCCAAAGCATTGCTTAAAGTGCCCGTTTTAACAGATATACACGAGCCTTGGCAGGCGGAAAAAGCGGCAAAAGTGGCTGATATACTGCAAATACCGGCCTTCTTGTGCCGCCAAACGGATTTATTGCTGGCTGCCGGTAATACGGGCAAAGCGGTAAACGTAAAGAAAGGGCAGTTCCTTCCCCCCTCAAGCATAGGCAATATTATAAAGAAGATAGAAAGCACTGGCAACAAAAAGATTATGCTCACCGAGCGCGGGGCCAGCTTTGGATACGGGGATTTGATTGTCGATATGCGCTCGCTGGAGATTATGAAGCGAAGCGGATACCCCGTCATTTTCGATTTGACGCATTCTTTGCAAAAGCCGGGAGCGCTGGCCTGCGGAACGGGCGGGGATAAGAGCGTGGCTTTCGCTTTGGCAAGGAGCGCGGCGGCGGTGGGAATAGCGGGAATATTCTTTGAGGCGCACCCCAATCCGCCCAAGGCTCTTTCCGACAGCGCCAACTCGCTGGATATGAAAGAAACGCTCATTATGATAAACGAAACTAAGATCATAGACAAAGCGGTAAAGAAATGTCTGAAGAAGTAAAATTTAAAGCCGTACTGATAAAAACTTTGAAAATATTGTGCGTCATATATTGCCTGACGGCGGTGTCCTTTACGGCAGCTGTATACTTCGCCAATACTTTAGATAGGCCGTATCACAAAAGGCAGATACCTGCGGAGATTACGCCATGGCTGAAATAAAAAAATATACCGATAAAGATATAATATCAATCGCGAAGAAAGTTTTTGAAATAGAGGAGCACGCCCTTAAAACAACGGGAGCGGCTTTTGACGGGAACTTCGTCAAGGCGGTAAGAACGATAGCGGCCTGCAAGGGCCGTTTGGTGCTTATAGGTATAGGCAAGAGCGGGCATATAGGCCGCAAAATCGCGGCTACTTTGGCCTCTACGGGAACGCCGTCGTTTTTCGTACACCCTACGGAAGCCCTGCACGGCGATTTGGGTATGATAACCAAGGAAGACTTGGTATTGGCCTTATCGTTTTCCGGACAGACGGAAGAAATCAGCAAAATTTTATTGCCGCTGAAAAAAGAGAAAGTAAAAATAATCTCGATGACTGGCAACCCCAAATCCAATCTGGCCATGATGTCGGACTTGCATATACACGTGGTGGTGGAGCGGGAAGCCTGCCCATATAATTTAGCGCCGACGGCCTCTACTACGGCTATGCTTGCCTGCGGCGACGCTTTGGCGATAGCCTTAATGAAGATAAAACACTTCGAGAAGAAAGACTTTGCTATGTTTCACCCCGGCGGCTCTTTGGGCAAATTGCTGACTTATACTGTAAAAGACATTATGTTTACCGATAAAAACCCTATTGTTCCTTTAACGGCCAGCGTTCAGGATACGCTTTTGGTGATGACAAAAAATAAATCCGGCGCGGCCAGCGTAGTGGATAAGAACGGCAGGCTTAAAGGCTATTTTACCGACGGCGATTTAAGACGCGCTTTACAAAAGAAACAGGATATCTTAAAACTCAAAATAACCGACGTGATGACCGTTTCCCCCTTCGCCTTCAAGCCGGGAACACCCGCGGTGGAAGCGGCAAAAATAATCAACGACAAGAAGATAGACAATGCCCCCGTAACGGACGAAAAGGGCAAGGTAATAGGATTTTTGGACAAGGATAATCTGATAGAGTTTATAGCTCTGATAGACAAGAAATAAGATGGAACTGAGAAGAAATCTTAAAATAATATTCCTAAGTTCGCTTTTGGCGGCGGCTGTGGCAGGCTGCGGGCAAAAAGGGAAGGATAACTCCAACGAGGGCCCAACGCAAAGAGCGGAAGACGTTATCATATCGGAATCGGAAATGGGGCAAAGCAAGTGGCTTCTTACCACGAAAACGGCCGACTATTACGACGAGGAACAGAAAGTCGTTATGACCGATCCGAAGCTGATAAACAAAACCGACGGCAAAGAGGATTCCTCTATCAAAGCCGACAAAGGTTCTTATGAATTTGAAAAAAATCTTATAACTTTAAGCGGCAATGTAACCGGGGTGTCTTTAAGCGAGGGAGCGACGATAAGAACCTCAAAAATGTATTACGACACAAAAAGCAGAAACGTCTGGACGGACAAACCCGTAACCCTAAAACGGGGCGGCGTAACGGTAAAGGGTCAAGCCTTGCAGGCCAATGCCGACTTTTCGGAAATACAGCTCTACAAGCAGGTTACACAGCTGCCTAAAGAACTGCGCGATTTCGATAAAGGCGAGGTGGAGTTATGAAACTTAAATACACTGTCCTTTCCCTGTTTTTCACGCTGGCACCCGCTTTAGTTTTTGCGCAGAACCTCGGCGACGACGCGGAACTATCCGCCCTTTTGGGCGGGCTGGTCAAAAGCGACAGCTGGATTATAAGGAAAGACAAAGCCGAGGAAGAATTTATCGGCAATGTAAAATACGAAAATGAAATTTACAAAATATCGGCCGACAAGGCTCTTTCACAAAGAAAGCTAAACGCCTACACGATAAGCGGGAACGTGCAAGCATCCAGAAAGCAGGACGGCGAGGAAATATCGCTTAAGGCGAACAAAGTGTTTTTCAACGCAAAGAAAGATTACGGGTACGCGCAGGGCTCCAAGAGCAAACAGGCGGAGCTGAGTTTTTCCACACCGAATAATATATTCAATGTTTATGCCGATAAAATCAATTTTGGCAAAAAATTTACCTCCTTTGAAGCCGAAGGCGACTGCGAATTAAACGATATAAACAACACTCTTTACGCAGGAAAAATGGCTTACGATACTCAAAGCGAAGTTTTTACCGCTTCAGATAAGCGGCCCGTACTCTTCGGCTATAACGAAGACGGCGATTACGCTTTGCAGGGCGATCAAATAACCGCAGACAACAAAAACGGGATATTTAAAGCCTCGGGGCGGGTGACGGGCTGGCTCGTGCCCGCGGAGGATATATCAAAATACACGCAAGGACAGAAAGATGGAGCTCAGATCTTCTAATATAGAAAAAGTATACAAGGAAAGACGCGTCGTAAAAGGCGTGGACATATACGTCCGCTCGGGCGAAATAGTGGGGCTTTTGGGCCCCAACGGCGCGGGCAAAACAACAAGTTTTTATATGTTGGTCGGGTTTATCAAACCGACTTCCGGCAAAGTATTTATCGACGGGGAAGACGTTACCCCCCTGCCAATGTACGAAAGGGCGCGCCACGGGCTTGGCTACTTGGCGCAGGAGCCGACCATCTTCCGCGGCCTCACCGTGGAAAACAATCTGCTGGCGATTTTGGAACGAATAGAACCCGACAAAAACAAACGTAAAGAGAAAGTGGCCCAGCTGCTGGAAGAGTTCGGCCTTACAAGACTGGCAAAACAAAAAGCGTGGACGCTTTCCGGCGGAGAGAAAAGAAGAATGGAAATCGCCCGCTGTATGATAAGCAATCCCAAAATTATTCTTTTGGACGAGCCGTTCGTCGGCATAGACCCTATTACCGTATCGGAACTACGGCAAATGATTTTCAAGCTGAAAGACAAAGGCATCGGCGTTTTGATTACCGACCATAACGTAAGGGAAACCCTGCCCCTGACGGAAAGAGCTTACCTTATTTACGACGGCAAAATATTGGTGGAAGGCGATCAGAATACCCTGCTTAACGACGCCAACGCAAGAAAGTTCTACCTGGGCGAAGACTTTAAGATGTAAAGGAGTTTTGTTATGGCATTCAATTACGAAGAAAGATTTTTGTATATGGAAGACGTAAGCATAAGGGAAATATCAAAGAAAGTCCCCACGCCGTTTTTTTGTTACAGCAAAAGGGCTTTGAAAGAGAACTTCGACAAATTCAAAAAAGTATTTCCCAAAGCGACGATATGCTATGCCATAAAAGCCAACTCCAATATAGCCGTGATAAAGACTTTGGCGGCCTGCGGCGCGGGCGCCGACGTAGTAAGCGGCGGGGAACTCTTCCTGGCCCTAAAATGCGGGATACCGGGCAGCAAGATAGTTTACTCGGGCGTGGGCAAGACGGAAAAGGACATCAGCCTCGCTATACAAAACGAGATAAAACAAATCAATATAGAATCGGCAGAGGAGCTTGAAGCGGTAAACCAAACGGCAATAAGGCTCTGCACGCGCGCCAATATCGCCATAAGGATAAACCCGGAAGTAGACGCTCACAGCCACGACAAAATAACCACCGCGCGCGTTACCGATAAATTCGGCATTTTATGGCCCGACGCTTTGGAGCTTTACAAAAAAGCCTCCAATATGAGCGGGGTTCGCATAAAAGGCATAGCGGTGCATATAGGCTCGCAAATATTGGATTTGAAACCTTTTGAGGAAACTTTTAAAAAGCTCGTCAAAATGGTAAAAGAACTGGAAAAGAACGATATAGTAATAGAAAATATCGACATAGGCGGCGGATTGGGCGTAGTATACAAATATAAAGAAGACAAACCGGTAAGGACTGAAGCCTTCGCCAAATTGGTGGATAAATATCTTGCACCGCTAAAGAAGCATATCATTATGGAGCCGGGCCGCAAAATAGTGGCCAATGCGGGTATTTTGGTATCAAGTGTACTCTACAACAAAAAAAGCGGCCGCAAGGACTTTTTAATAATAGATGCCGGAATGAACGATTTTATGCGCCCCGCTTTATACAGCGCTTGGCACGAGATTTTGCCCGTACGCGATTGGAACAACAGAGTTATGAAGAAGTATGACGTCGTCGGCCCGATCTGCGAAAGCGGGGATACCTTCGCCAAGAGCCGCGAACTGCCTCAGCTTGAGCACGGCGAACTTGTGGCGATAATGGGTGCGGGCGCTTACGGAAGCAGTATGGGCAGCACCTATAACTTCAGGCCGCTTACGGCGGAAGTATTGGTGGACGGCGCAAAATATAAAGTGGTAAGGAAACGCCAAAGCTACGAGGATATGATTGCTTCCCAGCTGGACTTGCTTAAATAATTTTAAAAAAACTGCGTTTACGGCAAAAGTTATTTATTATTGTCTAATTGTTTTTATTTCCGCCGCTTCTCTTTTTGCACAGACGGTAGCGTTTAACGTAAAAACAAAAAAAATACCACGCTTTATCCTGCAGATGGGCTAGAGCGTGTACGGTAAATTGCATAGAAATAGACAAGAAAGAGGCCATATACAGAGACGCCATCACATGCAAAGTATGCAACGGCGGGAACATCGCAAGGCTATCTACGCTGACTATTTATTCCAATTATACGCCTGCATAAAAGCATATAACGATTATATAACACAAATCAGCGCACATAAAAAAGGCCCGCAGCTAAAAACCGCGGGCCTTTTTAAACAAAGTAAATTTAACTAAAATCGCACGCCTAAGGAAGCCTCTCCGCCAAAACCGTAATTGGCGTAGTTGGCCGCCACGCTTAAATCTATATAAGCAGGCAGTTTGAAGTTCAAACCCGCGCTCGCCCTTGGCGTAGTGGTATATTCCCTCATACCGATTAAAGCGGCGTTATCTGCCCCTTCAACCGTTAGTTTGGTATAATCCACGCCGCCGCCTATATAAGGCGTAACTACCGGCATTTTAAACGATATTACCATGTTCGCGTTATAATGCGTAAGAGAAAAATCCTTATGTACCCCCGACTGCGCCATTACGGTTATCATCGTCTGGAAACTATATAAAGTATCCACGGGGCGCGTTATACCCCATTTTAAACCACCGCCAGCCAAAGTAAGGCCGTCCCAAGATGTCGCCCTGATGAAGCCATCCAAACGGAACGGAAGCCCGATTTCGCCCTGTATCCACGGCATATACATTACTTCCGGATCGGGGCCCAAGGCGGTGTTTTCCTCGCTTGGCTCCGGCATTACGGCAGCGCGCGCCGAAAGCAAAAATCCGCCCCAACCCAATATTCGCCCCGTACTGTATGTACCGGACCCCAAAAGCCCGCCCATATCTTTGGTGAACGCTTCCAAATTCTCGGCCGTAACATTCGCCGAGAAATTATCAAATTTGTATTCCGACGCCTTCAACGGCATTGCCGCCGCAAAAGCCAAAAACAATATGCAAACAGCTCTTTTCATTTTCTCTTCTCCCGAAATTTAGTCTTCTAAAACAAGCTTGTCGCCAGCTTTTACCCCGCCTTTCAAATATCCGCCCCGCACTTCCAAAGTGTACTTCGCCTTGAAATACATGGGGCTTACCCGCCAAGGCTTCATATCCTCTATTACCGATATAACTTCCATATCCCTGCTTAAAAAAACCGCATCTATGCTAAAACGCATAAAAAACGTATGTATCTGAGTGCAAGGGTTTAATATTATTCCCTCGCCGTCCTTTAGGCCGCTTCTGCTCAAAAGCCCGATAAGCCGCCCGAAAAAACTGTCCTTCATCTCAAGTTTATCGGCTATTACCGCGCCGCCGCGGCTAAGATTTAAACATCTCATAAAAGATTCTTTACTTCCTTTATAACAAATTCCCTAAAACTTTTGCGATATTTGTTATCCGTAAATTCAAAA
This sequence comes from Candidatus Proelusimicrobium volucris, assembly GCF_959605025.1. NCBI lineage: Bacteria > Pseudomonadati > Elusimicrobiota > Elusimicrobia > Elusimicrobiales > Elusimicrobiaceae > Candidatus Proelusimicrobium > Candidatus Proelusimicrobium volucris. The sequence continues at coordinate 18,372 of NZ_CAUHCY010000007.1, read as the reverse complement.
TCCGACGCGGAACTCAGTTTGTAATAGACCTTGCCCAAACGCTTATACCTGCCCAAGAAAAATACCGCCGTCAATTCCCCGTCAAAGCTAACCTTTAACAAGAGCGATTTATCGCTAACTTTCCTGCTGAAGATTATTTCTGCCTTAGGCTCGCAATTCTGCGCTTTAAGCGCGCATTCGCCGAGCAGGCATTTCTCTATTTTCCCTTCTAAAACGGAGGAAGTCAAAAGCAAGTTTTCGTATCCGCCCCAGTCCAGCGGCATTTCCACGCCGCCGCCCGCGGAATCAGACTTTAGAGATATATTCTCCACTTTAAACTTGCCGCAAAATTCCGCTTCCAAACCGCCGTCTTCGTAAGGCTTAAAACCCGATATTTCCAAAGCGCAAGCCGCATAAGCCATACTCGCAAATACCGCCAAGGCGGCTATGCGCTTTGCAAAAGGCATTTACTCGTTTACCCTCTCGACATAGGTGTCGGTGCGGGTGTCTATGCGGATTTTGTCGCCTTCATTGATGAAAAGCGGCACTTTTATTTCCAGGCCGGATTCCAAAGTGGCCGGTTTAGTCAAATTAGATACCGTATCGCCTTTAACGCCGGGAACGGTGGAAACTACTTTCATATCTATCTTTATCGGCAATTCCATATTAAAAAGTTTGCCGTTGATAAACAAACCGGTAGCGGCCATATTGTCCGTAAGATAATGGCGCTGATGGCCCATTTTCTCGGCCGGTATCGCGATTTGTTCGTAAGTTTCGGCGTCCATAAAATAGATCATATCGCCTTCGGTATACAAATAGTTATGCGGGCGTTTTTCTATGTCCACTTCTTTAAATTTGTCTTCCGGTCTGTAAGCCGTTTCGATAACAGAGCCGGTATTTAAATTTCTGAGTTTTACGCGAACCACGGCCCTGGCCTGAGATTTGCGGTGGTGCTGATATTCAATAATTTCCACGAGCTCGCCGTTTTCGTTTTCAAATATCAAGCCCTCTTTAAAGTCTGGTGTTCCTATCATAAATGCTCCTTATTACTTAGTTAAAATTTTAACGGATTTATCCGTTATAAGAACCGTATTTTCGTAACGTATGCCGAACTTGCCCTCGAAATAAAGGCCCGGCTCCACCGTTACGATATTGCCCGTCTTAAGCGTGCTTAAACTGCGGGGATTAAGGTACGGAGTTTCATGTATCGCCGTGCCCAAGCTGTGCCCCAAACCGTGTATAAAATATTTGGCGAGTTTGCCGTTTTTGTCGAAGAATTCGCATACGCGGTTGTGCGCCTCTTTGGCCGCGGCGCCCGCTTTGACGTATTTTAGCGCTTCGTCATGCGCCGCTTTTACCAAATCAAAAGTTTTGCTAAATTCGGCTGAGGGATTCTTCCCGAACCAGAATGTTCTGGTTATGTCCGAACAGTATCCGCCGTACTTGCACCCGTAATCCAACAAAACGACTTCCCCCTCCTTTAATTTCCTGGACGAATTTATGTGGTGAGGGTTAGCGCTGTTCGCGCCAAATGCCATTATCGTAGTAAAAGCCAAACCCTGCCCGCCCAAATCTGACATTATACCTTCCAAAAGGGCTGCGGCTTCGATCTCGCTAATGCCGGCTTTTAGCTTCTTGCGGAAGATATCATATGCCTTGGCCGATATGGCGCAGGCTTTCTTTATTCGGCTTATTTCCGAGGCGGTCTTTTCTTCCTTCACTTCCGATATGAGGCCAGCTGCCTCTTTAAATCCGCTTTCATAAAACAGCTTGCCCGCCAAATAACCCGTGGACGCGGCGTCAAATACGCAATTTTCCGCTTTAAGCGAACGCGCCTTCTTGACTATATCCGCGCAATCCAAACTGTCCACCAAGGCAAGATAGGGCGCCTTCTTCTTTAAGTCCGCCGCGTACATTTGCTTTGTAAAGCAATAGGCTTTCTTGCGGGTTATAAGCAAATAGGCGTCGCCTTGCCCAGCGAAAGAAAAATCGGCGAAAAAATTTACTCCGTCCAAATCCGTAACCGCGCAGGCGTCTATGCCTTTGCGCTTCATATACGATTGAAAATTCTTTATTTTTTCGTCGCTTCGCTTCATTTTATTTGCTTAATCCCGTTTTTGGTCATATAAAAACAATCTTCATATCTTACGCCTATTTTGCCGGCTATATATATGCCCGGCTCTACGCTGAAGCAATAATTTTCCATTATGGGTACGGCGGTGTTATCCTGGCTGAGGCAGGCTTCCTCGTGGATCTGCATACCTATGCCGTGGCCCGTGCGATGAGTAAAATATTTGCCGTAGCCAGCCGCCTCTATATAGCCGCGCGCGATGGCGTCTATCTCAGCCCCGCTCTGACCGCAGCGCGCCTTTTCCACAACTTCGTCATGGGCAGATTTGACTATATTTAAAATCTCCACAAATTCCTTGCCGGGTTTGTCGCCGAACCAAAACGTCCTTGTTATATCCGAACAATAATCTTTATATATGCAGCCGAAATCCAACAAAACCGCCATATTCTTTTTTAACTTGGTTTTGCCGGTAACGTAATGAGGATTGCCGCTATTCGCACCGAAGGCGACTATCGTTTCAAAAGAGGGCGCGCTGGCGCCGTTTTTCTTCATAAAAGAATCTATCTCTTCAGCCGTCTGCTGCTCCGTAACGCCGGGTTCCAGCCAAGAAAGAATATGCTCATAAGTCTTATACGCTATCTTTGCCGAAGCCTTCATATTTCTAAGCTCCGCTTCCGTCTTGCTGGCCCTTACGGGAACCAAAAAGTTCTCTATATTGCTAAAGCCCTCTTTCTCATATATTTTGCCGTCGTGATATGTTTCCTTTAAGCCATCGAAGCCGACTTTCTTGAGTTTTAACTTCTTAACAGCCTGAACCGTTTTGGAAGAGCGTTCCACATCGCAGCCTTCTACCTGTATTTCGGGAAAATCGGCTTTAAGAGGAGCTTCGTACAAACTGCGAGCCGTAAGATATACCCCTTTGGAATGAATTAGCATTACAGCCTCGCCTGGTTGGAACACGGGGCCCATAATGTATTTTATATCGCTGTAATCGCTTATGATAAAAGCGTCAAGACCTTGTTTTTTTATAACTTTCCTTATAAGTGAAAGTTTATCCGCGTCCAATTTTGCCATATCCGACTCCTTAATGTTTAATTATTTATATTATACAATTTGCCTAAGCCATAATAAAAGGCCGAATAATCAAATCTTGTTTCGCTTATCGCCGAAACTTTTACCTTTAATCTAAAATCTTTTGTACCATTACTTATATGATCTTCGATTGCATAATACTCGGCGCGGGCGCAAGCGGACTTATGTGTGCCGCAAAAATAAAAAACGCAAAGACTTTGATTATTGAAGGGAACCAAAAACCCGGACTTAAACTTTTGGCCAGCGGAGGCGGGCTTTGCAATTTTTACAATGCCGACTTATCCTTTAAGAACTATTACGGACAAAACCCGCATTTCTGTATATCCGCCTTAAAATCTTTCGACTTTGAAGACTTCAAGAAACTCCTGGCTGAAAATAAAGCCGATTTTACCCTTAGGGAAGACGGGAAATTCTTCGCGCGATCTTCAAGATCCGTATTGGACGCTTTGCTAAATTCCTTGGGCCAAAATATAGACATACGGTTGGGCTGCAAATTCAAAAAAGCTTTAAAAAACGGGGATATTTTTGAGGTTTATGCCGGCGGAGAAGTTTTTAAATGCAAAAATTTGGTCTGCTCGTTAGGCGCATTAAGCCACAAAAATATGGGGGCGTCCTCAGCCGCTTTTGATTTGGCGGAAAGTTTCGGCCATGAAATCGTGCCGCCTTATCCGGCATTATGCGGAGTAGTTTTCACGGGCGATTTAAAAAAACGTTTTGCCGATACGGCAGGGATTTCCCTGAAGGCCGAGCTTACCTGCGGTAAAAATAAATTCTTGGGAGGGCTACTCTTTACCCATGATGGAATAAGCGGCCCTGCCTTGTTCAATCTTTCGCTTTACGGGATAAAAAACAAAACGCTTGAAATAAACTTCTGCCCGCAAATTAAAGCCGAAGATTTTATAAAGCAAAACAAAAACGGGCCCAAACATTTGCTATCCTTGATTGAGCGTTTGATTCCGCCAAGGCTCGCTAAAGCGATTTTAAACGGTTTTGACAAAAAAACAGCCGATCTTACGAAGGAGGAAATATCCCAAACGGCAAAGCAAATCAACGATTTTTCTTTTACCGTAGAAAAATTAACGGGATACGAAAAAGCCGAAATAACGGCCGGCGGAATATCGACTAAAGAAATTTCATCAAAGACAATGATGTCCCAAAAAACAAAAAGCCTCTATTTTACAGGCGAATGTCTAGACATAAGCGGACAGCTGGGCGGTTATAATCTTGCTTGGGCTTGGGCCAGCGCCTGCGCCGCGGCAAAAGCAATAAACGAAAACTAGGCCCTTTGGGTATTGCCGCTTGGGACTATTGACCCTTGCGACAGAGATGTCTTTATGTCATCATTTTAATATAAGTGTATATCCGAAAAGATTTGCGGCGAGCGTAGAGAATTATGTCGAATAAAAACTTGTTTAAAGCTAAAAAATTTATAGCCTCCGTTATGTCGGCAATAATTATGTTGCAGGCCAATATAGCCAATGCTGAAAATTTCGTCAGCAATACTAATTATCAGTTATCTTATAACGCCGCTATTTCCGAATTGGATAAAATCGATGACGCATTCCTGCGCGGCGATACGGGCAATATCCACGAAAACGCTCTTAAAGCACAGGTAGACGCCTCCCTTAAAGCGATAAATAACAGCCCTGCAAACAAAAAATTGGCCTCTTTAAAAAAGCAGGGAAGCGCAAAATACGGAAATATGTGGCCCATGTACGTAAAAGCCGCAGGTTCAAAAAACATAGACGCTTTGGAAAACCAATTAAAACAATTCTTGGGAGAATATCTTAGAGAACCGGCTATTCTGCCATATACGCAATTTAGCAAATTATATCTCCAAATGCTGCTGACTTACGCCAAAAAAAACATCAAGAACAGCGGATATGAAAATGCCGTCCCCTTTAAAAACCCCGAAGATAAGTTGGCTAACGACCTTTTAAACGCTTTCCCCGCGGAAGAAGCCTATAAGGAATATAAAAAAGACGCCCAAGAAGAAATAAATTGGCGCAAAAAAAATCAAGCCAAAATAGAGGACGCCGCCTATACCGTGGCCAGGGCCGCGATTTCGGCAATAGGACCGCAAAATCTCTCTTTGGGAACAGCTCAGATACTGTTAAACTTGGAACTGAACGGGAAAAAAGTCTTAACGCAACACGAAAGGAATGTCACTTACGCCTATCATTTGGCTTTTCTGCGAAAACAAAGTTTAAAAAATCTTTCCCCCGGCAGCATAAGTAGTGAAAAGGGAAAAAAGGTTACCTCCGTACTTATTAAAAATATAACGGAAAGCATAGTAATAGCGGGATATCTCGCCCCCAAACAGAGCCCTGTTTACTCAAAAGCGATTTCCGATTTAATAATCAGAAGTGAAAATACCATAGCCTTCAGCCATATACTCGGCTCCGGGTTCTCCGCCTTGCTGGCAAACGGCAATTACTCCGCATTGGATTCCCTGCTTGCCCGTTATACAAAAATGGAACAAAACGGCCCGCATTGGAGCGAATGGATTACCCTCTCCCATTATTCACAAACGGCGCAAAACGCAAGCGGTAAATATTTAGGAGCCATCTCACAGCAAGCGCAATATAATACCAATTACTCTTACGGAAATACTTTCACCGACATAGCTTTAATCTTGTCTGAAGACGGCACTCCCCAAAGCGCTAATTTGCTGGCCAAATACGCGACAAACCGGAAAATGAACGATACCATTAAGCCTTTCCTCTTTGGTGCGCTGACCGGCAAAAACAGCGGTATATCCACTCAAAAAGCTCAAGAATATGCCCTATTGATGAGCAACACCTTATTCGGGGATATAAGCCCAATTTACGAATACGATATAGACCGCGCCCTTTTGAATAAATACCCCGCGATGAAAACCGCTTTAAACAAAAACGCAATAGTGGATATGGAAAGCAAAAATCGCAAAAACACAGTAAACTTGGCTTTCGATTATCTTAACAGGGCAGCCTTGGCCGGGGATATACTGCTAATGATTTGGGGTACCATAGGCCTTGCCAAAATTGGCAAAAACTTGGCGGGTTTAAGCAAGTCCACCTACACGGCAATTAAAGCTTTCAGAATACAGAACAACGCCAAGCGGCTGGCTTATATAAGAGCAAATTATGCTAAAATGGGGCAATACATCTCCGCAAGGAGAAGCCTCCTTCGGGCCGGCAACCGCATTAAAACCATATTCCGCCAGCCCGTATCCGCGCGTGAAGCCTTAAAATTGCAAAATGATTTAAACAAACGCAATTTGGCGAAATTGGAAAATGCCGCTAAAACCGCCAAGCAAAAAATATCTCAAAAAAAATCACCCGGCAAACGGGAATTAGCAAAAGCGGAGTTGGCTCAGGCCAAATATGAAGCGGCAAAAACCCAGCAGTCTTTTGTACAAAAAGCCAGAATTTACTCCGAAGGCTACAATAACAAAGCCGCTTCTTACAATGCGCAAGTCGAAAGCTTTAAAAACGGATCTGCAACTATACCCCAACAACCGGTTTTCACCGCGGGTGAGTTGAATTTTATACAAAGCTATAATGACTATACTTCCGCCATGTCTTCACTAAAAACAGCAAAGGATAATTTTAAAGCCACTTCCTGGTGGAATAAGTATTTTGCTTCACCATTAAAAAATTGGTGGAACAAACCCTCTTACGAAGACGGCACCTTGGGCATATGGCAGCTTGAAACCGGAAAAGGAATCACCATTGAAGAAGCCTTGCATATCTCATCCCCTTACACACCGCCTACAATATCCTCCAGACTATTTGCAAAGACAGGGCCAAGCACAGCGGATAAATTCTACTCTTATCTAAACAAACACAATATGCCTTTGTTAAGCAAAACATTGCGCTTTATAAATAATAGGGCAACTTTGATGGGAACGGCTTTAATGTTCAACTACCAAGTCGCCACCACTACCCCTAAGCCGCTTATCACCTTTGATAAGGCTTTCCCCGCCGCGACGGAATGGGTCCTTAACGGTGCAAAAAGTTCCGATTTGATATCTTTGGGCACCATAAAGCCCGTTGCGACACCTACCGTTAAGCCGGCGTCTTTATTTGACCCCAAAATATTCCAAACATACAACACCATACCTTTGCCGGGCGGAAATGTCGCAAACTCCTTAAGCCCCAAGGCTATAAGTCAGACGCTAAAGAGCTGGACTATGGCGTCAGTTTCGCCGTTTGTATTTACCTCCATATTTGCGAAGAATATATATGCCGACTTAGAAAACAAAATAAATTACGGAAGTGTTCCTCATACGGAAAAATATTTAAAGCCCACTTTGGTTGCCATGACCGCTTGGCCTTTGGTAGCCTTTGGCTCGCCGCAAGCCCAAGATTTTCTGTTATACCAATATCTTTATAAAAATCTAAACCAGCCTCAGCAAATTTCGGTAATACATACGGGAAATTCCCTTTCCAATTACGAACGTTCTATAAGATCGGTATTGGAAAACAGAATACTCCAATCACAAAATACGCTCTTCCAAGTCAACTCTCAGCAAATGACCGTACCTCAAATAATTCGTTTTATTGAAGATAACGGCCTAGCCCAAGGAACGAGCCTATCTCTTAAAACATATAATGAACGCCTTTCATTCCTTAAATCGATAGCGCCTAGCCTGTCCATATCCACCTTTGAACGATTTTTAAAAATTATCGTCAATGAGCAGGCCCTTATAAAAATAGCCGATTTAAATACTTCCGCCAAAGCTCGCGCAAATAAAATAAAAGATTACTTAAATTCCCTTGATTACTTTTACGTTTATTATAAAGCCATTGCTTTTAATCCCGCCAGGTTGCTGCATATCCCGGAATTTGCCTCAATAAAAAACTTCTCCGAGGATAAAATCCTGCAAAGCATTCACTATTTAAATGAAATAGAATTTGCCAAAGCCAATATCGGCTCTCTGTTTTCCAGCCAAAACTTAAGACATTCTTTAAGGAAAGCTCTATCCGAGATGAGCCCCTATGAAGCTCTTAATATGGCTGCGGCCATAATAAAGACAAAAAGCACCGTTGATGAACTTACGCTAAATAAATCCTCAAATAATTTTACCGACATCAAAGGCTGCCTGGTAAGCAAAAGCGGCGTATGGGACGATTCCTCAGCCTTGGCACCATCCAGAATCGGCGTTTCTGCCGAAACACAGCCGTTGGATATAGGCAAAGCCATAGTAGATTGGATTCACAAAAGCAATCTCCCCCCCAACGAACAGAATATTGCCTCCACACAAGATATCCTGGACAAACTGGGGCCATGGGTTTCTTATATGCTCGGCGCGAGCGATTCGACCCCGGTGCATTACGTACAGAACAAAGAGGGTGACGTACACGTATACAATTACAACTATACCGTAAGGATGCGCCTTGGCAACCACGAAATAAAGAATGAAGCCCCCCATTTGCATTTGGAATATTTAAACAACGATACTTGGTACGGCATATTAAATGTTCCTTATACTTTTTCCGGAGATATTAAGAGAGATAATATCGTCACCGCGTTGCGCCAATTGCAAGGCTACTTTAAACCGGCCCCGGCAATAAAAGATGATGCTATTTTGGATTTAACTTCCCCACCAAGCACAAAAACCTTATTTATTTTAGGAGGGCCAAACGGCAGCGGAAAAACTTACTTATACAATAAGATCCTTGCCGATAAAAATTTACCGTTTCTAAATCAGGACTTAATATCCTCCGAACAGAACCTCAACACAGTAGAGGCGGGCAGGGTATTAATAAACAAAATGGACGAAATGATACGAAACGATCGCTCTTTCGTAATGGAAAGCACCCTATCGGGCAGAAGCACTAAAACGCTGATACAAAGAGCCAAAGACAACGGTTACCGCGTAATAATAGTATATACTTTCGTTAAGAGTCCGCAAGAATCTATTTCCAGAGTGCATTCCAGAGTATTGGAAGGCGGACACGATGCCCCATACGGGAATCTTACCGACAGATACTACAAAAGCAGAAATAACTTTTGGAATTTATATAAAGATATGGCCGACGATTGGATAATGTTTTTTAACAGCGATACCGACATTATACCTATAGCTTCCAAGAAAAAAGATCAAGCCATGGAAATACTGGATCAAGCACTTTTTAAACAATGCCAGCCGCAAGACAAGATTTTACCACCTATCCCCGCCATAGCAGATAATGCCTTGCAAACGCCGGCCGCTATGTAAGCCACCGATAAAAATGTTTGACCCAACAATATAATCACCATATTTTGTAGAATAATTTATATGACGAATAATAATACTGGCAGATACGTTTTTGACAAAAAAACGGGGAAAGTAATAAAAATATCAGATGACGTTCCTTCTCTAAACAAGAAAGACCATCATTGCGATTCCTGCTGCGGCTGCTGCGGACATCACGACTGACGGCCGTCTTCATATAAGGGGTTATATGACAGAAAAACACAATAAATCCGAAGCTATAAAAACGCATATCCTTCAACCCGTCGAAAGACGAGAAGGCAACCGCGGCGGCGGGCAATATCCAAAGGATAAAGCCCATACTCACAAACGATACCCTATAAAGAAACACGAAAGTTCCCCTTCCCGTCGCTTTTACGGGAAATCAGGCAAAGAAAGCCTAGCCGAAAAACTGGTAAAAACTTTTACCTCTTTAATATCGCAGGGTATAAAAACAATAATACCCTGGACGCTGTTAAGCGCGCTATTGTTTACTATTGGAACATATTATGTGTTCTACACCTGCTTCGCGGGGCAAGGATATCCGCTTTGGTATCTTATAATCGCGGGGATAATCCTGTTCGGATTTTACGGGCTTTTCGGGCTTTTTTACGGTGCCTCCATGGGATTGCTATATACCATAAAAGCCCTCTCTGAAGCTTTTGGCAATTTAATAAGGGAAACCATTAACAGAGTAAAAAATTCCATTGAGAGCAAAATAGACAATATAGCCGATACTCTTTCCCGCAACGAGGTTTCCCGCGTAGTCAAACAAACTTTTGACGATCTATCCAAAAATATACGCAAATACGCGGCAAAAACAGCCGCCGGGATAACCGCTCTGGCCATTTTGGGCGGAGTGATATTCGTTTGCAGGAAAGTATTGTTAAGCAGCCTTTCAAAAATAAAAAACAAGGCCGATTTCTTTGCGATAATGTCTGCCAAAGCGGCCTTGGTGGCGGCAATAATATTAAATCTCACTTTCTTTACTAAGCTGGCAATAGCGGCGGGCTATCTTATAGGTATAATAATGTTGGCGAGCCAGGCTTTAATTATACTTCTGCTGAAATGAAACACTTTATCTGTTTGCTTTTATCACTTTTTATGCTTGCGCCTTTGGTTTATGCCCAAAGCGCGCGGCAATATTATGATAAAGCATTAAAGACTGAGGATATTAACGAAAGAATCAAGCTGCTGTCCAAAGCCATAGACAAATCCCCCAAGTTTACAAATGCCTATCACCACCGCGCCGACGCTTATAAGGAGAAAGGTCTTTTTAAAAAGGCTTTGGCGGACTATAACAAGATAATAACACTATCTCCCAAAGATCCTTTCAAATACTACGCGAGAGGCTTGGCCTATATGCAGCGAAATGACTGTGATTCTGCGATAAGGGACTTTTCGGAAGCGATAAAACTAAAAAGCAATTACGACGATTTCTACTACAACCGCGCCCAATGTTATATGACTTTGGAAAAATATTCGCCCGCCCTTAAGGATTTGGAGAAAATAAAAAACAGGAAATCCAAGGAACATACAATTGAGATAATGGAAGGCCGGGCCAATTTCTTTTTATACCGATACGATAAAGCGCGCAAGGTTTTCAACAAGCTGCTAAAACAAAATCCCGATGATACGGAAGCCTTATTTTATATAGGGCGCATATACTTCAATAATGAACTCTACGATGAGGCTATATCCTATTTCAGCAAGACTTTAAACAGAGATCCTTCCTTCGATACCGCTTGGCTGCTAAGGGCTTCGGCCTTCAAGGAAATAGGCGACTATGAGCAGGCGGCGCAGGATTATACTAAACTCATAGCCCTAAAGCCGGAATACACATATTACAATCGCCGCGGTTTAATTTATGAGGAATTGGACGATTGGCGCGCCGCCGCGGAAGATTATTCCTACGCCATAGCGTTAAATCCCAAGTGGGCCATACCTTATAACAACCGCGGATACGCTTATTTGAAGCTGAAGAATTACAAAAAAGCGAAAAAAGATTTTGATATGTCTTTAAAATTATCCTCCTATCTGCCTACGACGCATATCAATATGGCCGGTTATTACTGGACCGTAAAGAAAGACAAACGCAATATGTACAAGCATCTTGATTTGGCTTTGAAGAACAATTTTAAAGATTTTGATTCTCTTTACGAAAGCGGGAAAAAGGCCTGGCTGTTTAAAAACATCAACAACAGCGTGGAATTTAGAAGTTTCATTTCGGACTATAACAAATAAGCACTCGGAAGGATGCCCACTCGCTCTCTTCGCTTACCCGCGGCAGTCATATCTCCCCCATCGGCAAACTATCTGTAAATAAAATAGTAATCGGGTTCTATGCCGTATATGTCCGAGGTTCCGCCTTTCACGTCCTTAAGCGGCAGCAGATATTTTTCCGTAAGGGAAAAGACGACAACAGCCATACCTTTTGCCCCTACGGCAGAGGCGTCCTCATAGAAAGTCAGCCTTATCGGGAGCTTATCGTCTTCCCGGTTCTGCATAAGATTGTGTATTTCCCAAGCGAGCGGCAAATCGGAATAATTATATAAGCTGCGTATTTTATCTTTGCTAGTCAGTATTTTTTTAAATACGGCTTTTTCATCAAAGGATATGACGGCGGCGGATGGTGTTTTGTCTTTAATGTTAAAATCGTTTCTGTCGCTTCTTACGGGCTGCGCGTCTTTTATAAACAGGGATTGCACCTCCCCGAAATCGCGCAAAGCACCCTGTACGGCCAAGCCTTTCCCGGCCAAATCCGCACCCGCGTAATAAACCCCGCACAGGTATTTTTGCCCGTGATCCACCGTGGTATATTTATCGGGGAGAGTTTGGCCCGTTTTGTTCTCGTAATCTAAAATTTCCTGCGGTTTAACGTTCTTTTGGCTGATATCGGTTATTACCAAGCCGCATATCGTATAGCGGACGAGTTCCGATATCTGGCGGCCTGCGAGCATTTCGTCGTCTATCTCCGGCTGTTTTGATATATCGTCTTTGGCATTGAGCGGAAAAATATTTTCCTTAGGAGAAGGATCTTCCATAGGCATAACGAAAACCTCTGCCTCGGCAAAAGAGGGATAAATCAAAAGCAAGAGGGCAAGAAATATTTTCATATCGCTCCGTGGCGGGCGGCCTATCCCCGCGGTTTTATATCGGCCTTATTTCAGCAATGCCTCTATATCGATGTTAGAAAAGGCGTTTGAAGCAAACAGCCTGTTTCTGTAAACTTTCGCCATCGGATTTTTCCTTAAAATGCAAAGCATCATAACTATGGCGCTTTTGGTAAAGACAAAAGGCAGCCTTTTGGCGTATCTCAAACGTTCGGCATGGGTAAAGCAATAGTTTTTTACCAGGTCGCGTTGTTCCTCATAAGTAAGCTGAAAGTAAGAATCTTGAGGAAAGTACTCTTTTGACCTTCTAAACATAGAGGTCAATATTTTGCATTGCATATTTAGAGCCTCGGCGAAGTCAGCATCAGTAACTACTTTTTGATTTCTTATAATACGAAATTTCATATAAATCTAAACTCCTTTCTTAGGGATATATTTTTCTATTTCCGCCAAAGTTAGCTTCAAATCATAGGGTTTGGCTATAAAGTGATTTGCGCCGGCGGCGGCTGCTCTTTCCCTGTCTTCCCCGCCAGTCAAAGTGGACATTATAACTATCGGCGTTTTATACAAGGCCCCGTCGCTTTTGACGGCTTTGCATATTTCAAAGCCGCTTATGTGCGGGAGCATTAAATCAAGCAGAATTATATCTGGTTTATTCTTTTTAACCGTTTGGAATGCCGAACGCCCGTCATTTACCCAAACGACTTCGTGCCCTTTAAGTTCCAAAGCGCCTTTCAAAGCATTTCCGAGGATTTTGGAATCCTCTATCATAACTATTTTGGCCAATTAATACTCCTTGCAACTTTTCTTATAGACGCCGGCTAATTTGGCATAGACCTCGGCGTTTTCTTTTATTTTGGCAATTTCCTCGGCGCTCAATTTGCGCACCGCTTTTGCCGGCACGCCCATTACCATACTGCCGGCTTCTATCTTTTTACCCGCCGGCAATACGCTGCCCGCGGCTATAATGCAGTTGGGGCCGATTTCGCTTTCCATTACAACAGCCCCCATTCCGATAAGCGTATTATCGCCGACTTTCGCGCCGTGCACCACCGCATTATGCCCGATGGTAACATTTTCGCCTATCAGGGCCGGTTTATCGAAATCCACGTGTATGCAGGCATTGTCCTGCACATTGCTGCCGCGCCCTATTTTTATGGCGGCGATATCCGCGCGCAATACCGCATTGGGCCATACAGAGGTATTATCTTCCAGTGTTACTTTCCCTATAAGTACGGCACGCTCATGCACGTAAGAACTGCTTGAAATTTGCGGCTCCGATTTTTCAATTTTCTGCTTCATTGTCCATATACTCCTTGGCTTTGTTTTTGGTCATGGCCATAGGCTCGGAAAGTTTCAACCCCCAATACACAAATACGCTTATTATGCCCGGTATTATATAATACACCACCCTGTAAATAAGGCAAGCCATAAGCGCGGAATCCCAATCTATCCCCATTTGGGAGAAGACGGACGTCATCGCTATTTCCATAGCACCCAAACCGCCGGGCAATATTGGGATAAGCGTCGTCGCCATACCTACCGCGAAGCCAGCCAAAAGCACGCCTATAGATATTTTTATGCCTACCGCCATAAAAGCCAAATATAAAATAAGTATCGTAAAAATCCAATCGCCGCAAATATAGGCTATCGCGCGGCTGAGTTTCAATTTATTGTTATGGATTGTATTTATGCCGTTGTCGAGCTGTTTGGTAAAGGCGGAATAATTGTTTTTAGGTATCAAAGCGCCAAACAAATTGTAAATCACTTTATTGATAAGCATAAAGATTTTCCTTATGCCTTTATAGCGGAACTCGTTATTGAACAAAAATCCCGTAACCAAAGCGCCAATACCCGCGATTACAACTACAAGAATAAAATTCCGCAGCATTTGCCCCGGCGCTGCGTGATGAGACAAAATCAGCAAAAGAGATCCCTGCAAGATAATAATTATCAGCACGAAGTACAAAAGCACGCTTATAACTATGCTCGACATCACGCTCGCGCCAAGCGGCACGTTCCGCTTACCCAACAAATGCGCCCTTAAGGCGAAGCCGCTCACTCCCATAGTAGAAACCAAATAATTTACCGTAGTGGAAACGAAAGCTATGCTTATGGCCGCGCCCAAATTTATTCTTTGGCCCAACAGTTTTAGCGTTTCCCAAAGCGACATCCCCATACAAACATAAATCGCCGCGGAAGACAGACAAGCCAAAACCAAATACAAGGTATTGACCTCGTTCCATATCCTTATAAAATTGTCTTTAGCGTCATAAATCAGCCAGCCGACCACGGATACCGACAAAAGGCAGGTCAGGCCGACGATGACATTCTTCCTGTTAAATATATTCACGTATGCAAATTCCCCGCGAAAATCGGAACCGTTTTAATTCCACATCGTCCGAGTTTTCACTATTCTTTTATAAATTATATAATTTTAATTATGAAATATATCACTATTACCGGCGCCAAGACGAATAATCTTAAAAATATCAGTTTAAAAATACCAAGAGGCAAAATGGTGGTGGTAACGGGTCTTTCGGGCTCGGGCAAAAGCTCTTTGGCTTTTGATACCATCTATGCCGAGGGGCAGAGAAGATACGTGGAGAGTATGTCGGCCTATGCCAGACAGTTTTTGGAACTTATGGAAAAGCCCGACGTGGAAATGATAGACGGCCTTTCGCCCGCGATTTCCATCGAGCAGAGAAACCCCTCCCGCAACCCGCGTTCCACCGTGGCGACGGTAACGGAGATATACGATTATTTCCGTCTTTTATTTGCGCGTATCGGCCACAGACACTGCCCGCAATGCGGAAGGCCGGTGGAACAATGGTCGATAGCGGCGATAACAAAAGACATTTTAACCAAATTCGACCAACAAACCGTAATGATTTGCGCGCCCGTAATACAGGGCAAGAAGGGCACTTACGAGGAGCTTTTCAACCGTCTTAAAAAAGAGGGTTTCGTAAAGATAATTTACAACGGCGAACTTTTCGACCTCGCCAATCCCCCCAAGCTCGAACGCTACAAAAAGCACGACCTTGATTTGCTGATAGACGAAATTTACATAGACCCCTCCGACAGAGAACGCATTACCGACGCTTTGGAACTTGCGGTAAAATACTCCAAGGGGCTTGTCAAAGTAAGGAAGGGCAAAGAGGAATTTACTTACAGCGAAAATAATGCCTGCACCGTCTGCGGTATAGGCTTCGGCGATTTGGAGCCGAGATTGTTTTCCTTCAACGCGCCGCAGGGCGCCTGCCCCGAATGCAACGGCTTGGGCATTAAAATAGAAATAGACGAAAATTTGGTCGTGCCCGACGATTCCCTTTCCATAAACGAAGGCGCGCTCGCCGCGTGGGACAACCCCGTAACCAACAGGACAAACCGCTGGAAGAATTCCTGGTCGGGCTATTATTACGAGATTTTACACTCCGTCTGCAAAGCGCAGAAAATACCTATGAACAAACCTTGGAAAAATCTTTCGCGCCGCCAGCAGGAAATTTTGCTCTACGGCGGTGATGACGTATTGTATCAAAGCGCGTTCAGCTCCAAGGAGGTCCCTTTTGAAGGCGTAATCGGCAATCTAAAACGCCGCCACAGCGAAAGCGAGAGCGAATTTGTCAAAGAGGAAGTCTACAACCGCTTTATGCACGAGGTCACCTGCCCCGTCTGCAAAGGCGCCAGACTTAAACCCGAGGCTTTATCGGTCTACATCAACGGCAAGAATATAGCTCAAATATCGGCTATGCAGGTAAGCGCGGCTTTGGATTTTGTAAACAACTTAAAATTAAACGCGAAGGAAGAGCTTATCGCCAAACAAGTATTAAAAGAAATCAAGGCAAGGCTCGGCTTTTTAAACAGCGTCGGGCTTAATTATCTTACGCTGGAGCGGAAATCGCAAACCTTATCGGGCGGCGAGGCGCAAAGAATACACTTGGCTACGCAAATAGGCAGCGGGCTTACGGGCGTACTCTACGTACTGGACGAGCCTACCATCGGCCTGCACAGCCGCGATAATGACAGGCTTATCGAAACGCTTAAAAACCTGCGCGATTTGGATAATACCCTTATCGTAGTGGAACATGATAAAGACACCATACTGGCGGCCGACCACCTTATCGAACTCGGCCCCGGTGCGGGCGAACACGGCGGCAATATAACGGCGCAAGGCCCCTTAAAAGATTTTTTGAAGGACGAAAATTCCATTACCGCCCAATACCTCAGCGGCAAGAAGAAAATCCTGCCCAATCTTAATCCGCAAAAGCCGGGAAAGAAATGGATAGAGATAAAGGGCGCCAGACAATTCAACCTAAAAAACATTAACGTAAAAATACCTTTGGGCTTGTTCGTCGCGATAACGGGCGTATCGGGCTCGGGCAAATCCACTTTGGTGCACAATATTTTATATCGGGCTTTGGCAAAGAAATTCTACGGCGCCAAAGACGCCCCCGGCGAACACGACGCCATAAAAGGGCTTGAGCATATCAACAAGATAATTATTGTAGACCAAAGCCCGATAGGCAAAACGCCGCGCTCAAACCCAGCAACTTATACGGGTGCTTATACCCACATAAGGGAGCTGTTCGCGCAAATGCCGGAGGCGAAACGCCGCGGCTATAAACCGGGCAGATTTTCCTTCAACGTAAAGGGCGGCCGCTGCGAGGACTGCCAAGGCGACGGTATTTTGAAGATACAAATGCAGTTCCTGCCCGATATATACGTCAAATGCGAAGCCTGCGGCGGAAAACGCTTTAACGAAGATACTTTGCAGGTAAAATTCAAAGGCAAGAATATCGCCGAAGTTTTGGATATGAGCGTGGACGAAGCGGTAGAGTTTTTCGACGCAATACCCAAAATCAAAAATATCCTAAAAACTTTGCAGGACGTAGGCCTGGGCTACATCAAATTGGGGCAAAGCTCCACCACTCTTTCTGGCGGCGAAGCGCAAAGAGTCAAATTGGCCGACGAACTTTCAAGGCGAGATACGGGCAATACTCTTTATATCCTAGACGAGCCTACCACAGGCCTGCACTTTGCCGATATAGACAAATTGCTTAAAGTTATGCACCGCCTGAGCGACCAGGGCAATACAATGGTGGTAATAGAGCATAACCTTGATATAATCAAAACGGCCGATTATATTATAGACCTCGGCCCCGAAGGCGGCGACAAGGGCGGAGAAATTGTCGCGCAGGGCAATATCCGCGATATTATGGCCTGCCCCCGCTCCTATACGGGCAAGTATCTAAAAAAGGAATTGGGCGAAGTTTAGAGCCTTTTTAAAGCAAATAAAATACGCTTGATAACAAAAATAAAGACGCTCGGCCTTAAAAGCCGAGCGTTCTTTGCTTTATACGCTAAAAATACAAAACCAAAACAAAAAGAGAGGAGGCTTGCGCCTCCCCCCTTAGGAGGGTACTATATGATTATAGTACCAAAGCTGTTTTGATTATCAGTATTAGTCGCCTGTAGCAGTCGGCAAACCGAGCGATTTGCAAATACCGCTTACGCTTGAACCGGCAGTGCCATCTCCCTCGGAGCAAGTAACTTTACCGGTATAGAAATTCCTTGTGAGCTCATATCCCGAGGAACCTTGTCTGGTAGCCGTTACGACATTGGTATCCGTTGCTCCGCCGCTGGGGGTTCCGCCCCAAGTAACTTCTATTTTAAAGTTATTTGTGGTAAGAGCAGACGCACCAGTAGCTTTGGAACCGTCTACATTGGCGAACTCGATATCCAATTCGTCCCATCCAGCGGGATATTTATTTTGGCTGTCAACCAATCTGCCTCTTTCCATAGCCGCCGCGATAGAGCCCATAACAGAGAGCGCTTCGGACGATCTGGATTTTTCTACCGCTTTAAAATATTGCGGCAATGCCACGGCGGCCAAAATA
>NZ_CAUHCY010000006.1:0-95726 GCF_959605025.1 Candidatus Proelusimicrobium volucris | reverse complement strand
CGCGCCCGCCAAGAAACTTGACGAAGCTACGGTAACGGAAGAAATAGTCAATTTAATATCTGAAAAAACCGGCTACCCGAAAGATATGCTTGAGCTCGACCTCGATATGGAAGCGGATTTGGGTATCGATACGGTAAAACAAGCCGAACTGTTCGCGGCAATGAGAGAGATGTACAACTTGCCTCAAGCCGAGGGCATACAGCTTAAAGATTATCCGACGATAAGACATTGTATCAACTATGCTTTAAGCGCTTCAGCGGCACCGGCGCAAGCCTCTGCCCCTGTTGCCGCCCCCGCGGCCGAGCCCGTACAGACTGTAACGGCCCCTGTACAAACGGCGCCTGCGGCAACACCTGCTCCCGTTGCGGCTCCCGTAACTGAGAGCCCCGTTGCGCAGCCTGCGGCGGCGCCTGCGGTTTCCGCCGCGCCCGCCAAGAAACTTGACGAAGCTACGGTAACGGAAGAAATAGTCAATTTAATATCTGAAAAAACCGGCTACCCGAAAGATATGCTTGAGCTCGACCTCGATATGGAAGCGGATTTGGGTATCGATACGGTAAAACAAGCCGAACTGTTCGCGGCAATGAGAGAGATGTACAACTTGCCTCAAGCCGAGGGCATACAGCTTAAAGATTATCCGACGATAAGACATTGTATCAACTATGCTTTAAGCGCTTCAAAGGCGGCTGCCGCGCCTGCCGCGGAACCTGCGCCTCAAGCGCAGAGCCAATCCGCCCAGAGTACGGAAGTAAAAGCTGAAGCCCCCGCGCAAGCGGCGGCGCCGAGCGAGCCCAAACAGTATGAAGGCGAAGATTCCCATAATAAGAAACTCCGCTTTATCCCCACTTTGGTTGATGCGCCTTTGTCCGCGGAAGCCAATCGCAGGCTTTCGGCCGACAGGACGGTATTGATATTCTCCGACAGTGCAGCGTTAACAAGGGCTTATGTCGACGCTTTTAAAGAGCAGGGCGTAAAGACGCATATCTTTACCACTCTTAAAACGCGCAGCAAAAATACGACGATAGTCAACTGGGACAGCCTTGAGGAAACTACCTCCGCGTTGGAGCAATACGCAAAGGAAAACCCCGGTCAGGTGCAAGGTATAGTATACTTGTTACCTTGCTCAATTAAGAAATATGACAAGAAGATTAACCCGCATGCGGACTTGACCAAATTCCTTATGCCTTTGTTTATGGCCAGCAAGATATTTGTAAAGGATATGTCCAAACGCGATGACGCCGATACGTTCTTATCGGTTGTGTTTAAAGTAGACGGAGCTTTTGCTTATAAGACGAAAGAGGCTATCAGCCCTACGATAGGTTCAGTCTGCGGTGCGGCCAACTGCTTAAGGAAAGACTTCTATGAGATAGGCGGTGTATTTACCAAGATTATGGACTTTGAACCTACCGCGGAAGCCGAGTATATGGCTGAAAAGACTATATATGAACTTCTTAAAGGCGATGACAGAGCCATGATAAGCTATTATCAAGGCAAGAGAAGCACGATGTTCTCCCTGCCCAGAAAGCTCAATATGAGCAAAAAACATATGGACTTGACTGGCAAGACGGTAGCTTTCACCGGTGCCGGCAGAGGTTTGGGCGCGATACTTTCGCAGAAATTGGCATCCCAATATAAAGCCAGAGTATTGATACTTGATATTATCGAGCTCACCGATAAGACTCCGTATTGGGCCACCCTTAACGAAGCCGAACTTAAAGAATTAAAGAATAAGATGTGGCTTGAAATGAAGGCGGACAAAACCGTACGCGCCACCCCCGTAATGCTTGAAAGAGCGTTTGGAAAGGTAAAAGACTCCATAACCCTCTACAAGAATATGCAGAAGATAAAGGCTTTGGGCGGCGATGTGGACTATTATCAGTGCGACGTTACCAACGGCAGCATGATGAAGGATGTCGTAACGAAGATAAAAGCTAAGTACGGCAAAGTAGACGGCTTGATACACTTCGCCGGGTTTGAGAGATCCAAACTCTTTACGGATAAAACTACCGATGAGTATTACAGAACGTTTGACATCAAGGCGACAAGCGCCGCGGCTTTTGTGGCGTTGAACTTCGTAAAGGATACGGGCTTCTACGCTTTCGCATCTTCGATAGCGGGCAAATACGGCAACTTGGGCCAGAGCGACTATGCAAGCGCCAACGACTTCTTGGCCAAACTCTGCATTTCCTTGCAGAACCAAGGACAGAGAGCCGTCAGCATTGATATGAGCGCGTATGCCAGCGTGGGTATGGGCGTAAGACCGGGCGTAGTGGAATTTTTAACTTCGCAGGGGCTTAAGTTCGTAGATCCTTACGACGGTATGCAGATATTCCTTAACGAGATTGTCTACGGCCGCGTGCCGGAAATCGTCCTCACCGACGACTTGGGCAATTTGGACTGGGATAAACAGATTAGGATAAACGATCCTTTCATTCTTGAAGATGAAGCCGAGGAGGGGGGGAATACCCCCTCCGGCGGCAATGGCGGACAGAGCGGTACTCCCGCCGCTACGGAGGATAGCTCCGAAAGCGTAAAACAGCCGCAGGATGAGACGGAAAACTTTTTTTTGGGGGAAGTAAAGAACCTCGCCGCGGGTAAAGAAATAGCGGCGGAAAACACCTTTAACGCGGAATATCCCTTTCTTTTCGATCACGCGATTGAGGGCACGCCTTATGTGCCGGGCGTTATGGGTATCGAAACTTTTATGGAAACGGCTTCAATGCTTGAAGGAAAAATCCCTCAAGGTTTGGAAGACGTGCATTTCTACTTGCCGATAAAACTTTTAAGGCGCCGCCCGCAAAGCGTACGCATCAAAGGCGTGAACGACGGCGGAAAGGTGTCGATGGAAATCGAATCTGATTTTATAAACAGCAAGGGCGTTAAGATGGGCAGCACGCGCCGCCATTTCACCGCCAGGGTATTGGAACATTTTGAAAGCAAGTGGAATCAGTATAAAGACAAAGTTAATTTAGACGGCGGGGAAATGGCCGTCAGCAAGGAAGAGATTTATTCCAAATATTTCCACGGGCCGTCCTTCCAGGTTTTGGGCGGGATAATGAAACTTGACGACAATGCCGTTTTGGGCGTCTACGAAAAGCCCTCGCAGGTATTGTTCCACGACGGGCCCAAACATCTTATCGCCTATCCTATGCTTATTGAGGCGTGCTTCCAGACTTGCGGATACCGCGACTTGGCGATAGAAAACCGTATGACCCTGCCCGATTCAATCGGCAAGGTGTACATACACGGCAAAGGCGAAGCCCCCAATAAACTGTATACTTTGGCGGTGTTTACCGGCAAGAATATAGAAGGCAAGAGCATGTATGACGGCTTCGTTTTCGACGAGAACGGCAAGCTGTGGATAGAACTTTCCGATTATCAGATGATAGGACAGTAAATATACTCCGCCCGTTTCGGGCGGAGTTTTGCTTAAGCGCGGAGATTAAATGAGCTATAAACTTAAAATAGTGGAGTTGGATAAACTTCCGCCCGCAGAGGAGTTTCTTAGCCCTAGGGAGTTAAAAACCTATAACGGTTTTAAGGTGGAAAAGCGCCGCCGGGAATGGCTCGGCGGGCGCTACGCTTTAAAGAAACTGGCCAGCGGATTTTTCATATTTGACATCAGGCAGATAGAAGTGGTGAACCGCACTTCCGGCCAGCCGATATTGGGCGTGCCAGGCGGATGCAGCCTGCCGGTATCGATTACGCACAGCGGGGATTTCGCCGCCGCGGCGATAGCTACGGCCGGCATGGGTATAGGCGTGGATATGGAAGTAATAGAACCGCGCAGCACCGCGTGGATGAAGCAAAGTTTCGGCGATGATGAACTGTCTTCTACCGCGCCGGTTTTTCTTACCGAATTGTGGGCGAAGAAAGAGGCCGTGCTTAAGTTTATGGGAGTGGGCCTTTCCCTGGATACAAGAGATATAAGATTTATAAACGGGCGTCTGCAGTTTTACGGCAGAGCATTGGATTTATGGGCAAGGCTTGGAAGTCCGAAGGTCCAAATAGACATTAAAGATTTAGACGGGGGCTATAAACTCGCGATAGCCAGCGAGGCTCCGCTTTTATAGAGAGGTTTTTATGGAAGAAGCAGTGAAGAAGGAAACTAAAAACTCGGGCGCAAAAGACGCGGCGGTAAAAGAAGTTAAGGAAACCAAATCCAATAAAGAAGAGGAAGTGGCGCAAAGCATAAAGATTTTCCGCAAGAATATTGAGGCTGCGCGCACCAGCCCCGCCGATAAAGTTGAAGCGCAAAAGAAGAAGGGAAAATTCACCGCGCGAGAGAGATTGCAATATCTTTTGGACGAAAACAGCTTTTTTGAAATCCGCACTTTAGCCAAATCCAGATGTACCGATTTCGGCATAAAAGATAAGGACTTGAAAGGTGACGGCGT
This sequence comes from Candidatus Proelusimicrobium volucris, assembly GCF_959605025.1. Classification (NCBI taxonomy): domain Bacteria; kingdom Pseudomonadati; phylum Elusimicrobiota; class Elusimicrobia; order Elusimicrobiales; family Elusimicrobiaceae; genus Candidatus Proelusimicrobium; species Candidatus Proelusimicrobium volucris. The sequence goes on along the minus strand of NZ_CAUHCY010000006.1, from coordinate 91,329 downwards.
AATAACCGGTTTTGGCAGAATAAACGGGCGCGAAGTGGCGATATTCGCACAGGATTTCACGCAGCTTGGCGGTTCTTTGGGCCTTGCGCACGCACAAAAGATAGCCTATATAATGGATTTGGCTCTTGAAGCAAAAATACCTGTCATCGGGCTTTTGGACAGCGGCGGCGCCAGAATACAGGAAGGCGTAGACAGCCTTGACGGTTACGGCGAGATATTTTACAGGAACGTAAAAGCCTCCGGCGTGATACCGCAGATTTCAGTTATTTTGGGGCCTTGCGCGGGCGGCGCTGTCTATTCGCCGGCTTTGACGGATTATATCTTTATGGTCGATGGCATAAGCCATATGTTCGTTACGGGGCCGGGCGTAGTCAAATCGGCGACGGGCGAGGACGTCGACTTTGATACCTTGGGCGGCAGCAAGGCCCACAGCCAAAAGAGCGGCGTATGCCATATGGTGGCCAACAGCGAGCAAGACTGCTTCAGGCAGCTAAGGGATTTGCTCACCTTCCTGCCCCAGAACTGCTTTGAGAAACCCCTCAGCACCAGCACGATAGATTCGCCAGACAGGAAAACCCCTTTCTTGGAAAAGGTCGCGGGAATGAACCCGAAAATGCCCTTTAGAATACAGCATGTGATTTGGGAGCTAGCCGACGAAAATAAATTCTTCGAGATACACCGCGATTTCGCCAAGAACGTGGTAGTCGGTTTTATACGCATGGGCGGGGAAGTGGTCGGCGTGGTAGCCAATAATTCCGACCATTTGGGCGGCGCTTTGGACTTGCACGCCAGCGATAAAGCGGCGCGGTTCGTAAGGTTCTTAAATGCATTTAATATACCGATACTTACTTTAGTGGACATCGGTGGCTATTTGCCCGGTGTGGAACAGGAGCACGGCGGCATTATCAGGCACGGCGCCAAATTGCTTTATGCCTATTCCGAAGCAAGCGTCCCTAAGATTACTTTGGTTTTAAGAAAGGCCTACGGCGGGGCGTATATAGCGATGAGCTCCAAATATTTAAGGGGCGATTTTAACTTCGCTTTGCCTTCGGCGGAAATTGCGGTTATGGGCCCCAGGGGCGCGATAGAAATACTATACTCCAAGGATATAAAGGCCGCCCCGAAAGATAAAGTTGAGGAAATAAAAGAACGTCTGACAAAAGAGTATGCGGAGAAATTTGCCTCTCCTTATCAGACGGCCTCGACAGGCTCTATAGACGAGGTTATAGAACCCTCCAATGCGCGTCAGCGCATTATAAGGGCGCTTAGGATACTCAAGAATAAGAGAGATCCAAAAAATAATCCGCAAAAAGGCAATATCCCTCTTTAAGGGAATATCATTTAAAAAGCCCCCGCTTCGTGCGGGGGTTTTTGTATTAGCTATTTCAGCGTTTAATGTAAACCTATTTTGCATTTATGGTCGCGTTCGTAAAGCTCAAGCGATTGTTTTTCTTCTGGCTTATATTCGCTGGTACGCTTCATAAGGTTATCGAAATCTATATTTGAAGCTTCAAACATAGGCCCGTCGACGCAGGCGAATTTCGTCTCGCCGTCGACTATCACTCTGCAGCAGCCGCACATTCCCGTACCGTCAAGCATAATCGGGTTTAAAGAGGCAAAGGGTTTTATCCCAAGCTCTTTCATCAGTTTAGCGGTGAACTTCATCATCGGTATAGGGCCGATTATAAAGCCAGCATCTATCTTTTCGCCCGATTCGTGCAAAGTCTTTAAAGCGTCGGTAACCAATCCTTTTTGGCCGTAACTGCCGTCATCGGTAGCGACGACGGTAACATCGGATATCGCTTTCATTTCCTCTTCAAGTATCAAAAGATTTTTAGTGCGTGCGCCCAGTATAGATACTATCCTGTTGCCAGCTTCTTTGAAAGCTTTGGCGATAGGCAGTATCTCCGCTATGCCGACGCCGCCGCCCACCACCGCTACGGTGCCGTATTTTTTTATCTCAAGCGCGGTGCCAAGCGGGCCCGCGACGGTCAAAAATCTGTCGCCCTGCTTTAGATTGTTGAACATCAAGGTTGATTTGCCGATGGCTTGAATAATGGCTTTTATGGTGCCTTTTTCGGCGTTCCAGTCGACAAGGGTTACGGGTATGCGTTCGCCAAGTTCCTCGCCTCTTAAAATTATGAACTGCCCCGCCTTCGCTTTGGAAGCTATCAAAGGCTGATATATTTCAAACTCGCAGATTGTATCGGATATATTCCTTTTGTTTACGATAGTATACTTTTCCATATTATTTACCGCCTTTTGGTTCTTTGTCGGAAAGATATTGGCTTATTTTGGCGGCCGCTTCAAGGCCGTCTTTCATAGCCAATAGTACGGTTGCGCCGCCTCTTGTGATGTCGCCCCCGCCGAATACGCCCTTTATGCTGCTTTGCCCGTCGGCTTCCAGCTCCAGGGTGCCGCGGTCGGTCATTTTAAGGCCGGGTGTGGTTTTAGGGATAATCGGATTCGGCTTTTGGCCTATGGCTACTATTATGCTGTCGGCCTCTATTACGAAATCGGAACCTTCTACGGGGACGGGGCGTCTTCTGCCTTTAGCGTCGGGCTCGCCGAGTTCTGCTTTAAGGCATTTAAGCCCTATTACGTGCCCTTGCTCATTGGTAAGTATTTCCTTTTGTATGGTAAGGAACTCGAATTTGACGCCTTCTTCCATAGCATTTTCTACTTCTTCCTCGCGGGCGGGCATTTCCGCGCGGCTGCGTCTGTAAACGACGGTTACGCTTTCGGGGTTTAGTCTTCTTGCGCAGCGCGCCGCGTCCATGGCGCTGTTGCCGCCGCCCAAGACTATTACACGCTTGCCCAATTTTACGGGCGTGTCCGCTTTCGGGAACTCATAGGCTTTGACCAAATTTATTCTTGTCAAAAATTCGTTGGCGCTGTATACTCCGACGGCGTTTTCGCCGGGTACGCCCGCCATTGTGGGCAGGCCCGCGCCGCTGCCGATATAGACGGCGTCAAAGTCTTTAAGGAGTTCCTCAATGCTGATTACCGCGCCGATAAGGACGTCCTGCTCAAACTTTACGCCCATCGCTTTTACGGTTTTTACCTCCTCGCTGATGATTTCCCTCGGGAGTCTGAAAGAGGGTATCCCGTACCTTAATACCCCGCCGAAATCGTGCAGAGCTTCATAGACTGTAACGTCGTGGCCTCTTCTTTTAAGTTCGGCCGCACAGGCCAAAGAGGAGGGCCCGGAACCTACGCACGCCACTTTAAAGCCCGTTGCTTCCGCGGGGGTGGGCGGCGTGACCAAACCTTGTTTGCGGGCGGCGTCGGCGGTGTATCTTTCAAGAAGGCCGACGGCGACGGATCCGAATTTTTCTCTTAAAACGCAGGCGCCCTCGCAGTATTTTTCCTGCGGGCAGACGCGTCCGCATACGGCGGGCAAGAGGCTCGTTTCCATAATTTTGGATACGGCCCCTTTAACATCGTCTTTCAACAAAAGCTGTATAAAAGACGGTATCTGCACGTTTACCGGGCAAGCCGCCTGACAACGCGGATTCTTGCAGTTTAAACAGCGGGAAGCCTCCTCAAGGGCGTGTTCTTTATCCAAGCCTTGGGCGACTTCGTTAAAGTTTTTTACTCTTTCCTGCGGGCTTTGTCTTGTGCCCGTCTGCCGTGGTAATGAAGGGTTTGGCATTTTTACTCTCCTAATCTAAATTTAAGTTTAGTTTAAGGCATAATACCTTTATCAACTGGTTTTGCTTGATGTGTTCCGGTAAATTTTTATATACGGAAAATACCGTATTCTGCGCGAAAGACAAATCTATCGGGAAATTGAACATCTCCGCAAAAGAAAGCAGTTCTATCATCTTCGAACTTTTGTTCAGATCCAGCGGATCTGTGTTGAAAGCCTCCGTCATCAATTTGAGCTTTTTGGTAAGTATCTTATTGATGCCGTCCTTTTCCAATTTGCCGGGCATTTTGTCGAAGTAGTTCAAAAGTTCGGCTATTTTGGCGGTATTGACTGGGTCTTTCTTCAGTTCTGTTTTAATATTCTGATTTATTGCGAAGGCCGACAGATTTACAAATAAATCCGGCATCGGTAAGTTCAAACGGTAGAGATAATTGAAAATACCTTTTTCCTGTTCGAATAATGTTGAGTAGGAATTGCGGATTCTCTTTTTTGAATTTTCCACCGCTTGTGCCAATATCTGCCCCTGTTTGCCTTTCAGCAAATCTTTAATGCTCATTACGTCGACGAAAGACGCCTTTATCAAGGCTTTGCAGTTTTCAATATCGCCGAAGATGAAAGCCTCTTTGATTTGCTCCAGATTGTCCGTCTTTCCGTAAATTGCGCCCGCGGTTATATCGTCGCCTTCGGTATGCAATACGGCGAAACTTATTGAGCGGCTGTCCAAAGTAAGACGGGAGGTAAATACTCCGTAACCGGTTACCAATTTGGCTTTGCCTTGTCTTGTAACTTCGGCTTTGTGATTGCTGATATTATAGGAATAAATGGAATCGCCGAAGAGCATTTCGTCCAGCAGATAGGAAATGGCGTAGTTTATCGCCGCTTTTCTCATATCCACCTGCAAAGGAATAACCAAAGCTTTATATACATTGGCGCCGTTGCCGAAAGTTTTTATGTTACTGGGCGCGAGCGCGAGCTTGTTTACGAATTCTTCCTCTATATCTTGGCCGGTTAGGGCTTTATTGTATTCTATCGCCCTTTTGGCATAGGCCATAATCTGTACGGTTTCTATGCCGGATATTTCGTCAAAGAACCACCCGCAGCTGGTATACATCAGGAGGGTGTTTCTCTGCATCTCCATAAGTTTAAGCGCGCTTGAGGCCTCCTGCAAAGCCTGCTGCGTGCCGTACTCCTTAAGGAATTGTTCCGCCTTGTCCCTGTTCTCTATAACTTCTATATAGGCGTTGCGCGCGGTCCAAATATCCTTAAAGTAGAGAGGTCCTTTTTGCTCGAAAGTTTGGCGCAAAGAATCTCTTACGAAGTCCAAAGCTTTCCTTAAAGGGTTGCGCCATTGTTGATTCCAGCCGGGGTGCCCGCCGCTGTTGCAGCCGCAGTCGTTTTCCCATCGGCCGACGCCGTGCGCGCAGCTCCAGGCCGTATTTTCGAAAATTTTGGCTTCCTCTTGAGGCGGGAACATTTCCAAGTACTGGCCGTATACGGTCATATTGGCCAGCTTGTTGTGTTCGATATAATCTATGCAGTAAGCAAGTGCCATTTCCGCGAATTTTTGGTGATGGCCGTAAGTTTCGCCGTCGGTGGCGATATGGACAAGCTGTGGTTCGTTTGTAGGCTGAAACACCGAAAGTAAACGCGCGGCGAATTTTTCCCCGCTTCTTAAAGTGTCGCCGAAGGCTATGCCCTGCGAGATTGGCCCGTCGTAAAAGAACAAAGCTATTTTCTTGCCAGAGGGCAGATTGCACCAATAAGGTTTATAGGGCGGCACTTTCGCGCCGCTTTGGCTCCTCCAGTCTTTATCGCCTATTTTGCGTATGGCGGCGCATTGGCTGGGCGCCAGTATGGTAAATTTAATGTCGTTCTCGGCGAGAAGCTCCAGCGTTTTGGTGTTTACCGCCGTTTCGGCAAGCCACATGCCTTCGGGCTTTCTTTTAAAACGCAGCTCAAAATCTCTTATCCCCCAAATTATTTGAGTCAGTTTATCCCTGTCGTCGGCCAAAGGCATAATTATGTGGTTGTATACTTGCGCTATGGCGCTGCCGTGTCCGCCGAAGTTTTCCTTGCTTTTTTCGTCTGCGGTCAAGATGGCCTGATAGGTTTCCTTGTCGTGTTTTTCCAGCCAGGAAAGCAAAGTCGGGCCGAAGTTGAAACTTATTTTTGAGTAATTGTTTACGATGTCTTTTATCTGCCCGCGATTATTGAAAATCCTGGCATAGGCATTGGCGTGGTAACACTCCGCGCTGATGCGTTCGTTCCAATTCTTGAAAGGCCGCGCGCTTTCCTGTATTTCTATTTCGTCTATCCAAGGGTTCTCGCGCGGCGGTTGGTAAAAGTGTCCGTGAATACAAAGATATCTGTTCATCTTCAATATGCTACAATATGCGCGAAACACTTTACAAGCGGAAAATTACGGTTTATAATTTGTTTAAGGGAAGGTAATTTCGCCGAGGAGGCCCATACAATGAAAAAAATCTACATCATTGATACCAATGTTCTTCTGCACGATCCGCAGGCGCTTGATAGGTTCGCCGATAACGACATAGTTATTCCTATGATTGTTATAGAGGAGCTTGACAACTTCAAAACGCTGGCCGATGAAAGGGGTAAGAACGCGAGGCTGGTTTCCAGGCATTTGGACGAACTTCGCAAGAAAGGAAAACTAGGCCAAGGCGTCAAACTGGAAGGCGGCGGCACTTTGAAGGTGGAATTCCCAAAAGAGAATATTCTGCCCACCGGTTTTACCTTCCATAAAGCCGATAACGATATTTTAAACACCGCATATTTTTATCATAAGAAGGAAGGCTCCAAGAGTAACCATAAGCCAGTTATAATAGTATCCAAAGACACCAACTTGAGGATAAAGGCGGAAGCCATCGGCGTGGACGCGCAGGACTATAACGCCGATAAAGTTAAATATAACGAACTTTATTTGGGCAGCAGGGAAGTGGAAATTTCGCCCGATAAAATAGATGAGTTTTATAAAAATAAAGAACTTGCGCTCAAACAGGGCGATTATTATCCCAACGAGTTTTTGATTTTAAAAAGTAATGACGGCAGCAAGAAATCCGCCGTGGGCCGTGTTACGCCTAACGGCGATATGCTTAAACTTCTTAATTCGCAGGAGCCTGTCGTTTGGGGAATAAAACCCTTAAATAAGGAACAGCGTTTCGCGATGGAGCTTTTGCTTGACGATAGGATAGACCTCGTGACGCTGGTCGGTACCGCCGGTACGGGCAAGACTCTTATAACTTTGGCTACGGGCCTGCACAGAACTTTTGACGACGAAACTTACCGCCGCCTTTTAGTATGCCGCCCGATAGTGCCCGTCGGCAAGGATTTGGGCTTTTTGCCGGGCACTATGGAAGAAAAGCTGGAAGCGTGGATGGGTGCCATACACGATAATTTAAGTTTCCTCGCCAATAAGAAGAATCCGGAAGACGGCGAAGAAGAAGTGCGCTATCTTACCACCAGCGGCAAATTGGAAGTGGCTTCCGTCACGCATATCCGCGGGCGCACCCTGCCCAAGCAGTATATGATAGTCGACGACGCCCAGAACCTGACGCCGCACGAGATAAAGACTATCCTTTCCCGCGCGGGCGAGGGCACGAAAGTTGTGGTAACGGGCGATCCGTATCAGATAGATACGCCGTATTTGGACGTGGAATCCAACGGCCTTACCTATCTGGTTGAGAGGTTTAAAGGCCAAAAGACTTACGGCCATATAACCTTTACCAAGACGGAACGCAGCAACTTGGCGGATTTGGCTGGCAAGCTGCTTTAGGCATATAGTATCGGGATATTGATATAATAGATATGATATGTCGGCGGGCGGATACTCCGCTTGCAAAAAGGCTTTAAGAACGGAAAAGGCTCGGCGCCGATATAAGCGCCGAGCTTTTTTGGAAATATTTGCGGGGGGATATTTTTTGGCGGAACTTAATTTAAACCTTTTGCCTAAGGAGCCTGGCGTCTATATAATGAAAGACGCCTCGGGAACGGTAATATACGTGGGCAAAGCGATAAATATATATAACCGCGTGCATCAGTACTTCCAGACGGGCGCGGAGAACAGCCGCGGCTGGAAGATACCCAGCCTTGTACCCCTGATAGCCAAGATAGATTTTATCGTCTGCGTGAGCGAGCGCGATGCTTTGATATTGGAAAATAAGCTGATAAAAAAGTATAAGCCGTTTTTCAACAGCCTTTTAAAGGACGATAAAACCTATCCTTGGATAAAACTTACCATGCAGGAAGATTATCCGCGTCTTACTCTAACCAGGAAAGTTCTGCCCGACGGGGCGGAATATTTCGGGCCGTATCCCAAGGTATCTAACGTAAAGCGGCTGATGCATTTTTTGTGGAAGGACAAATACGCGCCTTTAAGACCGTGCAAATGGTCTTTCAGCAGGGCGAAACCTTTGGCCGAAAAGAAATCTCTTTCCTGTATATACTACCACACCGATCAGTGCCCCGCGCCATGCCGCGGGAAAATCAGCTATGAACAGTATCGGGAAATAGCGGAGCGCGCTTCAATGTTTCTGCGCGGCGACTTTTCTTCTTTTAAGGAAGAATCCCTTAAGCAAATGCGCGAGGCCGCCAAAGCTATGGAGTATGAAAAGGCGGCAAAATTCCGCGATTTCGCCCGCGCGATGGACCACATGCGCGAGCGTATAAAAGTCAGCCGCTACCAAGATGATAAACTGAAAAAGAAAATCGAAGCCGCGGACAAACTTAAACGCTTGAGCGAGATTTTGCGTTCCGATAAAATTATCCGCCATATAGAGGCCTTTGACAATTCCCATCTCTACGGCCGACAGGCTGTGGGCGGAATGGTCTGCTTTGTGGACGGGGAAAAATACAAAGCCCATTACAGACGCTTTAAAATAAAATCGGAACTGCCGGAAACGGGCGGAGACGATTTCCTTATGATGAAAGAAAGCGTCCTAAGGCGCATAGAACAGATAAAACAACTGCCGGAACACAATCGCCCGGATTTGTTTTTGATAGACGGCGGCAAGGGGCAGCTTTCCTTCGCGCTGGAAGCGGTGAAAGAGGCTGGCCTGGACATAAAAGTCATATCCCTGGCCAAGCGGGAGGAGGAAATCTTCGTCCCGCATCAATCCCAAAGCATAAGGCTGGATAAAAGCGATCCCGCCCTTAAACTCATTATGGAAATAAGGGACGAGGTGCACCGCTTCGCCATAAGCTATCACAGGCTTTTGCGCAACAAAGCTTTGATGGACAAATAATCCGAATTAAGGGCTTTTCTCTTACGCGTATGCGCGTATAATGCTATAATAGTCTATTATGGCAATAGCTAATTTTCAAGAAATAGATAAAAAACAGCAGGAAAGGTGGGAGAAAGCGAAACTCTTCTCCGCGCCCCGTTTACCCAAAACGGGCAAGAAGTTTTATTGTTTGGATATGTTCCCGTATCCGTCGGGCCAAGGCCTCCACGTAGGGCACCCGGAGGGTTATACGGCTTCGGACATAGTCAGCAGATACAAGAGAATGAACGGTTACGACGTCCTGCACCCTATGGGTTGGGACGCTTTCGGCCTTCCGGCGGAAAATTACGCTATCGCGACGGGCGTACACCCGCGCATTACCACGCAGAAAAATATAGATAATTTTAGAAGACAGATAAAATCTTTCGGCATGTCTTACGATTGGGACAGGGAAATAGACACCACCGACCCGGATTATTACAAATGGACTCAATGGATATTTTTGCAGCTTTACAAAAAAGGTTTGGCCTATCAGAGCACGGTGCCTATAAATTGGTGTCCTTCCTGCAAGACGGGGCTAGCCAATGAGGAAGTATTTAACGGCCGCTGCGAACGCTGTCAAACCCCGATAGAAAAGAAAAATTTGCGCCAATGGATGTTGAAGATCACCGCTTATGCCGAGCGCTTGCTGGAGGATTTGGAAGGCCTTGATTGGCCCGCCTCCACTTTGATGATGCAGCGCAACTGGATAGGCAAGAGCGAAGGCGCTGAAGTGGATTTTAAGGTAGACGGCAAGGACGAAACCATAAGGGTTTTCACCACCAGGCCAGATACGCTTTTCGGCGCGACTTATATGGTATTGGCGCCAGAGCACGAATTGGTGGAAAAGATAACTTCGCCCGAGCAAAAAGCCGCGGTTGAGGCCTACCGCAAAGAGGCCGCCGCCAAAAACGAATTTGAAAGAGCCGACGCCGAAAAGGAAAAGACGGGCGTCTTTACCGGCGCTTATGCCGTCAATCCTTTAAACGGCAAAAAAATACCCGTTTGGATAGCCGATTACGTGCTTACCGGATACGGCACCGGCGCGATAATGGCGGTGCCCGCGCACGACGACAGGGACTATGCCTTCGCGAAAAAGTTCGGCTTGGATATTATAGAAGTCATCAAGAGCGAGCAGGGCGTGGCGGAAAAAGCGTTCACGGGCGACGGGGAATTGATAAATTCCGATTTCTTAAACGGTATGAGGGTGGCACAGTCCAAAGCCGCGATAATAAAATATATGCAGGAAAAGGGCTTTGGCAAAGCCAAGACGACTTACCGCCTGCGCGATTGGGTGTTCTCCCGCCAGAGATACTGGGGCGAGCCTATCCCGATAGTGCATTGCGAAAAATGCGGCGTCGTGCCTTTGCCTGAAAGCGAACTCCCGTTAAGACTGCCTGAAGTGGAAAAATTTGAGCCTAGCGGCACAGGCGAATCGCCTTTGGCCAATATAACCGAATGGGTCAATACCACTTGCCCGCATTGCGGCGGGCCCGCCAAGCGCGAAACCAATACCATGCCGCAGTGGGCGGGTTCCTGCTGGTATTATCTCAGGTATATGGACAATAAAAACCAAAACGCTTTGGTAGACCCAGAGATAGAAAAGGCTTACGGACCCGTGGACTGCTATATCGGCGGGGCCGAACACGCCGTACTGCATTTGCTCTATTCCAGATTTTGGCATAAAGTGCTTTACGATTTGGGCGTGGTGCACACCAAAGAGCCTTATGCCAAACTTAGGCATCAGGGTATGATTTTGGCGTTCTCTTACAGGGACGAAGCCGGCAATTACCATACTTACGAGGAAATAGACTTCTCCGATCCCGCCAACCCGAAGCTCAAAGCCAACGGCGCGAAACTTACCTCTATGATAGAGAAGATGAGCAAATCCAAAAAGAACGTAATCAACCCCGACGACATTCTAAAGGAATACGGCGCCGACGCCTTTAGGGCTTATGAGATGTTTATGGGCCCCTTCGACGCCAGCAAACCTTGGGATATGCGCGGGATAGAGGGCGTATCTAGGTTCCTTAAGAGGGTTTATTCCTGGGCGGACGATTTGAAAGTTTCAAAGGACGTTAAACTGCCAAAAGAGCTTGAAATCTTAAAGCATAAAACGGTAAAGAAAGTAAGCGAGGATATAGAAAGCTTCAGCTTCAATACCGCGGTTTCCGCTTTGATGATATACTTTAACGAACTTTCAAAATACAAGGAAGTTGACGAGAACAGCTTTGAGGTTTTCCTTAAACTTCTGCACCCGTTCGCTCCGCATATCACGGAAGAGATATGGCAGAACGCGGGGCATGAAACTTTCCTCTTGAACGAGATTTGGCCTTCTTATAATAAAGACCTGCTTTTGGAGGAGCAAATAGAGATCGGCGTACAGATAAACGGCAAGATAAAAGACCGCGTAAAACTTTCAGCCGATTCCGATAAGGCGGCGCACGAAAAAGCGGCGCTTGGCTCCGAGAAGATACAAAACTTGCTCAAGGGTCAGAACATAGTTAAAATAATAGTCGTGCCGGGCAAAATGGTAAGCATCGTGGCGCGGCCGTCATAGGAGAAATATGAAAAAATATTTTATCTTTTTCGCTGTTTTGTTCGCGTTTGGCTGCGCGCCGATGGATACCCCGGTGTATTACAGCCCCAACGCGCAGATTATGCCCCAGCATATAACCAAGATACACGTGCGTCCGTTTATCAACCGTACGGAAGTGTTTGCCTTGGAAGACCGCCTTACCATGGAAGTGGTGGACGAGTTCCTGCGCAACGGAAGTTACAATATTACCAATGAATCGCAGGCCAATGGTGTATTGGCGGGCGAAATATTAAGATATATCCTCGTGCCCGTGCAGTATGATACCCGTTTGGTTCCGACGGTATATCGTATGGAAGTATTGCTTAAGGTGCGCTTCATAGACAAAGAAACGCAAAAGACCGTATGGGAAGAACCCGCTTTGCAGCAAATATATACTTATTCGGCTTCCACTTTGCCCGGCGGTATGACGGAGGAACAGGCGAGGGAATATTTGTGGAAGAATTTTTCCAAGATGATAGTAAAGCGCACGGTAGAAGGTTTTGGCTCCGTCGGCAGTGAAATACGCCAAAGGGCGCAGATAAATAAAGACCAAACTACGATAACCAGATAAATGGGAAGAGTAACTTTTTCGCAATTTTCCAAAGATATAAAGAAAGGCGTTTTAGCGCCCGTATATTTGTTTGCGGGCGAGGACGTGTTTCGGAAAAAAGAGGAGGCCTCAAAAATACGGGAACTGCTGGCGCCTGACGAGTTTAACTATGTAAAAGAGGATGCTTCCTCCTGCGATATGGGCGATTTGCTCAGCTTGGCGGGCACGGCGCCAGTGTTCAGCCAAAGACGTTTGATAATTTTGGATAATGCCGATAAACTTAAAAAAGCGGCGCTGGAAGCATTATGCAATTATCTTTCCGACCCCTTGGAAAGCACTTGCTTTGTAATAATGCATAATGACGCGAAGAAGTTTAAGAAGGATAAAATATTGGAGGAATCCTGCTCGGACAGCTGCGTGATAGTTTCCTTCGACGAATTAAAAAGCAATCAGCTCGGCCCTTGGATAGAGGAGCACTTGTCCGATAAAGGTTTGAGAATCGATCCCGACGCTTTGATACTCTTGCAGGAAATAGTCGGCGCGGATTTGTCGGCCCTAAATATGGAGATAGAGAAACTATCCCTTTATTTGTTGGACAGAGCGGGAAAGACCGTCGGTCAGGAAGATGTTCTGGCCTGTGTTGGTCTAAACAAGGAAGAAAACCCCTTTGCGCTTAGCAATGCCGTATTGGATTGCAATCGGGGTGAAGCTCTGAAGCTGGCGCAAAAGCTGCTTGACGGCGGGGAAGAGCCTATAAGCGTGTTAAATAAAATAAGCGCTTGCGCGTTAAAGATGTTAAGGATAAAAAGGCTTAGCGAAGCAGGTCTTACGGGCGCGGCTTTGCAGCAGGCGGCGGGTTTAATGCCGTGGGAAGGGCGTTTGGCGGCCAAGGCGTATATAATGCCTTCATCAAAGGCCTTATGTCGTGCTGTGGATAAAATAATAGAGACAGATATGGGCTTTAAGAGCGGTGCTTTACTAGAGCCGTCGATACAGATAAAGGGTGTTATTCTTGCGCTTTTAAGCAGATAGATTTCTATCCCGATGGCGTTTTAAAGAAAAAGCGTCGCTGGGATATTAAAGTATTGCATAAAATACAACAAAAAGATAAAATATATATACTTATTTAAGAGGTAATTAAACATGGCAAAATTAAAAACTGGGCGTCACACGAGTGCGTTGAAAGCGCAAAGACAGTCCGTAAAAAGAAATTCGGCTAATACGGGTTTAAAGAAAGTCGTTCGTTTGGCTGCCAAAGAAGTGGCCAAAACCAAGACTGCCGAAAGCGTTGCGAAAGCCTCTTCCGCTTTAGATAAAGCCGCGAAGAAAGGCGTAATACACTGGAAATCGGCCGCGAGGAAGAAATCGCGCTTGGCCAAGTCCGTGAATAAAGCCGAAAGCAAATAGTTTTTTTGGCGATAAGAAGCGCGGTTGCCGTTAAGCGGCCGCGCTTTTTTGGTGTTTTTATAAGCGGGGGGAGCATTCTCGCTTGAATGTATATTTTAACGCTTTTAAAGTTTGCTCCGCGGCTTTAAAATTGTTATAATTTTGTATATAGATTTTGCGCCTGTAGCTCAACTGGAAGAGCAGATCCGTCCTAAGGATAAGGTTGTAGGTTCGATTCCTATCGGGCGCGCCAAATATAAACCCGCCTTTAACAGGCGGGTTTTTATCATTTAAATTTTATGCTTGGCCGTTTTAGACATAAAAACCAGGCGGCCTAAGCCGCCTAGTTGTAATCCACGGCTTTTGTTTATTTGCCGCAGGGGGCTACCATTTCGCTAAAGGAAATTACGCCCAAAAGGTAATCGTTGGTGCATACTTTTTGGCCGCCTACATGGCCGCGGGTGCCGGTGCAGGCCGCAAAGAATAAGCAAACGGCTATCAAAACAAATAATTTCTTCATTTTTACTCTCCCCAAATAATATTTCAACAGAATTTTATAACAATTTAGATTAAATAAACATACCTCTGTCTATTTCCTAGTATTATTTATTTTTATATTCAATGTCAATCTATAAATTAGATTTTAAGGAGTGCTGATTGGGGTTTATTTAGGTAAAAGTCAGTTCAGCTCCTCAATGATATCGTATTCATCTTCTTCATTCTCAATATTTTGATCGGGATCTTTGGCTTGTTTTTGCGGTTGTGCGGCTTTTTGCGTTTGGTCTTTAGGGGCGCCGTAAGCCGCGGTCCGATCATCTGTTCCGAGTTGTTTTTCCACTCTTGACATCCTTCTTTGCGCTTTTAAAGCGTAATCATCGGCGGGGTGGTTGATTATCAGCTTCTGATACAGATCTTTCGCTTTTTGGTATTGGTCGAGTTTTTCCGCGGTCATACCGGCCTCGTATAGGGCCTTAGGAGTCTGCTTGGAAGCGGGATAGGCCGATATAATGTCTTCGTAAGATTTAAGCTCGCCGTAATTGTCTTTTAATCTGCGGGCGTATACGTCTGCGGCCAGGAATTTGCAGTTGATGTATTTATCTTCGTCTTTGGCGAATATTTGCGCTGTTTTGTTTAAAGTATCGACTGCGCCGGCATAGTTTTTAAGTTTCTTTTCCTGCAGCTGCGCTTTGTAGAGAAAAGCGTCATAGGCCTTTTCACGTTGCCCGTTTTTAAGGTAAATTTCCGCCGCTTTTGTTATGTTTTCCGCCGCGGAAACATAATCGCGCTGATTATCGTTCATTATAGCCATATGGTTATAGGTAGTCGCTATTTCGATGGAGTTAGGGAAGTTCTTTATTACGCTGTTATAATAGTAGGCGGCTTGGTTGTAATCCCTCAGTTCGCTGGCGTAAATATCGCCCAACATTCTTACAGATGCAGCTTTGTATTTTGTAGAAGGATAAATGTCGTAGACTTTTTTGTACTGCATAACCGCAGCCTGGTAGTTTTTGTTAAAGCGTTCCAAATCCCCGAGCATAAGTTCCATTTTGTCCTTATTCTCGTAGGTGGGGAATCTGGCGAAGAAGCTTCTGTATTCGTCGTTAAGCGGCTCGTAGGAGCCTTTGATTTCCAGCTTGGTGGCGGAAGCCAAAAATTCGGCCATTCTGTCATCTGAATTCTTCGGCACTGATTTTAAGGCGTAGGCTTTTTTTAAATTCTCTCTGGTTGATTTTGGCATATTTTCTATTACGGTATTCATAAGCGAGGCGGCCTGCTGCGCGTTTGCCGAATTGGGGAACTCGTATTTTTGCCTTAACAGAGTTACGTACGCGGCGGGATATTTTTTTGTTCGGACTTCAATGCTGGCTTTAAGCAGCAAAGCGTCGTCTGCGCCGGGCAGGGCATAATTTTTATCCAGCCAAGCGCCGAGTTGGTTGTCTATGCTTTCAAGGAGTTTTTTGTCTTCGCCTTGGCTTTGTTTTTTATAGAAAGTAAGTTCCGTCATCGCGCTTTGAGCAAAGATATTGGCGGAACAGAAAAGTACTGCCGAAATCAAAAAGATATATTTTATATTTTTCATCAAGATTACCTATAATTAGTAAATTGCAGTTCCAGCCCGAAGTCCTTGCCTTTCAATAGGGCTATTGTCTGCTGCAAGGCGTCTTTGGAGGCGGAGGTAACTCTAAGCTGGTCGCCTTGTATTGAGGCCGCAACTTTAAGTTTAGCCTCTTTTATCGTTTTTGTTATTTCTTTGGCTTTGTCGGACGGTATCCCCTGTTGTATTTTGACTTCCTGTTTCGCCGTTCCGCCCAAAGCGGCTTCTATTTTCTGCGGGTAAAAATTTTTTAAAGCCACGCCTTTTTTGGCAAGTCTCGTCAGCAGAATGTCGTACAAGGCTTTTACTTTATATTCATCGCCGCAGCTTATTTTTATCAGATTTTCCTTCGGAAGGAGCTCAATATTCGGGTTGGAGCCTTTAAAGTCGTATCTATTCGTTACTTCTTTTTTTGCCACGCTTATTGCTTCTTCAATCAAATTTAAATCCACCTTGGATACTACGTCAAAAGAAAAATCCGCCATAAAAACCTCCGTTTGTCTTATTATAGTATTTTAACAGATATTTTAACAGACGCGCGAAAACTCAAAAAAGCGTGATTGCTTTAAGCGGTTTTAAAATGTAGAATGGTCTTATCAATTCAACACTATAAGGAGATTGTTCAATGGCAAACATTGCTGCTTTAATCGGCGTGGTTGTGTTTATCGGGATAGGATACGCGCTAAGTACAAACAGAAAAGCTATAAACTGGCGCACGATATTGTGGGCTTTCGGCTTGCAGATAGTATTTGCGGTTTTGATATTGAAGACTTCCGTAGGCGTTACGGTCTTCAATTATCTAAATGACGCGATATTAAAAGTTTTGGATTTCCAAAAAGCGGGCGCGGAAATGGTTTTCGGGCCTTTGGCGACGCAAGAAACTTTGGGATACATATTTGCGTTCCAAGTTATACCCACGATAATATTTTTCTCTGCATTAATGTCGCTTTTGTACTATTTGGGCATTATGCAGAAGGTGGTATATGTATTTGCTTTGGTATTGGGCAAGCTCTGCAAGCTTTCCGGCGCGGAAAGTTTGAGCGCGGCGGCCAACATCTTTGTAGGCCAGACGGAAGCGCCTTTGCTTATTAAGCCTTATGTGGAGAAGATGACCAAGTCCGAGCTTATGTGCGTAATGACGGGCGGCATGGCTACGGTAGCCGGCGGCGTATTGGCCGCATATATAATTATGCTTAAGGATAATGTTCCCGGTATAGCGGGGCACCTTATGGCGGCCAGCGTAATGGGCGCGCCGGCCGGTGTTATGTTTTCCAAATTGATGGTTCCGGAAACGGAAAAACCGATTACCTTGGGTGTAGCCAAAATCGATTATAAAGACCCCAGCGCGAATGTGCTTGACGCGATTTCAAACGGTACTACCACCGGTTTGCAGCTTGCCTTAAACGTGGCCGCGATGTTGATAGCGTTTACGGCTTTGATAGCTTTGTGCAGCGGCTTTGTGGAGTGGGTTACCGGCTGGTTTATGGCGAAGGCTTTGACGATAGAGCAAATTTTCGGATATGTATTTTCGCCTTTAGCGTGGCTGATGGGCGTACCCGCAGACGAAATGGTTTTGGCGGGGCAGTTAGTCGGTGAGAAGACGATATTAAACGAGTTTGTGGCTTATGCCAACTTCTCCTCTATACTCAACGGCGATACGGTGGAGATGTCATTAAGGACGAAAGTCATTTTGAGTTATGCTTTGTGCGGCTTTGCGAATTTCTCTTCAATCGGCATACAGATAGGCGGTATCGGCGCGATAGCGCCCAACAGAAGGGCGGATCTTTCAAGGCTTGGATTCAGGGCTTTGATAGCGGGTTTATTGGCCAGCTGCTTAAGAGGTATAATAGCGGGCTTGCTCGTTCACTGACGGATATTTCAAATATTAAAAAGCCCCCGCGGAAAAGCGGGGGCTTTTTATTGTATATGGTGTTTCCCGATTGGGTTTTATTTCAGCATAGCTTCTTTAAGCGCTTCGCTCACGGTCGGGTGCGCGAAGATAAGCTCTCCCGCTTCTTTGGCTTTCATTTTGGTGGCCATGGCAATAAGGGGTATATGTATCATTTCACCCGCGCTAGGGCCGACTATCTGTGCGCCAAGTATCAAGCCCGTTTCTTCATCTTCAACAATCTGGGCGAAGCCTTCCGTTTCCTCTTGGGTTACGGCTCTCCCGTTGGCGAGCATAAAGATTTTTTTGGCTCTGGCCTTATGACCTTTTGCCAAAGCCTCTTTTAAAGTTAGGCCGATGCGTGCGCTTTCGGGCCAGGCGTATATGGCGGATGGTACGAGATTGTTATCATACTCGTGTGCTATACCCATAATATTGTATGCCGCCGTTTCGCCTTGCGCGGTGGCCGCGTGAGCGAGCTGGCACAGCCAGTTGACGTCGCCCGCCGCGTAAATATTGTCTTTAACTTGCATTGTCTTGGGGTTTACTTTTATGCCTTTTCTGTCCCACTCCACTCCTGCAGCCTTAAGATTTAGGTTTTCCAAATCGGGTGTTCTGCCTACCGCGACCAGCACCAAATCCGCTTCCAGCGTTTGACCGTCGGACAATATTATCTTTTTGACGCCGTTTTCCACGGCCATATCTTTTGCGGCGGCGGAAGTTTTTATTTTTATTCCGCGCTTTTCAAAAGAGGATTTGAGCACTCTCACCGCGCCTTCGTCTTCCGTAGGCAGGATTGTGGGGGAAAGTTCCACTATCGTTGTATCAACGCCGAAAGCGTTAAAAAGGCAGGCAAATTCGCAGCCGATTACGCCCCCGCCGATTATTATTGCCTTTTTGGGCAGTTGTTTTATGTCGAAAATATTGCCGTTGTCGTAAAGATATTCTTTATATTGGTCAAACGGGGGTGGATAGAAGGGTTTTGTACCTGCGGCTATTATTACGGCGTCGAAGGAATATTCTACCCCGTTTATTTTTACGGAATTTGGCGAAACAAAGGAGGCTTCACCCTCTATATATTTTACTTTGGCGGCTTTAAATAAAGTCAAAACGCCTCTTTGCAGTTTGTCGACAGCGGCTTGCCTGCGGGCCTGTATTTTGGAAAAGTCCAAAGAATTGAAAAAATCTTCACCTGCCTGCGGATTGGAGGATAAAGCCTCGCTTTTTCTTACCAGAGCAAAGCGGTGCGCCGCGTCCAGAAGCGATTTTGAGGGAATGCAGCCGCAGTTGAGGCATACTCCGCCCGCTTTTGCTTTTTCGACGACGGTAACATCGGCGCCCAAAGCGGCCAGTTTGAGGGCGGCCGGGTATCCCGCGGGGCCGGAACCTATAACCAAAACTTTTTTAGTCATACAATCTCCTAGCTTATTAAAGATAATATTTTATTATAAAAGTATATAATATTTATATGGAAAAACCCTCTTACAGCGGGCACAGGGCCAGACTAAAGAAGCGTTTTGAAAAGGGCGGTATCTCATCTTTCCTGGAGCATGAGATACTTGAACTTCTGCTTACCTATTGCATAACGAGGAAAGACACCAAACCGCTTGCCTGGGCTTTGTTGAGGAAATTCGGTTCTTTAAGCGGCGTGCTGGAGGCGACGCCCTCGGAGCTTGAAGAGGTTGAAGGCATAGGCAATAACAGCGTGGTGTTCATCAAACTGATAAGGGAGCTTATGCGGTTTTACTTCTTGGAGGAGATAAAAAAACGCAAAGAAATAACCACTCCGGAAAACGTTGTTGATTTTTGCCGAGCCTCTTTACAGGGGGAAGCCAATGAAATTTTTGAAGTGATTTATCTTACCACCAGGAACGCCGTAATAGGCGTGGAGAGAATATCCGTAGGCACGATAGACCGCGCCAGCGTTTCTCCCAGAAAGATTATCGAGCAGGCTTTAAAACGCAGGGCGGCGGCTTTGATATTTGTCCACAATCACCCTTCTGGTGAACCGGAACCTTCCAAGGAAGACATAGAACTTACGGAGACGCTTTCGCGCGTAGCGGCCCCTTTGGGTATATCTGTTTTGGATCATATAGTAGTTGGAAAAGGAAAATTCTTCAGCATAAGGGCCAACAGCCTTATAACGGTGAAAAAGGAGAAAGTATGAGCACTCTGTTGAAACAGGTACTAAAACATCAAGTCTATCCCGCGATGGGCTGTACGGAACCGGTAGCGGTCGCGCTATGCGCGGCGAATGCCGCAGCTTTGCATAAAGGGGAAATAAAGAAAGCCGTAGTCTGGGTGGATTCCGCCACTTTCAAGAACGGGCTTGGCGTAAGAATACCCAATACCGAGGGCGAACGCGGCAATTTGTTGGCGGCGGCTTTAGGTCTTTTGATAGCCAAACCAAAATTGGGAATGGAAATACTTAAAGGTGCTACGCCAGCTTTGCTTAAAGAGGCTAAATTTTTGCTGGAACAAAAGGCCGTAACTATAAAAGTAAAGAAACGGAAAGATTTTTATATAGAAGTTAATCTGCTCTATAAAGACGGATATAAAGCCAAGGCCGTGGTAAGCGGGGGGCATACTTCTCTTAATTATTTGGAGGACAACGGCAAAATCTTGGTGGACAAAAAACCCGAGCTTGAAGACAAAGGCGATTTTAAAAAAGTTTTGGCGCGCTCTTCCCTGGCCGATTTGATAAGGGAAGCGCAAAACGCCGATAAAGAGGATTTAGCTTATATCAAGAAAGGCGCTTTAATGAATATGCGCGCGGCAAAGGAGGGCGCAAAGCTGAAGAAGGTTGGTTTTTATCTGAGTGATTTGGTCGATAAAAAAATGTTGGATAATAATCTTATCAATTCCACCAAGATACTTGCCTCGCGCGCGGCCGACGCAAGAATGGACGGCATCGCCATACCGGTAATGAGCAGCGGCGAAAGCGGCAATCAGGGCATAGTGGCGGTATTGGTGCCTTATTATGTAGGGAAGTATCTTAAAGTCAAGGAAAAGACGATATTGCAAAGCATAGCGCTTTCCCATTTGCTTAACGGATACGTAAAAGCGTTTACCGGTGATTTGGCGCCGATATGCGGATGTGCGATAGCCGCGGGGGTGGGCGCCAGCGCGGCGATAGTATATCAGCAGAAAGGGGCAGATTTAAAAGCGATAACACTGGCGATAAACAATATCATAAGCGATATAGGCGGGATGTTGTGCGACGGCGCGAAAAGCGGCTGCGCTTTGAAGGTTGTAAGTTCGGTGGATTCAGCCCTGCGGGCGGCTTTTATGGGCATCAATCATTACGGCATAACGGAAGTTGAAGGCTTTATCGGCGAAAGTGCGGAAAAGACAATACAGAATTTAAGCCGAATATCAACGGTAGGTATGGTTAAGGTGGATAATACGATAGTCGATATAATGAAGAAGAAAAACAAATAATATGGGAACATCTATAATATTGGTTAGGCCCCGTAATCCGCAAAACATAGGTGCGGCTGCGCGGGCTATGGGAAATTTCGGGCTAGCCGATTTGAGGGTGGTATCGCCTTACGAGCCTACTTGGCGAGAGGCGGTTTCCGCCGTGGGGGCGCACGAAATCCTAAAAAAAGCGAAACTTTACGACACTCTTAAGGACGCGCTTTTTGACGCGGACCTCGTCTTTGCCACCACCGCTCTAAAGAACCGCAAAACGGACAGGCCGATAGTGGCGCTGCCTTCTTTGGGGGGCTATTTGGAAGATTGCAAAAGCGAGAATACGGCGATAGTGTTCGGCTCGGAAAAGACTGGCCTTAACAAAGAGGATATAGCCCTCGCCCACTGCGTTTTAAATATTCCCACTTCGGCCGAAGTTCCTTCGATAAATCTGGCGCAGGCAGTTGTTTTATGCTGTTATGAATTATCTAAAATAAAACCCAAGAACAGGGGCGGGCGCTATAAAAAACCCGATTTTAAGGAAGTGGAAATAGTCAAAGACAATATTTTGCAAATGCTTTCACTTTTAGATTTGCCGCCCGTACTGGGTGATAAGGTATGCCAAAGCCGATTGGAGGATTTGGCGGCTCGTCGCATGCTGGATAAAGAAGATTTGTTTTTTGTAAACGGTATAGTTAGTAGAATAATTTCAAAGATTAAGGAGTAGACTATGAAATATTTTTTATTGCCGATATTTTTATTTTTTGCGGTTTTGTGTTCCGCACAAAACGGTGATAACGCCCCTGCGGCCGAATTAATATCTGGCGAAAAGGGGGATATTGTTGGCGGATTAGCGCAAACGTCCGCCGGGGATAATATACTATCTTCGGATAATTCGGCGCAAAATGATGAGGAAATATCCGACAGCGTGGCTTTGGGCGGGCAGCCGCTTTTGCCGGAGGAAAACAACCCGCCAAAAACGGAGGGCAAATCCTCCTCTTCTTTAAAGCCCGATACGAAAGAAGCGGCAGCATCTTCCGATGAGCCGTCTTTGGAAGATTTTTTAAAACGTCAAGAAGAGCTTTGGTTGCAGGAAAAGGAGGAAGAAAAGTCGGCTACCTCCCGCCAGGAAACGCGCTCTCGTCTTGAACCTCCTTCAATATTGTCCGAAAACGGACCTAAAACGGAGAATGAAAGCAGTAGCAATGCCGCTCCCGCACCTATAAAAGCGGCTGAAAAGAGCTCGCCAAAAGAGAAACAAACCGTTAAACAAAACACCGTAGAACAGGAGAAAGAAAGCGCTTTGACTCAAGCGGAAATAGACTCCGTTTCCCCGCAAGAGAAGGCGGAGGAGAAGCCTCCCAAGCTTCCTAACGATTGGTGGGGATTTTTTAAGGGAGTGGTTTTTACGCTTGTTTTGGGCGTGGCGGTATGGCTTCTGTCAAAGTACCAATAATATGTTAAAATAAAATAAAGGAATAAGACGTAGAAGACAGGAGCTTTATGCCTAAAAATATATTAGTAATAAACCCCGGCTCAACTTCGGATGACATCGGTTTTTACCGCGGGTTAAAGCCGGTTTTTGAGGTGAAACTGGAATATACCACTAAAGATCTTGCCCCCTATGCCAATAAAAACGTAACCGAAATGGCCCCGATGAAGAAGGCCATTATCCTATCTTATTTGAAGAAGAACGGTATCGATTTGAAAGAAATAGACGTCGTAATGGGAAGAGGCGGCCTCACCAAACATACTGAAGGCGGCACTTTTTACGTAAATGAAGCCATGCTTGCCGATTTGAGGAAGGGCTATTTGGGCGTTCATCCTTGTAATTTGGGGGGGATATTGGCCTCTATGATAGCCCAAGAAGCAGGCTGCCCCGCTTTGATCAGCGATCCGGAAGTCGTCAACGAGATGTGGCCCGTTGCGCAATACAGCGGAATGCCGGAACTGCCCAGAATACCTATTTTCCATGCTTTAAGCCAAAGGCGTGTTGCAATCCATACGGCAAAACAACTTGGCAAAGAGTATAATCAATGCCGTTTTGTTATTATGCACGCCGGCGGCGGGATAACTGTAGGCCTTCATATCAACGGCAAGGTTGTTGACGTTAATAACGGCCTTGACGGGGAAGGCCCTATGACGCCGCAGCGTTCGGGTACTTTGCCCACCGGCAATTTTATGAGGCTTTGTTACAGCGGGAAGTACACTTTGCAGGAAATGGCCCTTAAGGTTAAGGGACATGGCGGGGTGTGCGCCTATTGCGGCACTCACGATATTAAAGAGATAATGGATTTCATAAAAACGGGTAAAAAAGGCGAAAACAGCCATATAACCTGCAGCAGGGAAAAGGCTAAAGAAGCTATTGACGCTATGATATATCAAATGTCTAAATACATTGCATATATGGCCGCGCCCGCGCAAGGCAAGCTGGACGGCGTAATCCTTACCGGTGCGGTAATGTACAGCGAGTATATAAGGGAAACCCTGAAGGAAAAAACATCCTGGCTGGCACCGGTATTCGTCTATCCCGGCAGCGACGAGAAGGCCGCTTTAAAGGAAGCCGCCATCAGAGCGCTGGACAACCCTTCGTTAATTAAAGAGTATAAGTAAAGGAGATAAAAATGAAATTTAATAGCTTTTCTGAGCTGATAGATATGGTGAAAGGCCAGTCTAACAGGGTGGTAGTGCCCGGCGCGAACAATACCGAGGCGCTTACCGCCATAAAAATGGCCGACGATAAAGGTTTAATATCGGGCGGCGTATTGATAGGGCCGGTGGAATTGGTCAAGAAGATGATGACCGAAATCGGGCTTGCGCAGGATAAATTCGAGTTTATACAATGCGACGATGTTCCTACCATGTGCAATTTAGCAGTTGAGCAGATAGTAAAAGGCAAAGGCGACTTTTTGGTAAAAGGATTGGTCGATACCAAGTACTATATGAAGGCGATTTTAAACAAGGAAATGGGTTTGGTGCCGCAGGGCGCACTTTTGACGCATTTCGTATTGTTCAAGACGGACAATTACCACAAGATGTTTGCCGTGACGGACTCGGCGGTGTTGATCAGCCCCACTTTGGAGCAGAAAGCGCAGGCGATAAACAATGCTGTCAAGATTTTAAGGAAGCTCGGTATAGAAAAGCCGAAAGTAGCGGTAGTTTGCCCCGTGGAGAAAGTAAACGAAAAGATTCCCTCCACCGTTGACGCGCAGGAGCTTGTCAAAATGAATCAAGAGGGTAAAATAAAAGATTGTGTAGTGGAAGGCCCTTATGATTTGTATATAACGTTCTCCAAGGAACGCGCTGCGGAGAAAGGCATAAAAGGCGCGCAGGTCGCGGGCGACGCGGATTTGATTGTACTGCCCGATTTGGACGCGGCCAATCCTTTATACAAGGCTTTGGCGTTTTTCGGCAAAGGTACGGAAGCGGCCACCATTTTGGCCGGCCCCAATATACCGGTGATATTGCCTTCCAGGGCGGATCACCCGATGGTAAAGTTAAACGCGATAGCGCTTTGCTCTTATTTGAAAGACCAGAAATAAACCAAGAGGGGGCAAAAAATATTTTGCCCCCTTACTTTGTCCGATAGAGAAATGTCTAATATTTTTAATAAAGCGATAAGATATATAAAAAGGCACCCCGTATTTAGGGATTTTATTATGTATGTGCCCGTATTTGTATTGGTATGCCTGTTTGTGGCATACGGGATACAGCGGCACAAGGCGGTGGTGGAAGCCGCCCGCCAAAACCAGGAAATTATATTTAAGAAATACGAAGGCAATTTAAAGCAACATATTTCCATACCTTTGCAAGAAGCCGGCCTTTCCAGGGAAAAGGCCGCGCAGGTGGTAAATAAGCTCGATACCGTTTTAAGAATGAACCGCCTGGCTCCGCGCGACAGATATTTGCTTACTTTGGACGAAGAGGGAAATTTTAAGATGCTGGTGGTGACGAAAGATTTTTCCCGCTATTACGTCGCGCAAAACGGCGATGAGCTGGTAGCGGGGATTATGGATATTTCGGTAGAAAGCAGGGAGCGTTTCGCCAAGGGAGATGTGGACTATACTTTGTTTACTTCCATGCAGGAGCAAGGGCTTAAACCGACGTTTATTTTAGATTTTACCGACATATTTTCTTGGGCGGTGGATTTTAACACCGAAACCAGAAACGGCGATAAATTTGCAATATTGTGGGAAGAAGATTACACCAAAAGCGGGGAAACGCTGAATGAACGCATTTTGGCCGCCTATTATGACGGCGGCGTATCGGGCAAAAATTATGCCATACGCTTCGAGGATGAATTCTACGACGAGAATGGTAAATTCACTAAGAAAATGTTTTTAAAATCGCCGATAAGCGTAAGGGGCGTAAGGATATCTTCCAGATTTTCCAGGGGCAGAATGCACCCGATACTTAGGATAAGGCGTCCGCATTTGGGTATAGACTATGCCGCGCCGGCGGGCACGCCGGTAGAGGCTGTCGCGGACGGCGTAGTACGCTCAAAGGGGTGGAAGGGCGGCTTCGGAAACTATATGGAAGTTCATCACCCTAACAATTACGTAACGTGCTATGGCCATTTGAAAGGCTATGCCAAAGGGATAGCCAACGGCGTAAAAGTAAAGCAGGGGCAGACGATAGCGTATGTCGGCTCGACGGGCTTATCTACCGGGCCGCATTTGGATTTCAGGATAAGGCAGAACGGTAAATATTTTGATTTCTTGACCACCAAGAACAGGAGTTCGGCGTCAAAGGAAATACCTGCCTCAAAGAGAGAAGAATTTAATAAAATAAGAGATAAGTATTTGGCCATTTTGGAAAGTAAAGAGCAAGAACAGCCGAAGTGAATTTAAAAATTTAAAAGTAAGGGAAGGAATATGAAAAAAGTGGTACTTACCGGGGGGCCGGCAAGCGGGAAAACAACGGCTCTTTCAATATTGAAGGAAGAGTACGGTACGGATATAGAAGTGGCGGTGGAAGCGGCGACATTGGTATATGGCGGAGGGTTTCCCCGCAATGATAAGAGCCCGCGCCATACCTATCATGCCCAGCGCATAATATATACGACCACCAAGGAGCTTGAGGCTTTAGCCGAAGAGGTTAACCAGGGCGCCAAGATAGTTTTGTGCGACAGAGGTTCGCTTGACGGGGCGGTATATTGGCCTTACGGTGAAGAGGATTTTCTGAAAACGATGAAGACCAGCATTAAAGAGGAATATGAAAATTATTACGCCGTAATACATATGTCGCCGCCCAAAGAAGCGAAATACTATCAAAATACAAGCGTAAGGACGGAAACTTTGGAAAGAGCTTTGGAAGTGGACGAGGCTATATTGAAATTATGGTCCGGGCATCCGCGCCATATCGTCATACCGGAAAGCAACGACTATGTAAAAAAGGCTTTGATAGTGCGTAAAGCCATAAGAAAGATAATTAACGGAGAAATATAATATGGTGTTTGATTTTTTGTTTAAGAAGAAAAAGGAAGAAGAGGAAAACCAAACTTCCGAAGAAACAAGGGCAGCGGCTTCCCAAACGGATAAAGAGGCGAAAGCCTCGGATAGAAAAGAGGAGAAAAAGGACGGAAAAAAGAAGGAAAGCATAGAAGAACGCATAGAGCGCGAAATGCAGGCTTTGCCTTCGTTTATAAAAAATAAGATAAAAGATCCGACCATCAAACAGAAGTTTATCGAGCTTGCCAAGAGAATGGAGAAAGACGGCGTCGATATGAACTCGCCCAGGCAGATGAAAAAGTGGGTAAAAGAGCACGAAAAAGAGCTTAAAGCGGAGCAGAACTGCAAGGTGGAAACGGTAGTTAAAGGCGAAGAGCCGGGCCGTAACGATCCTTGCCCGTGCGGCAGCGGCAAGAAGTACAAGAAATGCTGCGGCAGATAGCGGCTAATATCTTTATATAGTAAAAATCCTCCTTATAAGGGGGATTTTTTTGTTTTAAGCAGTTGTTTTATTTTTTAACGCCGATATTGCCATTTAAAGATATTCGGAGTATAATATAAATATATTTTAACACCATATTTTAAGTTAAAAGAGAATATATACCCTTATTATATTTTGGTTTTATAAAGATCTTAAGAATCAAAATATTGGGGGGGCTTGCTTGTGGGGTACTAATTGTTTTTTTGGATGTATAGATAATATTTTAGGGGTTGGAGGTAAAGATGTGTAAAAAATTTTCTACAAAGGCGTTATTTGTTGTTTTATCTTTATTAGTTTCGCATGCTTATGCTGAGACTTGTTCCGGTTCAGTAAAGATACAATATCAGCAATATGGCAGCTGCGGAACCCAAGAGAGAACTTGTTGCGTTAACGGGCTTTGGTCGGAATGGGGAAAAGATTGCACTTGTTTTAATAGCGGAACTCAATGTGATGCTTTGCAAATTTATGCTGATTTTGATGCCGAAAATTGTAGATGTATATGTCCTGAAGGTTCCATAGAAGTGAACGGTGTCTGTGAGTGCGATAGCGCAAACGGTTATGAATTGGATAATCACGCATGTGTTAAAGATGATACACCTTCCTGCGGCCCGAATGAATGTTGGAATGGATCTCAATGTGAGGCTAAAGGTTCCACATCCGTTTCCTGTGTAGGATTTGTTCAGGAAACGAGCGGAGGAACTTTAACCCGAACGGCTACTTGCCGAGAAGGTTCGGGATGGTCTTATGGCTATTGGAAGGGTACATGCACTTGTAAGAGCGGATATAAATGGGTTCCCGGCAGCGGATCTTTAACCGGACATTGTGAGGCCAATCAATCTTGGACTTGGATATGCGACCATGGTTATATAGTATCTCATGATGGTTGTGATGCTTATAATGGCACAGCGCTTAGAGGGTATCCATGTTATAATAAAGGAGAAAGAGCAACAGCATATGAAGATATCGGCGGCGGACAATGTGAAACGGCATCTTGTGTATGCGGTGGATAGGATTATAGATTATATATAATTAGATTTGTTGGCATATGTTTGAGTGATATTTATATTGTAAGAACATTTGCCTTGGAATTGCAAAAGTTATTCTAACCCGCCAAGTTCCCAATTTGGCGGGTTATTTTATTTGTATTATTTTATGGATTGAATAGTTTTGATAAAAATTTTATTATTCAGAAAAAACAAAAGCCCCGTTCCAAAAGAACGGGGCCTCGTTAAGAAAAAACTTTTAAAGTTATTTCTTGGCTTTTTTGATGCCTTCAAGCACTTTTGGCAATATCTGATGGACATCGCCTACAATGCCGTATTTGCAGAAGTTAAATATAGGCGCTGAAGCGTCTTTATTTATAGCGATTATTATGTCGCTGTCCTGCATACCTACGGTGTGCTGTATAGCGCCGGAAATACCGCAAGCCATATAAAGCTTAGGTTTTACCGTTACGCCGCTTTGGCCGACTTGATGGTTCTTCGGTTTCCAGCCTGCGTCAATAGCCGCGCGAGAAGCGCCTACCGCACCGCCGAGTTCGGCTGCGATCTCGTTTAAGATTTCGAACTGTTCCGCCGTTTTAAGGCCTCTTCCGCCGGATATTACGATCTTGGCTTCGTCGAGTTTTTCCACCTCTTGGCTTTGTTCGATTTCCTTGCTGATAATCCTTACTTTCGACGCTTTCGGGCTTAAAGCGATAGGCTCGTTTATAACCTGCGCCGTTTTGCCCGGCGCCGTTACCTGCTTAGGCATTACATTAGGCCTTACCGTCGCCATTTGCGGGCGGTGGTTGGGGCATTTTATGTCTGCCATAATATTGCCGCCGAAGGCGGGCCTGGTCTGTATCAGGTTGCCTTCTTTTATCGATAAACCCGTGCAGTCTGCCGTCAATCCGACGAATATTTCTGCCGATATCCTGGGCGATAAGTCGCGCCCGACATAAGTCGACGGGAATAATACTATGCTGGGTTTGTATTTGTTGATTAAGGTAATCATTGCATTGGCGTAAGCCTCGGTGTTGTAATCGGCATAGCCGGGGCCTTCGACATTGTAAATTTTGTCCGCTCCGTAGGAGGCGAGCTCTGCAAAGTACCCAGCGTTGCTCTTTCCTATTACCACTGCGCAAAGATCTTCCTTAAGTTCATTGGCGAGCTCTCTTCCTTTGGTTAGGAGTTCCAAACTGACCGAACGGGGCGCCAATACGTCTTTTTCTTCCAACAGCTCGACAAATACCCATACGCCTTTATAGGCGGATAAATCTTTAGCGGCCGCTGTGCTTTGCGGCAGGCTTAAAGCCTTTACGGGGCATTGGCTCACGCAGGCTCCGCACATCGTGCAGGCCGAACTGGCCACCGCTTTGCCATTGACTAAACTTAAAGCCCCAAAGGGACATACGCTTACGCATTTGCCGCAACCTACGCAGTTTGATGAAATCTGTATCATTAGATTATTTCCTCCTTGGCTAAAATCTCAAGCACTTTGTCGGCCAATTCAGACGCGCCCGCGTTGAATATTTGGCCTTTGGGCCTGGCCGGCGGGGGGAATATTCTATCCACTCTGGTAGGGGAACCGTCTAAACCTAATTTTTTGGGATCGGCGCCGATATCGGCTGCTGTCCAAGTTAAAGAGGGTTTGTTCTGCGCGTGGAAAGCGCCCAAGAAAGAAGGGTAAGATGCCACATAATCAAACGGCATAGTCATAGTAACAAGCGCGGGCAAATCCGCTTCCATAATTTGGTGCCCGCCGTCTATTATTTTGCGTACCACCGCTTTGCCTTGCGCTACATCTATATTATCGCAGAAGGTGATTTGAGGTATGCCCAAGTGATAGGCGATGCCCGGGCCCGTTTGGGCGGTATCGCCGTCGATAGCCATTTGTCCGCACATTACCAAATCGAATGAGCCTATCTTCTTGATAGCGGTAGCCAAAGCATAGGAAGTCGCCCAAGTATCGGATCCGGCGAAGGCCCTGTCGGAAAGCAAAATGCCTTTATCGGCGCCCAAAGCCAAAGCAAGCCTTATCACGCTTTGCGCCTGATTGGGGCCCATCGACAAAACTGTTACCGTAGCGCCCGTTTTCTGCTTGATCTTAAGCGCTTGGCACAGCGCGAAATGATCGTAAGGGTTTAATATGCTCGGCACGCCCGCGCGCACCAAAGTAGACGTCTTAGGGTCTACTTTTACCCTGGAAGAATCGGGCACTTGTTTTATGCAAACTATAATATTCATAATAAATTGGAGCTCCTATTTCTTAAATATCTCTCTGAGTTTGGCCGATACTTTATCGGAATCCTCAATAGAGCCGTGCATATTGGCTTCTATTTGGACAAGATGCGTCGCGTTAAGCAAAGCCGCCGCGTCGGCCGTACCCGCGCTGAGTACGAGTTTCGCGCCTCTCGTGGCGATGTCGTAAGCCGTTTCCTTGGCGTTTACGCGGCACATCGCTTTTAAAGTATCCATATCAAATTTGCAGCCTTCCACTATCTTGCCGTTGCCTATGGCGCGGCAGAAAGCGGCTGCCACTTCGGCGTTGGCGATAAGTTCGCCCAACTTGAAAGTTATATATTGGTGCCTGGTCAAGCGTTGAACCCTGCACTCTTCCAGTACCGCGGCCAAGGCTCTTAAGCCCAAAGCTATCGCATTGGCGCCGACTTCGGGGTTCTTGGCGTGTATGGCGTCCATTTCGTCGGCGATATTGGTATAGTATGCGCCCCTGCTCTTTAAATGTTCCTGCCAGCGGCCTCTGTAAATGGTCATTTCCATTACTTCGTTGGTGCCTTCGTAAATGCAGGTTATCTTGACGTCGCGTTTTATTTTTTCTACCGCGAATTCTTTTGTGTAGCCGAAGCCGCCCAAAGCCTGTATGGCGTCTTCCGCGGCTTTATTGCCCGCTTCGGTGGCGTAGTATTTGGCTATGGAGCCTTCCGTCGCCTGGCCGTGATTGTTTACGTCAAGTTTCTTCGCGGTTTCATCGATGAAAGCTCTTGCCGCTTCAAATTTGATGTAATGCGGGGTTATCAACTTTAGCATATAGCCCTGCTTTTCGGAAAGCGGGCCGCCCGCCTGTATGCGGTGGTTGGCATAATCTACGGCGGTTTCTATCGCTTCTTCGCCGGCGCCCAAACCGAATGCCGCCACCATAAGCCTGGTGTAGCCGAATACCGCCTGAGCCTGCAGCAAACCCTTACCTTCTACTCCGCCGATTAAATTTTCGGCCGGTACGTAGACTTCGTCAAAAGAAAGGCCCGCCGTATTGGAAAGGCGTATACCGTGTTTATCCTCGTGTTTATCCTGCGTAAAGCCGGGGGTTCCCTTTTCCACCAAGAACCAGCTCGGCCCGCCCGGCGCCAAGGCCAGTACGGTATATAAGTCTGCCACCGCGCCGCTGGATATCCACATCTTGCTTCCGGTGATTTTGTATCCTTTTATTTTGCCGTTTTCAAGTACGTGTTCCGCTCTCGTCCTTAAAGATACGAGGTCGCTTCCGGCGTCGGCTTCCGTCGCGCCATAAGCTACCATTAAACTTTCTTTCGCCATTCTGTTAAACCAATGGGCTTTCTGTTCGGGCGTGCCGCCTACGGAAAGAGGGTCGCTGCCCAAGAATGTGGCGAATACCGATGTCGCTATGCCCAAATCTACGCGGGCCAAAGCCTCGCAGATACGGTATATGTCGGTAGTGGTGCCGCCCAAGCCGCCGTATTCTTCCGGTATGAGCAAAAGGTTTACGCCCAAGACGTCACTTTTGTACATATCTTTGATAAGTTCGGCGGGGAATTCGTTTTTGGCGTCGTGTTCGCGAATGAACTCAAAGGGGATTTTTGTTTTTGCGTAATGCTTTAAACTGTCAAGCATCAGCTCTCTGGATACTGCATCAATTTTTGACATAGATATCTCCTAAAAAATGTTATATATATAATACCATTTTTATCAATACAATCTCAAACCGGAACGGCCGGGAAAAGTGTATGCCGCACGCGCTATGCGCTGCGGGCTGATGAGTTTAAATTACTATTTTTGCGTGCCAAGATTTATAAATAGTTTTATGCTTGGCTCAAAAATAAAAAGCCCCCAAGTCAATCGGGGGCTTTTTGTCAAAACCGTACTGTTTAGTTGTTTGATGATCCGCTTAAAAGGCTTATCAAGTTTATCAGCAGGTTGATTATATCTAAATATATGTTTACAGCGAAGTCCAAAGCGGTGGACCAGTTGTTGGCTTCGGCAACGTTCTTTAGTTTGGCCAAATTATTAAAATCAAACAGCAAGTATCCGGTAAATATCAATACGGCTGCCGCGGAGATTATTCTGTTAAGGCCGCTTTTCATCTTAACGAACAGCCCTATAACGCTTATTACTATTACAGCCAAAAGCGCAAAGAACAATATCTTTCCCAGCCAGGAAAAATCTATCCCGGAATAGCTTGCTATCAAGCCGGTTACCAATGTGGTCAAAGCGGTTATTGCGGTAGCTTTTTGCACGGCTTCAGGATTGGTTAAAGTATATATCCCAAGCGTAAATCCGCTAGAAAGAGTAAACGCAAACATAAATACAAAACTTAAAAGCAAATTGCTTTTGAAGAACACTAACAGCAAAAACGCTATTATATTTACTATTAAAGCGGTCCACATAGTGGTTTTTATCTTTTCGGGGTTGCCCGTCTGCAAGGCGCGCTGGAATATGCCGGAGGATATTCTGCTGCCGATATAGGCCATAAAAAGCGAGCCCGCCAATATGACGCTGGTCTTTAAAAATAAAGTTTGAAACATATTTCTCCTTACTTTTTTGATTTTAGGTCTAAAAAACGGCACGCTTTATTGGCGTGCCGTTTTAAATCCGAGCTTCCGGGCTAGGGATCGAACCTAGGATTTCTCCTCCAAAGGGAGACGTGTTACCGCTACACCACCCGGAAATATTTTACAATGTTAAAGGCTTAATCCCAGCCGATATATATATTATATTTTATTTGTCGGCGGACGGCAAATTTGTTTCTTCTGCGGCGGGGGCGTCGTCGTCGGATTTAGGCGATACTCCGCTTGGGTTCTTTGCCAATTCCTCTTGATAGGCTTTCAGTATATTTTCTTCCAAATACTTTCTGAACTCCTGGTTTATCGGGTGCACCATATCTTTGTGGGAGCCGTCCGGCAATTTCCGTGAAGGCATACACAAAAATACCCCTTTGGCGCCTTCGACGATTTTCATATTCCTGACTACGAAAGAATCGTCAAAAGTTACGCTCGCAAACGCTTTTAGGCGTTCTTCGCCCATGAGATGAATTCTTATCTCCGTGATTTTCATACTTGAGTCCTCCAAAAGTGCGTTAAGAAAACTGTTCTTCCGTCTTTTTCTATTTCCTTAACGATTCCCTTTGCCTTCTGTTCATCTTGGACTAGCGCGAATACGCATGATCCCGATCCTGACATTAAGGCATATTGCGCGCCTAAGCCTATCAGTTCTTGTTTCAGCCGAGCTACGCTTCCCTTGTACGTGAGAACGGAGTCCTCCAGCTTATTGTAAATCAAATGGGCGTAATCTTGCAGGGGACTTCCATTTTCAATACTATATACAAGTTTATTAAGATTGGAGATATGTGTCAAGATTTTTTCTTGCGGATTTATAGCTAATTTTGTATAGGCTTCTTTTGTGTCCGATCCTTCGCCGGGATAGGCTATTATCACCCAAGGCGATCTTATTTTGCTTTTTATCGGGGTGAGAACTTCCCCTATGCCTTGCGCCTTAAAAAAAGTTTCGGGGTAGAGAAAGACCGGCACGTCCGCGCCCAGCTTTGCCGCTATTTGTAGCAAGTCCTTCATTCGCTTTGCGTTCAATTCTATGTTGAACAGTTGGCACAGGGCGTTTATTACGGCGGCCGCGTCGGAAGACCCTGCCCCTAATCCCGAACCAAGCGGCATATTTTTTTCCAAGCGGATATCGCAGTGCGCTTTTATGCCGAAATATTCAAAAAAAGCATTCGCCGCTTTATAGGCCAAATTGCTTTTGTCTCCTTTTAAATTGGCGCCGAACGGCCCTTTGATTTTTAAATTTATTTCGGTTTTATCGGCTTTTTGGGCGGATATTTTTATATCGTCGCCTATGGCCAGCTTTGCAAAAAGGGTAGCCAAGTCGTGATAGCCGTTTTCTCTTTTGCCGGTGACTTCAAGAAATAAATTTATTTTCGCCGGCGCAAATACCGATATTTCACTGCTCATTTGTTTCCCTCCCCGAGGAGTTTGCCTTCTTCATATATTTCTATTTTATTGGGTTGGCCGTTTTCCGAGTAGAATATTTTCTTTCCGCTGAGCAGATTGTTTTTGTAATTTTCCACTATCAGCAAAGAACCGTTTTTTGCGAAAGTTTTTCGCTCGCCCTCAAGCAGACCGTTATTGAAGTTCTCCTCATGCATAGGCTCGCCCGTTTCGTAATAGAAAGTTCTTTTCCCGTGTTTTTTGCCGCCTTTGTAAAACGCTTGTACCTCTATTATGCCTTCACTGTTGAATAGTTCGATTTTGCCGTCCCTTTTGCCGTTTTTATACTCTTCCGACATCAACAATTTGCCGGATGGGCTGAAGAGTTTTCTCGTCCCGTTGAGTATCCCTCCTTTATAAAACATTTCCTCTTCCGTAGGGATATTGTGGGTAAAATTAAAGCGTTTGGCTTTGCCTTCCTTAACGCCGTTTTTATACTCTTCTTCTGCTATCAGCCGGCCTTGTTTGTCGTAAGTTCTTACGGTGCCCTGGGGTATCCCGTTTTTGAAATAGGCTTCCATCTTGACGCTTCCGTTGGGATAGAACTCTTTAGCCTCGCCGCTGAAGGCTTCCCCTTGGCTGCTGATGATCTCCCCGGCTTCGTTGAGTTCCTGCAATGCGGTCTGTTTGCCGTTTATGAAGAATATCCTCTGATGTATATTCCTAATAAAAGTTTTTCCTTCCTGAGCGGGGGTGACGGATTGATCTTTCCCGCTTAGGCTGGTAAAGAGGCTTCTGGTGGAAGATCTTTCCGTTCTGCCGGTAAGTGTGAGCGAATTCTTTAGTTTCCCGTCCTTATATGTTTTTTCCATACACAAATCGGCGTAATACTCTTTTACTTTGCCATCGGGTATTTCTTCCAATTCGGAGGTGCTCTGAGTGGAGGCGTCCCTAATGGAAATCAAAGAGGCTTTAAAGAAAAATTTTTTATTTCCGAAGATTATCGCTATTATTTGATCTTTACTATCCATAGACAATCCGTTCCGTAAAAAAATTAAAAATCGACGCCGGAATAAAACGTCAAAGCGCGGCGCGCCGTTTAGGGTATTATACTTTTTTATAAGTTATTGACAACATTTAAGTAATGATATATCCTTAACATAGGGAGGAAAAGATTCAGTTACAGGGGTGTTTATCATGAGCGAAATACATCTTAACGACGCTAATTTCGATAAAGAAGTTTTAGAGTATAAAGGCGTGGCGCTGGTGGATTTTTGGGCGCCGTGGTGCGGGCCGTGCAGAATGCTGGGCCCCGTGATAGAGGAAATTGCGGCCGAGTATGAAGGCAAAGCCAAGATTTGCAAAGTCAATACGGACGACGCGGCTGAGAAAAGCGCACAGTACCGCATAGCTTCCATTCCCACTATTCTCTTGTTTAAAGACGGGGAATTGAAAGGGCAGATGGTAGGCCTTCAGAGCAAAGAAGAGTTGAAGAAACATCTTGATGCTCTTTTGTAAAAATTTATAATATAAATCTTACCGACGGTCTTTGCCCGCCTTTTCTGGCGGGCAAAGATAAAATCCTACAATTTGGGAGTTCCCTATCCGTTTAAGGCGCTTGACGCCGAACAGATTGTAAATTAAGCTGTAAAATAACGGTATTATGCCATTTTCCAAAGAATTTTTTATTATAGACGCGCACGGTTTCCTTCACAGGAATTATCACGCTTTGCCCAAATTAAGGACATCCAAGGGCGAAGAAGCGGGCGCTTTATACGGTTTTGTAAATTGGTTGATAAAATTCCTGAAGGAGAAAAAGCCTTCCCATGCGGCGGTATGTTTTGATTCCAAGGGCCCCACTTTCCGCCACGAACTCTACGGGGCATATAAAGCCAACCGTCCCAAGCCTGACGAGGAACTTGTAAGCC
Organism: Candidatus Proelusimicrobium volucris; assembly: GCF_959605025.1. Taxonomy (NCBI): domain Bacteria; kingdom Pseudomonadati; phylum Elusimicrobiota; class Elusimicrobia; order Elusimicrobiales; family Elusimicrobiaceae; genus Candidatus Proelusimicrobium; species Candidatus Proelusimicrobium volucris. The sequence continues at coordinate 55,451 of NZ_CAUHCY010000006.1, read as the reverse complement.
AGCTTAAAATCGCGCGGGATCTGGTTTCTGCCATGGGATTGAAAACTGTTGCTATGCAGGGCGCGGAAGCTGATGATTTAATGGCGACTTTGGCCGCTTTGGCCGCAGGCAAAGGCGAGGAGGCTGTAATAGTAACCTCCGATAAAGACATATATCAGGCCGTCGGCAAAGGCGTAAAGATATGGTCGGGAGTGGCCAAAGACGGATATAAAGGGGAGGAAGGCTGCCTGGCCAAATTTGACGTGCCTTGCGGATATATGCTGGATTATCTTTCGATAGTGGGCGACAGTTCCGACAATATTCCCGGCGCGCAGGGCATAGGCCCCAAAACCGCGGCGGAGCTTATTAAAAAGTTCGGGCATATAAAGGATATATACGCCGCGGCAAAAAACGGCGACGCTCAAATAAAGCCCGGCGTCATAAAGAAACTTTTGGACGCCGAAGAGCAGGTGCTTCTTTCCGAAAAGCTGGCGGCTTTGAAAACGGATTTGCCTTTGGGGCTCTCTTTTGATGATTTTAAGGTTAAAGAACCGTTTAAACAAGAGTTGGAGCTTTTTGCCAATCGTTTTGAATTTAAAAATTTATTTACGTTTTTGGATTCCTTTAAAAAAGAAGACTCGCCCGCCAAAAGCGAGCCGGTGCAGGGGGAATTGTTCGATTTCGGCGATGAAGGGGAAATAAAGCCTTCCGCCGACATAAAGGCCAAAGGCGAAGTGCGCGAAGCGCAAAGCGCGTTTATATCTTTTGAGGAAGTACTAAAGCGCGGCTCAATAAGTAAAGAGTTGTTCGTTTACGTTGAGGAAGACGCCTTGCTATTGTCTTCCGGGCGGGGCAGCGCGGCGTTTTTGGAGGATTGCGCTCTGGACGATAAAATGGAACGCGCCCTGTTTGATATTTTTGACGACGATTCCATCTTAAAAATAGGCCACGACATCAAATATGCTTTTAGGGTTTTGGGCTATGAGCCTAAAGCGGGTAAATTTATAAACTGTTTTGACGGCGCCTTGGCCAAGTATTGTCTGGATCCTTCGGGCGAATTCAGCCTTTTGGGCGCTTTGACGGTAAATTTGGGGAAAATGCTTTCCTTGGGTGCCGGCTTAAAGGAAAGAATGTCTTTTTACGCCGATAATATTTGGCTTTTGAAAGACAAATTGGAAACTCTTTTGAAAGAAAAGACCGCTATGGAAGTGTATCGCGATATGGAAATCCCAATGATGAGCGTGTTGTTGAATATGGAAAACAACGGGATAATGGTAAATACGTCTTGGCTGAAGACATTGGCGATACTTCTCAATAAGGAAATGCTGTCCGAGCAAAAGGAAATAAATCAAATGGCGGGTTATGATGTCAACATAAACTCGCCCAAGCAGTTGGGCTCGCTTTTGTTCGAGAGGCTGGGGCTTCCTTCGTCCAGAAAGACCAAGACTGGCTATTCCACCGACGAAGAAACTTTACAGTCTTTAAAGAATATACACCCCATAGCGGAGCATATCTTAAAATACCGCGAAAGTGCGAAACTCAAGAGTACTTATGTCGATTCTCTTTTGAATTTAGCCGGCCCGCAGACGCACAGGGTGCATACCAATTTCAATCAAACGGGTACGGTTACGGGGCGGCTTTCGAGCTTCAGCCCGAATTTGCAAAATATTCCCGTCCGCAGTGAAAAGGGCAAACTGATAAGGCAGGCGTTTATTGCGGGAGAGGGGAGAGTTCTGCTGTCGGTGGATTATTCCCAAATTGATTTGCGGGTTTTGGCGCACGAATCGGGCGACGCGGCTTTGATAAACGCCTTTAAGAACGCTGCCGACATACACAGGCAGACCGCGGCGGAGGTATTCAACGTCAAGCCTGAAGACGTAACCAAAGAAATGCGCTCCAGCGCTAAGGCGATAAACTTCGGGATAGTATACGGGCAGGGGCCTTTGGCTCTTTCGCAGAGTTTGGGCATATCGATGAGCGAGGCTAAAGACTATATAGACGCTTATTTCAAAAGATATTCCACGGTTAAAGCGTGGATAAACGAAACCGCAGAAAAAGCCCGTAAAGCGGGCTATGTAAAAACTTTGTTCGGCCATATCAGATACATACCGGAATTTGAGGCGGGTTCCGCCAGACTGAGCAGTTTTGCCAACCGCGCGGCGGTAAACACGGTGGTGCAGGGGGGATCATCGGATATAATCAAAAAAGCGATGATAGACATCTTTTCTTCGCCTGAACTCGGGCAGTCGCTTTTGCTCCTGCAAGTGCACGACGAGCTTATTTTCGAAGTGCCCGAAGGCCAAATCCGCCAAACGGCTCAGTGGGTGAAGGGAAAAATGGAAAATGCCGTAAAGCTGAAAGTTCCTTTGCTCGCGCAGGCCAAAGCGGGGCGTAACTGGAACGAAATGGGCAAGGTAATATAATGGACTTTAGAATTAAAGGCAAAAAGGTTATAGGATTGACGGGTGGCATATCTTCTGGCAAGAGTACGGTTTTAGAAATTTTTGGCGAGCTTGGCGCGGAAACTATATGCGCCGATAATCTTGGCAGAAAGTATTTTGAGATTTTAAAAGACCGCATAGCCGAAACTTTCAATACGGCCGACAGAGCCAAAATCGCGTCATTGATATTTAAGGACGACGCCAAGCGCAAATGGCTGGAGAATTTGCTCCACCCGATGATAATTTCACAAGCGCAAGAGATTATAAAAAACACGGATAAGGCGATAATCGTTTTTGATTTGCCGCTTTTGTTTGAGGCCGGCCTTGAAGGTGGATTTGATTTGACGATATGCGTATGGGCTGATGATAAAGTCCGCTTGGCTAGGGCTCTGGCCAAAGGCTTTGAGAGGGAAGACTTTAAACGCAGGGATTTAAAGCAGTACGGCTTGGAGCTAAAAGCCGATAAAGCCGATATTGTGATATGCAATAACGGCGACAGAAAGACATTAAAGGAAAAGACGGTAAGAATTTTCAATATTATAAAAGGAAACCAATGAGGTAATTATGGAAACTAAAGAAGTTAAAGACGGTAAAGAAACTTTGAAAGAGAAAACAGCGCTTCGTAAAAGTTCCGCGCGTACGCAAGGCCAAAGCGCTGCGGCGAGCGGGGCGGCGGAAAAACCCGCCTCCGAAAAGGCTTCGGCGCCCGCCTCTGCGGCCGCTGGCGACAAGAACGGCGGCAGGAACGGGTTTTCCCGTGCTTCGCAGGAACAGAATAACAATTATCAGCCCAAGGCCAACGGCGCTAAGCCGATGGACGCCAGAGCGCTTGCCAAGCTCAGCGTGGCGGAACTTACCAAATTGGCTTTAAATTACAATGTGGAAGATATTTCGGGTTTAAGGAAACAGCAGTTAATCGGCAAGATAATAGCGGTGCAGGCCAAGCAAAACGGGTCGGTATACGGCGGCGGGGTGCTGGAAATTCTGCCCGACGGTTTCGGTTTTTTAAGGTCGGAGGAGAATAACTATCTGGCGGGCGGCGAAGACATTTACGTATCGCCTTCGCAGATAAAACGCCTGGGTTTGAGGAAAGGCGATAAGATAGAAGGTTTAATACGTCCGCCCAAAGACAATGAAAGGTTTTTTGCCATGTTGCAGGTGCAGAAAGTAAACGACATCGACGCCGACAAAGTATACAGAAGGCCTTTGTTTGAGAACCTTACTCCGCTCCACCCCGACAGCCGCTTCACTTTGGAAGTGGACAAGAAAGATTTGACGCAAAGGGTAATAGATTTAATGGCGCCGATAGGCAAAGGACAGAGGGCTTTGATAGTCGCCGCGCCCAAGACGGGCAAAACGGTAATGCTTAAGAGCATAGCCAATTCTCTTACGACGAATCACAAAGACATTGAACTTTTGGTATTGCTGATAGACGAACGCCCGGAAGAGGTAACGGATATGAGCCGCAGCGTCAACGGGGAGGTTATAGCCTCCACCTTTGACGAGCCCGCCGAAAGGCACGTGCAAGTGGCGGAAATGGTTTTGGAAAAGGCCAAGCGCGGCGTGGAGAACGGCAAGGACGTAGTTATATTGCTCGATTCCATCACCCGTTTGGCGCGCGCTTACAATACGGTTACGCCAGCCAGCGGGCGCGTATTGACGGGTGGATTGGAGGCGACTTCGCTTCAGCGCCCCAAAAGGTTTTTTGGCGCGGCGCGCAATATAGAGGAAGGCGGTTCACTTACGATAATAGCCACGGCTTTGGTGGAAACGGGCAGCAGAATGGACGAGATTATCTTTGAGGAGTTTAAAGGTACGGGCAACTGCGAAATCTGCCTTGACCGCAAACTGGCCGACAGGCGCATTTTCCCCGCGATAGACATCAACCGTTCTTCTACTAGGAAGGAAGATTTGCTTTTGACGGAGGAGGAATTAAACAAATCTTGGATAATGAGGAAGATCCTTTCCCCGTTAAGCTCGGTAGACGCGATGACTCTGCTTTTGGAAAAGTTATCCGCGACTAAATCTAACAAAGACTTTTTAAAGCAAATGGAAGTCAGCAGTTTTTAAAGAGCGCTATTGAAATCAAGCCAAGCCCAAAGCCACAAAAAGGCGGCTTTGGGCTTAGGCGGGAAATAGAAAAAATCGCATAAATTATAGTATAATATAAAGGAAATAATTTTTTGAGGTAATTTGAAATGAAAGAAAATATTCACCCTAAATACGAAGTAGTGGAAGTAGTCTGCGCATGCGGCGCGAAATTCAAGACTCGCTCCACGATGAAAGCCGTCAAATTGGACATCTGCTCGGCGTGCCATCCGTTTTTCACTGGCAAGCAGAAGATGCTTGATACCGAAGGCCGCGTAGAGAAATTTAACAAGAAATTTGCTTCCACTCAAGGCAAAATGGTAGTAAGAAAGCCGAAAACGGAAGTAAAGACGAAAAGAGGCACGGTAAAGAAAATTGCTTTAAGCACAACCCCGGTAAAAGCGGCCAAGAAAACCGCCAAAACGGAAAAGAAAGCGGACAAAAAAGAAGCGAAATAGCTTTAAATGACGGTAGAAGCAGCCCCTCTGAAAAGGTGGGGCTGCTTTTTATAGCGGAAAAAAAGAGGACGTATGGACATAAGTAAATTTAAGGAAGAATTTGAGCAGATAGAAGCGGAGCTTTCCGCGGGCAATATTACGCCTGAACATTTTAAGGAAAAAACCAAACGCCACGCCTTTTTAAAGCCGATAATAGAAAAGGCTGAAGAACTTAAAAAGGTGGAAGACGCCATAAAGGCCGACCGCGAGATGATAGAAGACGGCGGCGATAAGGAAATGGCGGCCTTGGCTGCGGAGGAACTGGCGGAACTTGAAGGAAAGCCCGATCAGCTGTTAAAAGAACTTAGGGTGCTTATCATTCCGCCCGATCCCAACGACTCAAAAAATATTTATTTGGAAATACGCCCCGGCGCGGGCGGCGACGAGAGTGCGATATTCGCGGCGGAGCTTTTGAGGGTATATCAGCATTTCGCGCAGAACAGGGGCTGGAAGACTGAACTTTTGGAATATACGCCTACCGGTCTTAAAGGCTGCAAATATGTAAGTATGTTTATTAAGGGCGAGGGTGCTTATTCTTGGCTTCGCGACGAAGCGGGAACACACAGGGTACAGCGCGTACCGGATACGGAAACTTCGGGCAGGGTGCATACCTCTACGGTAACGGTCGCCATAATGCCGGAGGCCGAAGATATTGATATACAAATCAATCCCGCGGATATAGAAATGGAAACCTGCCGCGCGGGCGGGGCGGGGGGCCAAAACGTAAACAAAGTGGAAACCGCCGTTAGACTGATCCACAAACCCACGGGAGTGGTGGTAAGCTGCCGCGAGGAGCGCACGCAGGGCGCCAACCGCGAAAAGGCGATGAGAATGTTGAAGTCTAAACTTTACCAAATGGAAGAGGCCAAACAGAACAAAGAGATTTACGACGCCAGAAAAGCCCAAGTCGGTACAGGGGACCGTTCGGAGAAGATAAGGACTTACAATTTCCCGCAGAGCAGGGTTACGGACCACCGCCTTAACGAGAATTTTCACAACATTACCGAAATCATGGAAGGCAATATTGAGGAGATACTCGACCATTTGCGAAAACTTCGTACCGAAGAGAAGCTGAAGGCGATGTCGATATAACTATGATAACGATACAGCAAATGGTGGACGGCGCTAAGGAACGCCTTGACGAAAAGGGCATAGACGAGCCTTTGGCACATGCCGAACTTATAGCGGCGTTTGTTTTGAACAAGAGCCGCACTTATATAAGGGCGTACAGGCAGAACGTTATTTACGAGAAGGAAGAAAACCTCTTCAACAAAATAGTGGAGGAGAAACTTTCCGGCAAGCCTTTGGCGCATATTATAGGAGAGGCTGAGTTTATGGGGCGGCTGTTCAGCGTCGGCCCTACGGTGCTGATACCGCGTCCCGAGACGGAAGAACTGGTGGAGGAAGCGATAAAAAATCTACCCGGCGTACAGCCTTCGAGGATACTCGATCTGTGCAGCGGATCGGGCTGTATAGCTATAAGTTTGGCTTTTATGTTTCCCGCGGCGGAAGTTATAGGGGGCGATATATCCGCGCAAGCCTTGGAAGTGGCCCGCAAGAACGCCTCTAATATGAATTTGGTCAAACGGGTGAAGTTTATACAAAGCGATTTGTTCGAAAATATAGAAGGCGAATTTGATTTTATCATATCCAATCCGCCTTATATTCCTACCGACATAATAGAAACCTTATCGCCGGAAGTCCGCAACGAGCCGCGCCTTGCCTTGGACGGCGGGCCCGACGGCTTGGATATTATAAGGAAGATAGTCGCCAATGCCTGCGCCCATTTGAAAGCGGGCGGGCTTTTGGCTTTGGAAATAGGGTGCGCACAAAGCGAAAAAGTGTTAAAATTCTTTAAAGGCGAAGAGTGGGAAACCCCTTTCAGCGCCAAAGATTTTGCCGGCATAGAAAGGTTTATATTCGCGCGAAAGAAGCGCTGAGCCGAACTGGAGCTTAAAATGGACAAATTTATAATACACGGCGGTAGAAAACTTAAAGGTACGGTGGAAATAGGGGGCAGCAAGAACGCAGCCTTGCCTATACTTATGGCCACCTTGCTTACCGACGAGCCTTGCATAATCAACCGCGTTCCCGACCTTAGGGACATAAGAACCACTATAAAAATCTTGCAGGAACTTGGCAAGAAAGTGGAATATGACGCTGGTACTTTAACGGTAAAAGCGGGGCGCAAGTTAAAGACGGAAGTGCCTTACGATTTGGTAAAGCAGATGCGGGCAAGTTTTTGGGTGGCGGGGCCGCTTTTGGCTAGGTTTAAAAAAGCGGTTATACCTTTGCCCGGCGGCTGCGCGATAGGAGTGCGGCCCGTAGACATTCATTTGAAGGGTTTTGAGAAGATGGGCGCGAAGGTTTTGGTGCAGAACGGCAACGTGATATTAAAGACCAGGAAGCTAAACCCCGCTAAGATAATTTTAAGTTTCCCCAGCGTAGGCGCGACGCAGAATTTGATGATGTGCGCCTGTCTGGTAAAAGGCCGCACGGTGTTGGAGAACGTTGCGCGCGAGCCTGAAGTTTCCGATTTGATTAAAGCGCTCAAATCCATGGGCGCGGAGATAACGCAAGATGCCAAAGGACGCATAATAATAGAGGGCAAAAGCGAACTTGGCGGTATGGAACATACCGTCGCGGCCGATAGGATACAGACTGGTACGTATATCATAGCGGGCGCGGTAACGCGCGGCGATGTTACAGTTAAGGACTGCATACCCGAGGACAACGAAATACTTTTGGATTATCTTAAAGAGGCCGGGTTTGACTTGCAGGTCGGCGAGGATTGGATACGAATAAAACCGAAATGCAAGAAGATAAAACCCGTCAATATCAAGACGGCCCCTTTCCCGGGTTTTGCTACGGATTTGCAGGCCCCGTTTATGACTTTGATGTGCCTTTGCGGCGGGCAGAGCGAGATAAGCGAAGATATTTTTGAAAACCGCTTTATGCACGCGCCGGAACTTGTCCGCATGGGCGCGAATATAACGATAGAACGCAACACCGCCAAGATTACGGGAGTTAAGAACTTCAGCCCCGCGGTGGTGATGTCTTCCGATTTAAGGGGCGGCGCGGCTTTGGTTTTGGCGGGATTGTGCGCGAAGGGCGTAAGCGAGGTCGAACGTATCTATCACATAGACAGAGGCTATGAACATTTTGAGGATAACTTAACCAAACTGGGCGCAAAAATAAAAAGGGTAAATCCCGTAACGCAGTGATATTACATTTTGCGCATCGGCATTTAATGCGCGAAATACAATTTAAAATCCATACGTTTTTTGCGTATGGATTTTTGTTTTTGCGGAATTGTACAAGCGTGGTTTTTTTGACTTGCGCCGAGTTTCCGCTGCTTTGCTTTGGAAGGTTTAAAATACCGCCGCCGTTAAAACAGTGCGCGCGGAGCGGATAGTATTCTTTTGCGGGAAAGGCAAGGCCGTACGTCTGAGTTTTCTCCGAAATCAAAAACAACTTGACTGTTTTTTTTTTTGATAAATTTTCCATAATTCCAAGTCGGGCATGAGAGAGTATTAGCCTTTTTTTATATTTTCGCCAGATTTGGATATTTTAAAAAGAGAGGAAAATTTTATGCAAAAAATAAAACTTAGTTTAAAAGCATTTTTGTTTATGTTTTTTGTTTCTTTCGTTTCTCTTGCGTTTGCCGAAATATGCTCAGATGTTGGTGTTGTGCAATATAAGCCCAGCGGCCCTTGTGGAACTTCCAAACGGAGTTGCTGCTCCAACGGAAGCTGGTCCGGCTGGGACGAGGATTGCCCTAAAACCTGCGATCCCGCCACGAAACCCGCCACTACGGGCAGCTGCGGGGAAGACGGCAGCGGCACTTGGAGCAGAACTGTAACCTGTGATACCTCTACTTTGAAGTGGAAGACCGGCAGCTGGGGTATTTGCAGTTATTGTACGCCGGGGGCGATATCTACCGATTGGAAGCTTTGCGATATTCCGCAAAAGGGCGTGTGCAATTGGAAGGGTACGGCATATACTTGCCAATGTACCAATGACAATGATAGGCGAAACTGTATGATGGGGTCAGGTTCAAGCAACCAGGTAAGGGTTTGGTCGACTAAAAGGTGTAGCTGCTATTGTTGTGCGGCGGGGGCCAATTATAGGCCTGCGGATAATTACTTCGGGTTTGAATGTTGGAAAGACTTTATGCAGTTAGCTCCTACAGCATGTTTGTGGTAACGGTTTTCCTTGAGAGCAAAGCCTCTCTAAACTAACCGCCCCGCCGCTTATGCGGCGGGGTTTTCCTTTTAAGAAACTTCAAAAATACAGAAAAGAAAGTTTATATAATTTAGATATATTTGCTCGGCGGTATTATGAATTTTGAACAAACCGTAAAATTTCTGTTCGGCAGACAAAACCATAAAAAGAGCAGTTTGGCTTTGGTAAAAAAAACGGCGGAGAATATGGGGCTTTTTCCGCTTGGTTTTAAAGTTGTCCATATAGCCGGGACAAATGGGAAAGGGACTGCCGCCTGCGCGCTGGGCACCATTTTAAAAGAGGCGGGTTTTAAGAGCGGCGTTTTTACTTCCCCGCATATCAAAACCCCGCTTGAAAGAATAAAAATAAACGAGGTTTTAATAAGCGAGCCGGATTTTGCCAAGGCGGTTTCTTTCGTGAAAAAAAAACAGGCGGGTGAACTTAATTTTTTTGAAACTCTCACCCTTGCGGCTCTTTTTCATTTCAAATCTAAAAAAATAGATATTGCCGTATTGGAATGCGGCATCGGCGGTCTTTTGGACAGCACCAATATAGTCGATGCCGATATTTGCCTTATAACTTCCGTCGATTTGGACCATTGTTCAATGCTGGGCGGCAGTCTAAAAGAGATTGCCGTTCAGAAAAGCGGGATAATAAAGAAAAATTCTTTCGTGCTATGCGGCCCAATGGGCAAGGAAGCTCGTTCGGAAATCGCGAAAGCGGTTGAAAAGGCTGGGGCGAAACTCATCAAAACGGGGCGAGTAAAAAACCTTAGACAGAATTTTAAAAAACTTGAAAGCTCTTTTGATTTTGAGGGGGAAACCTACCTCACCAAAATTATGGGCGCGGCACAGAGCGGGAATATCGCATTGGCTATTAAAGCGGCCGGCCTTTTGGGTGTAAGAGTTGAAAAGTCTAAATCAGCTTTGGCTGGTTTTGCCATGCCTTGCCGTTTTGAAGTTATAAAAATCAAAAGAGGCAAGTACTTGATCAAAGACGGCGCCCATAATCCCGCGGCTTTTAAAGAGTTTATAAAAACTTACAAAAACAGCCGCTTTTATAAACCGGATAATACCCTGATTTTAGCCTGTTCCCAAGGCCACGATTATAAGAAACTTTGCGCCATAGCGGAAAAGGCATTTGCTAATATAGTTCTTGTCTGCCCGAACGAGGAACGCAATATGAAAACGGAAAATTTGCTTAATTGCTTTAATAAAAGTGTGAAAGTATCGGTTTTAAGGGATATTTATTCTTTCAACCCCAGCGGTTTCCGCGGTAATGTAATAGCGGGTGGCAGCTTCTATTTGGCGGCCGTCTTAGAATACCGCGCCGCTTGACGGTATTACCGTGTAATAATTTCTTGACAGTAGGGCTTATTTCTGCTTAAATTTTATATGGCGTATTATATATTTATATATAACATTTAAGAGGAAATATGTCTTTAGATAACAACGATAAGAACAATCAGGAATTTAACGAGTTTCTGCAGTCTTTGCAAGACGACGCAAATAAAAACGAGGCCTTGGCTTCAAGCGGTAGAGAAGAACCTTTCCCCTTTTCCGACAGTTTTGATATAGATTCTTTTGTTAAAGAGAACGCTATCCCTTCGGCGCAGGCCTCGGGCGAGGCGCAATCTTCGCAGGAGCCGCTTGCCTCTCCGCAGGAGAGCGGGCAAGAAAAGCGGGAAGAGCCATCCCCAAACTATACGGAGCTTTCGCAATCCGAATACAAGCCCGATTACGGTGCGCAAGAACCTTCTTATCGTTATAATGAAACGAACTCTAACGAAGACTATTCCTATCAAGATGAGTTTGACGCCCCCTCTTACGCCAATTCCTCTTTTGAGAGCGGGCAGTCTTTGAAACATTTGGAGCAAAAAATCTCCGAGTTGGAATCGAGCTTTGTCGACGTAAATAAAGAAAAGGCCTATTATAACGGCCTTCAGAGCGAAATAGAAGGCATAGATTTGGAAGACAAAAACTCTTTTAAGCCGGGTGACGAATTTTACAAAAATATGTCCGCCACGATTGAAACGCTTAAAGGCAGCCTAAAAGCAATTTCCAGCGCCAACAGGACAAGCGTATTAAACGATATTTCCGTTTTAAGAGGCAGTATCGACAATATAGTAAACGCCAGGCTCCAGTACGAAGAGAACCTGATCAACCAGGACCAAACCCTTATTAACCGCCTGAGAGAAAAGACAAACCGCCTAAAATCTATAAACTTGGCTTTAAACAGCGAAGTTAAGAGAGCCAAAAACGAGAAATTGGAATCTTTAAGAAAATCGGCCGAGCAAACCAAGGAACTGCTTTCTTTAAGGGTGCAGCTCAATAAAGTTGAGGAAAAGGCTCGCCACGGCGATTTCAAGCTGTCGAGAATGGAACAGCATTTGTCGATTTTAAATCAGGAGAAGCTGGCATTAGACGAGGAAATCCGCAAAGTAAGGGAAGAGAAACTTTCCTCGATAAGGAAGTCTTCGGAGCAGGCAAAAGAGATAATGTCGCTTCGTCTGGCACTTAGCAAGACGGAAGAGAAGTTTAAGCAGGAAGAGATACAGAACTCCTTTTTGAGGGAACAGCTTACCGGCCTTGAATCGGCGAAAGCGGCTTTGGATCAGGAGGTATATTCCACCAGGGCCGAGCGAGAGGCGGCTAAGAGGGAGGCCTCCCAACAGATAATCGAGATAGATAAACTTAAAAGGAGCATACAGCAGTCTCAGGATCTTTTGAATGCCAGCGCCAAAGAGGCGGGCGGCCTTAGAGAGCAGATTTTATCTTTGGAAACGAAACTCCAGCAAATGCACGGGGAGAACGCGGCTCTTTCCTTAAGGACGGAAGACAATATTCGCCAACTGGAAGCGGCCCGCGCCCAGCACGAGCGCGATATCGCCGCGCTTAAAGCCGAGCAGATGCGGGAAATCGAACTCTTAAAGAACCAAAAAGCGCAGGAAGCGCAAAGCATTACTTTGGAACTTCGCCGCGCGGAAGATAAATACCGCCAGGAAGAAACCTTCGTCAATACCTTAAAGCTGCAGATAGAATCTTTAAGAAACGACGTTAAAAATTTAGATGACCAAAAACGCGGATTGGAGGGAAAATCTGCGGATTTGGCCAGGGAAATAGACTTTATAAAAGAAGGGCACGAGCGGGAAATAGAATCTTTGAAGCAGGAACTTGCCTCCGCGGGCGAGAAACTAACCCGCGAGCAGAACCAATACCAGTCCTTAAAGGAAACGCTGTCTTCCTTGGAGACGGAAAAAGCCTCTCTTAACGAAGAAATCCGCAGGATTTTATCTGCTAAAGACGAAGCCCTTGCCGCCAATGAACGCTATATCAAAGATATAGAAAATCTAAAAGCGGAACATTCTTCTTTGGAATCTTCCTTAAAGAGCGAACTGGAGAGAATGACCGCCCGTCACGAGCAGGATTTGGCGGAATACAATGCTCTTAAAGAGAAAGAAGCCGCCTTACGGCGCGACAATGCCGGTTATGAAAGCCGCATAAGCGAGCTCAGCGCACGGGAAGAGGGGTATAAAAAAGCGGGCGCTGATTATGAGGCAAGAATAAAGGAACTTCAGTCCAAAGAGGAGTCTGCCCGCAAGACCAATGAAGAGTATGGCGCTAAGATAGCCGAACTAGAGTCAAAGAAGGAACAGCTTCTGCGGGAGAAGGAAGCTTTCGAGCGCGAACTTAAGAACAAAGAGGAAAATTACTCCAAAGAATTATCCAATTACAAAACCAAGATATTGGCTTTGGATGCGGAGCAGAAGGCGGCGGTTTCCAATCTGACTATAGAGATAGAAAACCTTAAACGCGAACACGAGGGTGCGGTAAGCTCTTTAAACAAAGAGAGTTCCACTCTTAGGGAAGAGAAGCATAGCCTTTTGACGGAGATAGATTCCTTGCGCTTGGCCTTGGGCGGACGTGATGAAGAAACCCGCAAACTGCGCGGGGAGTTGGACGGCCTGAAAGCGGGTATCGCCGCAGGCAACGAAGAAAAATTGCGTCTTGGCAAGGAAATAGAGTCCTTAATGCGCGACATTACCTCCCGTAACGATGAAAAGCAAACTCTTTTGGCGCAGGTAGAGGCCTTGAAAAAGGATCTTGCCGCCAGAGATGAAGCCGCAGGCATAGCCGCCAGAGAGGCCGCTTCCGAGATAGAGAATTTGAAGAGGGATATCTCCGCGCGCGAAGAAAATGCGATAAAACTAAACGGCGAAATAGAAGCATTAAGGAACAATGCCTCGCAAAGCGAACAGCAGATGTCACAGCTTGGCGCGGAAATAGATAAGCTGAAGGCCGAGTTGGAAGAAACCCGCCGCTTAAGCGAAGAGGCTAAAGCCCGCTATGAGGAAGCGGAGCGAGCAAACGCCAAGCGCATCAGCGAGTTGGAAGAGTCTTTAAGCAAAAATGATGAATACGTAAGGCAAATAACGGAAATAAATTCGGCTTTGGCCAAAGCTGAATCTGCCGTAAAAGAGAACGAGAATATAATCAATATGCTCAAAGGCGAGGTGGCGGCCGCCAACAGCCAAAAGGCTTTGATAGACGAAGAATTGAAAAAAGCCGGCAACGAGAAATACGAGATATTGAAACAGCTGGAAGAAAAGACGAAAGCCTTGGACGAATTCCAAAAACGCTATGAAGAAGAAGTGACGGCGTTAAAAGAGGCCCGCAGCAAAGAGTCCGCCGATTATGAAGAAAAACTGAAATCGGCTCAGGAGCGGTTAAATCAAGAGACGGAAACTGTAAATTCCTTAAAAAGCCAAATAGTAATACTTGAGCAGGAAAAATCCAATCTTAACATAAAACTTTCCGGATCGGACTTAAAGGCCAGCAAGATAGTGGAGCAAACCGACGAGATAATCAGTTTAAAGTCTAAGTTGGCTAAAGCTGAAAGCAGATTTTTGCAGGATACGGTATTGGTAGAGCAGTTAAAAGAGCAGTATACGCAAAGCCGGGAAATGATTGCCAAGCTTGAAGATGAAATATTGAGCCTGCGCAAGGAAAACGCGAAAGTAAAAGAAGACCTTGCCGGCAAAGAGGCGGAAATAAAACGCTTGAGCGAGGCTCTGGCCCAAAGCGAGGCGCAAATAAAAGAAGGCCAATCCGCTGTGAAGCAACTTCAGGTGCATACTTCCCAGCTAAAGGCGGTAAATGCGGCTTTGGATGCGGAAGTGAAAAAGGCGCAGGGCGAGAAGCTGGAGGCTTTGCGCAAATCTGCCGATCAAGCCAAAGAAATATTGATGTTAAAGCAACAGCTTTCGGAAGCGGAAAGCAAGTTCAGCACATTGGATTTTGAGAACGGGATAGTATCGGTCCGCAAGGAATATGAGGCGAAAGTTGAGAAGCTTGAAAGCGAACTTAAAGACGCTTCCGCTTTATGCGCGAGGCAGGTAAAAGAGCTTGAGGAATTAAAGACAGACAACAGCCGCCTAAAGAGTGCGGAAGAGGAAAAGTTAAAACTGCAAAGCAGTTATGACGTGCTTTCCGAGAAAGCTCAAAGTTTGGAAAATGAACTTGCCGCTTACAAGCAGAAGGAAGCCCGCGCCTCTACTTTGGCCAAGGCTAAAGCTGCGGCTTTGAGCGCACAAATAGCCAAGATAAACAAAGAGAAAGCGGGGCTTAAGGAACAGCTTGACAATGCCCTGAAAGAGATTGAACGCCTCACCGCCAAAGAGAAAGAGACGGCGGAAGCGCTCAATACTCTTAAAGCGAAGATAAGCGACAACGACGCCGTTATAGAGAAATTGAAGAAGGAAATAGTCATTTTAACGGCGGAGAACCGCGAATTGAAACAGAACGCGGAGGTAACTTTAAGGAAAGAGAAGGCCTTGGCGAGCAAAATTAACGAGATGGAAAAGGAAAATAAGAGCCTGGTTACTTCCCTTAATTTGGCCAAGGAAGACGCCGCGAAAACGGAGCTTACTTTGAACAAATTAAAGGCGGAGCGCACCCAGCTTAAGACGAGACCTTCCATGCCTCAGCCGCCCGCCCCGCAGCAACCCGCCGCGGGTAAGGAAAGCGTAAAACTGTCCGCCGAGGCGGAAGATACCGCCGCGCCTTCCATTAAGACTAAAACATCGGTTATAAATCCCAGCGTTTTGCCTTCGACGACCGAGCGCGATATGGCCTATCAGGACGGCTCCGCTGACGCCATAGCTGCTTTTGGCGAGCCTGTGCAGGAATTGGAAGTGGTGGAAGTGGAAGGCAATGAGATGGACTTGAGTATGATATTCGGCGATAGTGACGTGAACTTTAAGGATGAAAATGCAGACAGTATGCCCACGGCCACCAATCCCGATATAGAACAAGTTAAAGCTACTACGATAAATCAACCCGGCAAAGCTCTTGCCAGCATGCAAAACGGCGGGCCTTATGAGGAAATGGAAGTGACGGATCACTCAATTAAAGCGCATGGCGGGATAAGCAGGAAACCGGCAAGCAGACTGCCGCCCACTTACAGAGGCAGCGAGGCCTATTCCGATTTCCTTAAGAAGACCAAGAGCGTGTTTTACAGAATAAAATGGTCGCTTTTTAAGGAGTAAATCGAGATTTCAAGATGAAAGACATAACTATTGGAGTAATATACGGCGGAAAGAGCACGGAGCATGAAGTCTCCGTGCATTCCGCGGGATATGTGTGCGAGTTGTTGGAAAAGAAATATAAGCTGGTAAAAATATACATCTCGCGCGAGGGCAAGTGGTATGCTCAAGAGAAATGCGGCTATCTTCAGGGGGGTGACAAGCCCGTATCGCCCGTCGTAAATGAAGATTATAATCTATACGGCGCTGACGGCAAAACCTATAAGATAGATGTATTTTTCCCTGTTTTACACGGCGCTATGGGCGAAGACGGCACTATACAGGGGCTGTTTGAAATATTGGGCGCTCCTTATGTAGGGTGCGGCGTGCTTACCGGCGCTTTGGGTATGGATAAGGAGCTGTGCAAGTTATTGGCCTCGTTTTACGGCATTAAGATAGCACCTTACATCAAATTGGAAAAGACGGGCAAATACGATATGGCTCATCTTGAGGCGGCAGTAAAGGCTTTGGGTTACCCGGTATTTGTCAAGCCGATGAGTTTAGGCTCTTCCGTAGGGGTAACGCGCGTAGACGACGGGAAAGCTTTGCCCTCGGCGATAGAGAAGGCTTTTAAATATGAAGGCAATATTTTAGTGGAGAAGGGCATAGACAAAGCGCGGGAAGTGTTTTGCTCGGTGATAGGCGACGGAAAGGAAATACATACATCTCTTTGTGGAGAGCTGAAAACTGTCAGCAGCGCGTTTTTCGATTATAAAGCCAAATACGAAGATCCGCACGGCTGCGATATGAATGTTCCCGCCGATATACCCGAAGCTATGCAAGACGAGATGCGCAAAGCGTCCGCTACGATATTTAAGGTGTTGCGGGGTAAGGGCTTTGCCAGAATAGATTTCCTTTTGGGCCTTGACGGGCAGTTTTATTTTTCGGAGATAAACACTTTGCCGGGCATGTCTGCTACCAGCCTGTTCCCGCAGTTATGGGAAGCTAGCGGGAAGAAATATGACGACGTGTTGGATATTCTCATAAAGACTGCCTTTGACAGGAAGAACGAAAATGACGCTTACAGCATCGAGAGGTAAAAGAGCGGCCGCTTATTTCGGGGCGATAGATCCCATATTGTATTTGATATTGTTTTTTTGCATTGCCGGGCTTTTGAGGAATATGCTGGCGTTGTCCTTTCAAGGTTTTGACTACTCCACCATAGCGACCAGAGTGTTTTTGGCTATGAGCGTGATATATTTCGCGCAAATAGTGTTGATACTCTTAAGGGAAAGGAACGCTTGGATAGTATCGGCATTGCAGGCGTTTTTTTGTTTTTACGTTTATGAAGATTTTACGGCTTTGCCTTTCGCCAATGTTTTTAGAATGTTGTTCGGCGAGGGAATAATAAAGCTGGATTACGGCTGGATATACTTTATCAATATGGTAATAATCTCGGCGATGTTCAGCTTGGAATTGTTAAAAACCTATCTTATATACGCTTTGACTGTTCCGGCCTTTGCCAAGAAGAAAACCGTAAAAAAGGAATACCAGCCAAAGGAAGAAACTGTTTTATGATATTTGAGAAAGTTAAAGAATTTGTAAAGACTAAGGGTGTGCCTTTGTATCGCATAGCTCAGATAAGGCAGGCGGTTTACGAGAAGGGGATATCGGACTGGGACGAGGCGACGAACCTCCCCGCGGATTTGCGCCAAGCATTAAAGAAGGAAGTTAAACTGCTTAGTTTTGACGTCGTCAAAGTTGAACATTCCAAACGGGATATCGTATATAAAGCTTTATTCAAACTTAACGACGGCAATAAGATAGAAAGCGTATTGATGAAGCCGGGCAAGACTTGGAGCGTATGCGTATCTTCCCAGGCGGGCTGCCCGCTGGGCTGTGCGTTTTGCGCGACGGGCAAGCTGGGTTTTAAACGCCATCTTACAGACGAGGAAATAAGCGACCAGGTATTATTTTGGTATCAATTTTTAAGGAAGAATAATTTGGGCGAGCGCGTTTCCAATATAGTTTTTATGGGCATGGGCGAGCCTTTGCTCAATTATGTCAATGTGGTTAAAGCGATAGAGAATTTATCGTGTATGGACTATCTTAACATAGGGCAGCGGCACATATCGGTATCGACTTCCGGCATAGCTGACAAATTTTATAATTTGGCGCAGGATTTGCCGCAGGTTAATTTGGCTTTATCTTTGCATAATGCCGACAACGAGGAGCGTACTCGTCTAATGCCGATAAACCGCAAATACGATTTGGATACTCTTAAGGAGAAACTGGAGGAGTATATAGCGCGCACCGGGCGGGAAGTATTTATAGAATACACCGTGATAGAGGGCGAGAACAATTCGCCCGCGCATGTGCGCAAGCTGGGCAAGTGGATAAATTCGATTAAAGACAATTATCTGCTGCATGTCAATTTAATAGCGTGTAACGAGGCGGTGGGCAAAGCGGTGGCGACGCAGGAAAGCAGCGTCAAGAAATTTGCCGCGGCTCTTAAAGCTATGAACATAAACGTCAGCATAAGAAAGAGTTTGGGCTCGGATATATCCGCCGCGTGCGGACAGCTGGCGGCCAAGGAGGGAAAACGAAAATGAAAAAAATGATTTTGACGCTTTTTGCGGCATGTGTAATAACGGGCTGTGCGAGCGTCGTGACGAATACCGATTATATACCCATGGGGCCCGACGGGCTTTCCGTGCAGATAACAGATGCGTCAAAGATGCCGGTATTTACGTATTTAAAGGATATAAAGGAGCCTTGGGCGCCGATAGGTATGTACCGCATTAAGGCGCTGCCCGATAATGACGAGATAATAAAAAGCGAGATAGTAAAGATAAAGAAAGCGGCGGCGGCCAAAGGCGCCAACGCGATAATATTAAATCAATTTTACGATGACGCCGCGGCGCAGGACGGCCATCCGATAACTTTGGCGGCGTATTTCGTCAAATACGCCAGTGCGGTGACGGAAGCCGACAAAGCGAAAATACAAGAATACGCGGAATTGGAGAAACTGAGAAATGCCAACAATTAAGAAGAGCGCAAGCAAGAAAGAAAAGAAAGCGGTAGTATTGTTTTCCGGCGGGCTGGACAGCACGACATGTCTGTATTGGGCTTTGGATAAAGGTTACAAATGTTACGCTCTTAACGTGAAATACGGGCAAAAGCACAGCCGCGAGGCTTTAAGCGCGCGGGCGATATGCAAAAAGTTGGGTGTGGAACTTACGGAAATTAAATTGGATTTCCCGTGGCTGGCGCAGGCGACGTCGCTTGTCGGCAAAGAAGAGCTTCCCGACGAATCTTTGGACGTGATAAAAGACAAAAACAGAATACCGTCGACTTATGTTCCCGCGCGCAATCTGGTTTTTGTGGCGATAGCGGCCAGCTTGGCCGATTCGATAGACGCCGAGGCGATAATAGCCGGCCCAAATGCCATAGATTATTCCGGCTATCCAGATTGCCGGCCGGAGTTTTACGAGCCTTTGGCCAAAGCTGTAAAAGAGGGCACTAGAAAAGGCGTACAAGACGGCAAAATAAAAATAGTTACTCCGCTTTTGAAGCTGAGCAAGGCGCAAATAGCCAAGCTGGGCAAGAAATTAAAGGTCCCGTTTGCTATGACGTGGAGTTGCTATAAAGGCGGCAAGAAGCCTTGCGGCAAGTGTGATGCCTGCAAACTCAGGGCCGAGGGCTTTAAAGAGGCGGGCATAAAAGACGAGTAGAGGCGTTATGAGATATTTTCTTATTCTGGCTTTAACTTTAAGCGGAACTTTTGCCTTCGCGCAAGGCAAGGCCGCACTTAGCGAGGCGGCTGCGAAATATTCTTTGAAGCAGACTGAAAGCGATGTGCTGCAGGAAGAGGAAAGCACCAAAAGCCTTATACTTAAATACGATTCCGCCCAGCCCGCGCAAAAGCAGGCCGTAAAGAAAGAGATAGAAAAAAAGGAACTTGCCCGCGAGCAGGAACGCATCGACAAACAAAAACAGCGCATAAAAAGGCAGGAGGAGCAGATAAAGATATTAAAGCAAAAACTGGCCGAGCGCGAGAAGAATAAAGCCGATACCGTCAAAAAGCGGGTGGAATATTTAATAAGCGAAGAATCCGTGGAAAAGATAAAGAACGAATCGAAAAGCAAGAAAGTAATAGACAAAATAAAGACTAAAGCAAAACGCAAATGACACTGTTTTCAAGATTGTTCAAGCTGTTTATATCGGTAATAATAACGCCGTTGTTTGTGACGGGCGTATTCTTGTTTTATTATCAAGACCACAGCAAGACGGCAATACTTGAAAATTATTTTAATTTGGCCGATATATCGGCTTCCTACATTAAGCGCAATATAGGCGAGAGTGCCGCGCGCTTGGATTTTTTGGGGCAGGCGGCATCTTCCTACGAAGGGCAAAGCGCGGCATTTGAGAATATATTAAATGACAGCGTAAAGTCCAATCCGGAAATAATCTTTGCCGCGCTTTTGGGCAAAGACGGCAAAGAACTTTTCAGAAGCGAGGCCAATGACGCTTCCCGCATTTTGGGCAGCATAGACATATCTCAAGATCCTTCTTTCGGCTCCATTAACGACAAGGATATATCCATAAGTTATGTGGATTATACTTTGGACAGACCTTTAATTGAGATTATTTATCCTTTGTCAAACGGCAACTATATTTTCGCCGTTTTGGATTTGAGCGGCGTTTGGTACTCGGTTGGAATGCAGCGTTTGGGAGTGACGGGCGGGCTTTATTTGGCTTCCGAAGAAGGCTTTTTGAATTTTAATATTTTGCCCGCTCCCAAGATAAGCGGCGGCGCTTTATCAGAAGTTCTAAATAAAGATAACGGCCTTATAAAATCCGTAAGATCCGAGCAGGGCGATAAGTTTGTAGGCGCTTACGCGCAGACGATATTACCTGGTGTCTACGTCTTGGCCTTGCAATACGGCAAAGAGGCTTTTTACACAATCACGCTTACAAGCTGGATAATAGCGTTTTTTATATTGGCGACGACGACACTTTCCTACTTTGCGGCATATAACTTTTCCAAAGAGATAAGCGAGCCGATCGAGAGGCTTACGGAAGGTGCCCAGGAAATATCTTCGGGCAAGTTCGACGTTTCTTTGGATACCTCCGAGAGTTGGGGCGAATTTGAAATTCTTATAAATACCTTTAACGAGATGGCTTCGCGCCTAAGTGTTTATCAAGCTGTTCAGCTGGATAAACTTCTAGACGAGAAGAAAAAGATAGATATGCTTGCCGGTCTTATGCGCGACGGCCTGATAATGTGTACTTTGCAGGGGCGGCTCTTGTTTGCCAACGCTACGGCAAACAAAATATTGGAAAGCGACGCTTTGTGCGGCGATTTGGAGTGCACTCTTTACGGCACCATGGCGCGCCCCGGATTAAAAGAACTGACGGGTATAAAGAGCGGAACGGTATTTGCCTACGAGAGTGAGGGTAAAAAGACTTATTTCGAAATTGTAAACGAACTCTTTCGCCCGGCCAATGAGGAAGCTGTTTCTATAATAATCTTCCGCGATATAACGGCCGAGCATGAAATCCGCTCGATGAAGAACGATATTTTCAATGCCGTAGCGCACGATTTGCGCGCGCCGATAATGGGCTTGCAGGCTTATATAATGATATTGAAGGAAGGTAATTTGGACGAGGATAAAAAGCGTAAAATGCTGGACGCGATGGATAGCTCTTCTAGCATGCTGAGCTCTTTGGTTGAAAACATTTTGGATATATCTCGCTTTGAGCGCGGGCTTTTGACGCTGAATAAAGAGGATTTTAATATAGCGGAGTCTTTAAACTCGGTGATAACCTCGCTGAAGTCTATGGCGGATTCAAAAGGGATATACATAAAATCCGCGGTGCCGTCGGATTTAATGATAAATGGC
Source organism: Candidatus Proelusimicrobium volucris (assembly GCF_959605025.1). Taxonomy (NCBI): domain Bacteria; kingdom Pseudomonadati; phylum Elusimicrobiota; class Elusimicrobia; order Elusimicrobiales; family Elusimicrobiaceae; genus Candidatus Proelusimicrobium; species Candidatus Proelusimicrobium volucris. Next base: position 33,793 of record NZ_CAUHCY010000006.1, on the reverse strand, counting down.
GACAAGGGCTTGTTGGAGAGGGTGTTTTCCAATTTAATTTCCAACTCTCTTAAATTTACCGAACGCGGCGGAATTGACATAAGCTACGCTTATATATCTGGAGAGGGCAGCACTGCATATCATCAATTTAAGGTAAAAGACAGCGGCTGTGGGATAAGTAAAGAAGAACTGCCAAAAATATTTGAAAAGTACCATCGCGCGGACAGGAGCGAAAAGGGCTACGGACTGGGCTTGAGCATAGTCCGCCAGACCGTTTTGGCGCACGGCGGTGAAATAGAGGCTTATTCCGAAGAAGGTAAAGGCAGCGAAATAATATTTACTTTGCCCGCCTTGGAGGTTAAATGACGGTTTTTTGGTATCTTTTGTTAGGGCATTTGCTTGCGGATTTCGTTTTTAAGGGTAAGGACGGTTTTTGCGGCAGGAGCGTTAAATATTGCCTTTGGCGCGGATTTGTATATTTCGCGGTTTTAAGTTTGTGCTGCTATAAATATCTGGCATTGCCGTGGATAGATTTTTCGGGCATAGAGCTTGGCGGGTTGTTCTCATTGGGGTTGGCGGGCTTGGCGTATTTCGTTTATGCTTTTTTTGAGCGCAAAAACGAACGAGGTCGAAAGGCTTTGTTTCTGTTTGCGGGGCGGCAGTTCATACTTCTTAGTGTATTGTTTATAATAATGCCGGTAATTCCTTTCGACGGCGATTTCCTGCACTATATATACGGGCCGGATTTGCTGTTTGTGGTTAACGGGAGTTTGATTGCGGGTTATGTTATCTCTGAGTTGCTGATAAACTTGTCTTTGACTATAGATAAGCCGATAGACGCAAAAAGCCTTTTTGACCAGCGTTTCCATAATATGCTTTTAAGGGTTGTGCTGTTTTTGCTGATAATAATACCCGGCTGGTTCGGTGTAGCTGTGGCGGCGGCGGCGATGGCGTTTTTGATAAAGCACGGTATTTTTAGGGACGATAAATTTTACTTTTATATAGGCTGCGCGCTGACGCTGGTTTTCGGATTGATATGCAAGGGGATATTTCACGGGATATGTTAGATAGGAAAATAGAAGAAGTAAAATTTATATGTTTGGATACGGAAACTACGGGTCTTGACCCTGCAAACGGCGGACGTATTTGCGAAGTGGCTATGCTCGGCAGCCAAGGCGGGGAGCGCGCCGGCGCATATTGCACATTGTTAAACCCGCAGATATACATATCGCCGGAAGTTACGGCGATACACGGCATTACCAACGAGATGGTAAAAGACTCGCCTAAATTCGGCGATATAGCGTTTAATATGATAGATTTCCTGCAGGGTAATGTTCTTATATGCCACAATGCGGATTTTGACGTTTCTTTTCTGAGGAAGGAATTTGAACTTTTGGGCCTTAGTATGCCGCAGGTGACTATATTGGATACACTTAAATTCGCCAGGGCGCACGGTAGTTTTTCCAGAAATCGTTTGGGCATAATAGCGCAGGAACTTGGGTTTTCCAGCGAGGGCTGGCACAGGGCTATGGCCGATACGATAATGACGGAGAAAATATTTTATTATTTTGTGGCCAAATTTAAGGAAATGGGCGCAAGCACTTTGGGAGATCTTGTTGCCCTGCAGAGCAGGAAAGTGATAGGATTTAATAAACAGGAGATATAAATTATGAGCAAAGTTGTTTTATTGATAAGAGACGGCTGGGGCGTAAGGGCGAGCAAGGAGCATAATGCGGTAAAAGGCGCCCAAACCCCTAATATAGACAGATATTTAAAAGAATATCCGCACACTTTGATAGAGGCCTCCGGCGAGCTTGTCGGTTTGCCGGCGGGTTATATGGGTTCTTCTGAAGTTGGGCATTTGAATATGGGCGCTGGCAGGATAGTCGTGCAGGAGTTAAAGAGGCTAAAAGACGCTTTTGAAGACGGCTCAATATACAAAGCGCCGGCTTTCAAAGCGGTAATCGATAACTGCGTAAACAATTCATCCGCGCTGCACCTTATGGGGCTTGTACAGGACGAAGGCGTCCACGCCCATCAGGACCATTTATACGCGATAATCAAGCACGCGGCGGAAAAGGGGATAAAGACGGTATGGGTACACTTTTTTGCCGACGGGCGCGATACTCCGCCGCACAGCGCTTTGGGATATTTGAAGATGTTGGAAGGCAAAATGAGCGAGTACGGCGTAGGCAAGGTGGCCACGATAATGGGGCGCTACTATGCTATGGACAGGAACGAAACTTGGGATCTTACTTCCGAGGCTTACGATTTGATAGTGGACGCCAAGGGCCGCCATTGCGCCAGCGCGCAGGAAGCGATAGAAAATTCCTATAAAAACGATAAGACACCCGACGGCGGCGAGATGGTGGACGAATATATCCCGCCTACCGTTATAGGCGATTATAAAGGCGTGAATGACGGCGACGGTATAATATTTTTCAACTTCCGCCAGGATAGGGCGATACAGCTTACCCGCGCCTTTGTGGAAGATGATTACAGCGGCGTAAGGAATCGCCGCCCCAAAATAACTTACTGCGGGCTCACGAAATATTATGACAGTTTTAAGTATAATGCCTTGTCGCCGATGACTGAAGGCGGCGGAATGAACAATTTGCTTGGCGAGGTTATCAGCGCGGCGGGTTTGACGCAGCTTAGAATAGCGGAAACGCAGAAGTTTAAGCACGTTACCTCGTTTTTCAACGGCAAGCTGATAAAACCTTTTGCCGGCGAAGACAGAATAGAGATAAAAGGCTCTTTTGACCCTGCCACATTCGCCGAACATCCCGAGATGGACGCTCAGCGCGTAGCCGACAGAGCGGTAGAGGAAATCGGCAAGAACAAATATGATTTTGTGGTTATCAATTTCGCCAACTGCGATATGGTGGGGCATACCGGGAGTTATGAGGCGGCGGTAAAAGCGACGGAAGTGGTGGACAAATGCTCCGGCGAAGTTACCGAAGCGGCGTTAAAGGCGGGCTATACGGTGCTTATTACGGCCGACCACGGCAACGCGGAAGAAATGTGGGACGACAAAATCAATATGCCCAAGACGGCGCATACCACCAATCCCGTGGAGTTTATTTATGTTTCCAAAGAGGGCAAAGGCATTGAGCTTAAAGAAGGCGGCAAGCTTGCCGATATAGCGCCTACGGTCCTTCAGGTGCTTGGCGTAGCGATACCCAAGGAAATGACGGCCGAAACATTGATAAAATAGCTTCTGTTTTTACAGGCAAAACGCTCCGCTTTTTTGCGGGGCGTTTTTGCGTTTGGGGAACGATATGGAGACGTGCGGATTTAATACTAGGCTGCTTGTATATTGGCGGCACATATCCGCGGATAGGACATAAGGTCCGCACAACATAGGTCTTAAGTTCCTTGTAAAGAAGAGCTTTATTTATTAAATTATTATGTATATACGAGTATTGGAGAGTGAATATGATTAGGAAATTTTTACTTTTTATTTTTATGGTTGTATTCTCCTTGCCTTGTTCGGCCTGGGTATTCCTTACGGCAGTCGCCGAAGGGGAAAACGCTCCGTTGTTGACTTATAATATCGTAAATAATAAACCCATACGCGTTTGTATCGATTTTGTAGAAACTTCTTTTGACCGTTCAAACCGCAAAATAACGCGCAATTATATTCCTGCCGGCGAAAAGCGCGACAGATATTACAAGCAAGTTTCTTCGGAAATTACTTTAGCTTTAAGGAAATATGTAGATAATGCCAGAAAATATATTGAGCAATCGGGCCGTGCCGAAGAGTTTGAAGATTTAAAGCCCTATCTCAATGATCCGCGCGTGGTATACATAAACGGCGGGCGCGACGCTAAAACGTGCGAGGCTTTCCCGCATGATAATTCCGCAATGGATTTAAGGGTAATATTGGAAACGAATGACGAGCTGCGCAGTTATTTGCAAGGGCATAAAGGTTCGGCCTGGCAGGGTGATAGAAATTTTATGAAACTCTTTTTCCATCCAGATTATATAGATGACAGATGGATAGATATCTTCTATTATAAATATGAAGATTTGCCATCTTCGGAGCAATCATCTAAAGCGAGAAGCATACTGTTGGAGCCTACCATAAGGCACGAAATCGGCCACACGCTGGGCCTTGGCGATCAGTATATGCTTGACGATATAAACCAAAGCAAAGAGTACGGATTGTCGCATATAATGCCGCTTACGGCCATAAATTCCGTAATGGGCGGGCGCGACAAGAACGGGGAGATACAGGCTTTGTCGTGTGACGACGCGGAAGGCATTATAAATTTGGTCGATTTTTATTCTAAGGACGTATCTTCAAAGCGCAGAACTGAGGGTTGGGCGTCATTATGTTGGAAGAATATAATGTATGAAGAATGTTTCGCCAGCAAAATAAGCGATGCGGAATATCAAGCCCAGCTTTCTTATGCGAGGAGCGGTTATTCTTCGCCTCGTCCGGATCATATAAGCAGGATAAAGCAGGAGCGGCGCGAGCGTTACGCGTCAGCCGCTGCGGCGCAGAATGCTCAGCAAGAGGCGGAAGAAGCCAAACGCCGCGCTGAGGCCGCCGCCAGAGAGGCGGAATACAAACAGAAGTTAAAAGACCTTCTGAGCAAAGAGGCAGAGTACGGATATTGCCCGGTCTGCAAACAACCGCTTTTAAACACCGATTTTAACAATATGCGCAGGGTTAAAATACTTTCCGCGCCCCGCCAAAAGGTAACTCAGGGCGATAAAGTATTTTACAGGTATCCTTATGGACAATGTAAGGTGAAGATCCATTCCGACTGCTACGAAGCCCTAAAGAGCAAAGGGGGGAAGCTCCCCTGGGCGCAATGGTGCGCGCAAAGCAAAAAGCAATAGCTGCCAAGGTAAATAATGTGTATATAAAGGTAAAAGTCCACGCGGGGGAAAAGAAGAACGATTTAAAACAAAAGAGCCAAGACGCTTTTGAAATATGGGTAAAAGCGCCGGCGGAGCGCGGCCTTGCCAATGACGCGGTGAGGACGATATTAGCCTCCCATTTGGGGCTAGAAGCAAAAAAACTGCATTTGATAAAAGGGGCGACGAGCCCCGCGAAAATATTTGAAATCAAATAAACGGTATTTTCCCGGCGGGTGTTTTGCGGCGCGAAAGGTAAAGCCAAGCAGTCTGTTGTGCGGGTATCCGGCGAGCATTTAAGAAAAGACTTGCCAAAACGGGCTGAATGATAGTATAATATTTGTGGATAAGATATTCCGTGGCGCAAGGTGAAAAGCCAAAAAATATCTAGGTGAAAGCGGGGTAAAGAGTACCCCGTGAGTCTTTATTTATCAAAAAACAGGAATATGAAAACTTACGAAACAGTAACAATATTAAAACCGCAGCTCACCGATGGTGAAGTTGCAGCTTTCGTAGAAAAGGCGAAGGCGTTTATCTCCTCTTCGGGCGGGGAAGTTGTGTCCGAGGAGAAGCTGGGTCGGAGAAGATTCTCCCACGATATAGCTAAGAACCGCGAAGGTTTTTATCTTTACCTGAAGTTCAAAGCGCAGGGCGACTTTGTAAAGAAGTGGACCGATTCCATGCGTCTTAACCAGAACGTGTTAAGGACGATGGTAATGAGCGCTGTAGAACACAAAATCAAACCGGCGAAGCAGGTAAAGACGCCGGCGGCCGCTTAGTTTATGGCAGGGCAGATCCGCTTACCGGAAATGAACCTGGTATTTCTTACCGGGCGTTTGACGCGCGATCCCGATAACAGGATGACTCAGCGCGGCCAAGCGATATGCGGCTTTGACATTGCGGTAAACCGCAGGTATATGGATAATGCTTCGGGCGAATGGAAAGACGAGGTAACCTATGTGCCGGTAACGGTTTTCGGCGATGCGGCCGAGCGCGCTAAGGACAGGCTCAAGAAGGGCGTACCCGTATTGGTGGAGGGGCGTCTTACTATGAGCGAGTTTGTCGATAAGAGCGGCCAAAACAGGAAGATACTCCGCGTGACGGGGCGGCGCGTGCAGATACTGCAGAGTGCGGACGCTTTTAACCACGAGGATTCGGATATGGCCCAAGCGCAGGACGCTTCCGAAGTGGCGGAAGATGATGTGCCGTTTTAAACTTTAAGCCTTGAGAGGCGGAAATTTAGAGGAAAGATAAAATATGTCAGAAGAAAAAATAGTAAAAACAGAAAATACTGAAGCGAAAGCTCCCGCGGCGGCCGAAGCGCGCCCGCAAAGGACTTTTGTACCCAGAAAACGCTTTGAATCCAGAAGAAAAGTTTGCAAATTCTGTGCTGAGAAGATAGATCATATTGATTACAAGAATATTCAGTTGGTAAAGAGCTTCACTATGGACAGCGGTAAAATCTTATCCAGAAGGATAACGGGCACCTGCGCTAAGCATCAGCGCCAGGTAACTCAAGCCGTCAAGAGGGACAGAAACTTGGCTTTCTTGGCTTATTGCTTACCGAAAAAATAAATTTTTTACAGGAGTTTTGAAATGAAAGTTATTTTAAGAGAAGACGTAAAACATCTTGGTACGGTGGGCGAAATCGTAGACGTTAAACCCGGATATGCCAGGAATTTCCTTCTGCCCAAGAAATTGGTGGAATTGGCCACCCCGGCCGCTATAAAGAATTGGGAGCTAGGCGCCGAAAGAAGACAGAAAAAGATTGAAGCCGAACTTGCCAAAGCCAAGGAAGAGGCCGCCAAACTTAACGGCATTACGCTCAATTATACCAGGACGGTAAATATAGAGGGCGTGGTATTCGGTTCCGTAACTAAAGCGGACGTACAGAAGAGTTTGGCCGAACTCGGTCATAAAGTATCGAAGAACAATATCGATATTTTCAGCCCGATCAAGAAAATTGGCGATACCGAAGTATCCATCTACTTCAAACCTACGGTATATGCTACCATTACCGTAAAGATAGAAGCGGTGGAAGACGAAAAGAACGCCAAATAAGCAGTTTTTTAAAATCCCCCCCGTCCGGGTTCCGGGCGGGGGGATTTTTTTATCTCGTGGAGAGGATTATTTGTATAAGGTATCTTCTGTGAGAGTTAAATACCTGTCAAGCAGGCGGCCGCGGCGTTTATGGCGGTTGTTTTATTGTTGGCGGTATTTTGGCGCGGATCTCAAACGCCTTTAAGAATATATCTTAAATTGCTAGAATGATAATAATATATTAAGGAGTAAAATTTATGGCACCTAACGATAAACTTCCGCCCCAGGCATTGGACGCGGAGATGGCCGTTTTAGGCTCTATGATGATAGAGCAAGAGGCATTGGAAAGGGCTTTTAACATATTAAAGGCGGAACATTTTTACAAGAGCGCCCATCAAAAGATTTATAAAGCGATGGCGGCTTTATCCGAGCGCGGCCAGGCGGTTGATCTTGTTACTCTTACCGAGGAGCTTAAGAAGGAAGGTTTTTTAGCCGAGATCGGCGGGGAGCGGTATCTTTCGGAATTAATGGGCAAGGTGTCTACCGCGGCACATGTTGAGCATTATGCCAAAATGGTCTATGATGCGGCATTGGTGCGGGAGCTGATCAACATATCAACCGCGACGGTGGAAGAATGTTATAAGAATCAGGACGAACCGACTTCTTTGATAGACGAGGCACAGGCGAAACTTTTCCAACTGAACCAAAAGAGGGAGCTAAAAGGGTTTGTATCGTCAAAGGATATGTCCGGCGAAGTAATGCAGATGATAGAGAAGCTGATAGTGGACAAAAACCCTATAAAAGGCGTTCCGACTGGTTTTACCAAGTTTGATTTAAAGACGGGTGGCCTAAGGAAATCCGATTTGATAATACTGGCGGCGCGTCCTTCGCAGGGCAAGACGGCTATGGCTTTGAATATAGCTTATCACGCGGCGGTTGAAGCCAATTTCCCTGTGGCAATATTCTCTTTGGAGATGAACCGCTATTCAATATATCAAAGAATGGTGTGTTCTGCGGCTCAGGCGGATTTGCATCAAGTCAGTACGGGTATGTTCAAAAAAGAGCGTTGGAAAGAACTGGCCAAAGAAATTCAAAAGATAGGCAAGGCCCCTCTTTATATAGACGATACCCCCGCATTGACGATTACGGATATAAGGGTAAGGGCAAGGCGTCTTGCAAGCGAGCTGAACAAGCAAGGCAAGGAGCTGGGCCTTATAATGATAGACTATATGGGCTTGATAAGAGGCAGCGGCAAGAAGGTGGAATCTCGCCAGCAGGAAGTATCGGAAATATCTAGGATGTTAAAAGAGCTTGCCCGCAATTTAAATGTACCGGTATTGGCATTGTCGCAGCTGAACAGAAAGACGGAGGATAAGTCCCGTGCGGACAATCGCCCACAGCTTTCGGATTTAAGGGAGTCTGGCTCCATAGAGCAAGACGCGGACGTAGTGGCTTTGATACACAGGGAAGGCTATTACAAACGCGATGATCCCACCCTTAAGACGGACGCCACTTTAATAATAGCCAAACAGCGCAACGGGCCTGTGGGAGATGTGAAACTTAATTGGTACAGCGAATACACCTTGTTTGCCAATCCCGCCCCCGAAAGCGTAGATATTCCCGCGGAGGTTGCCCCCGTATGAGCGAAATGCCGCTTCTGCGCCCCACTTATGCCGGAATAAATTTGAAGGCTTTGGCGGATAATTTGCTCAAAGCGCGGGCGGAACTTTCCGCGCGCGGGCGGGGCGATTGCAAGATATTGCTGCTTGTAAAGGCTAACGCTTACGGGCATGGGTCAAGGTTGATAGCTTCTTATGCTCAAGAGGGGAAACTCTGCGATGCTTTAGGGGTTGCCTCCATAGAGGAAGGCATAGAGCTAAGGAAAAACGGGATAATTCTGCCGATATTGGTTCTTGGCAGCATTTTTCCGTTTGATTGTTTTGAATACGGTTTAAGATACGGGTTATCCCTGACGGTTGCGAGCGTAAGGGCGGCAAAGTATATAACGGAACTTGCCGAAAAGTTAAAGATAAAAGCCAAATGCCACGTAAAGCAGGAAACGGGCATGGGCAGAATAGGCAGCCGCCGCCCCGCGGCTTTGGAGATACTCAGGATATTAAATAAGAGCGAGTATGTAAAAGTGGAGGGAGTATTCAGCCATTTTTCCAGCGCCGACGAGAACGAGCAATACACTCAAATGCAGCTGGGCTATTTTAAGGATTTATTGGCGCAGGCTTCCGCCGAGGGCCTTGAAACTGGACTGGCGCACATATCGGCCAGCAGCGGTTTTTTAAACTATAAAGAGGCCTGCTTTGATATGGTAAGATTAGGGCATTTGGCCTATGGCCTGGAAGAGGGATATAAACCGGTATTATCGCTTAAATCCAAGATAGTTTTTATAAAGGACGTACGGGAAGGCGCATGTATAAGTTACGGACGCACTTTCAAATGTGCGCGGCCCTCAAAAATAGCGACGATCCCTTTGGGCTACGGCGACGGTTACCATAGGGTTCTTTCCAACAAAGGCGAAGTATTGATAGAAGGGCGCAGATGTCCGCTGATAGGCAATATCACGATGGATATGCTGATGGCCGACATTACCGAACTTGGTGATATACCCGTCGGAAGCGAAGCGGTATTTATAGGGCGCCAGAGCGGTGCGGAAATCAGGGCGAGCGAAGTGGCGGCTTTGGCCGGTACGATAGATTATGAAATTTTGACGGGCCTTACGGCAAGGGTTCCGCGCAAGGCAGAGGAGTAATGTTCAAGAGTTTGGGCAGGTTAATAATAAGGGGATTGACGCAAATCGGCCAGGCTTCCGGCATGGTGTATTCGTGCTTGTTTTGGTTTGTAAAATCGCCTTTGGAATTTAATCAAACTATGCAGCAGACGGTAAAGATAGGGGTGGAGTCTATGGTAGTGGCTACGCTTACCAGTCTTTTTACCGGAATGGTATTGGCCTTGCAGGCGGGCACGACTATGCAAAGCATATTAAGCGAACCTATATATATAGGTACTTTGGTGGGGTTTTCTTTGGTAAGAGAGCTTGGCCCGGTATTGACGGCTTTTGTCGTGGCGGGGCGCGCGGGCGCGGCGGTAACGGCGGAGATAGGCACCATGCGCGTGACCGAGCAGATAGACGCTTTGCACACCTTGGGTACCGATCCGATAAGGTATCTTGTAATACCGCGCCTTATAGCCTTCACTTTAGCGATACCTATACTTACTTTATTTGCCAATGTTACGGGAATGTTCGGCGGTTTTTTGGTCAGCGTATACAGTTTGGGGGTGCCCTCAAACACTTATGTTGAGGATATAACGACATTTATCGGCGTGGACGATTTAATGCACGGTTTTATAAAATCGATATTTTTCGCTTTTATGATAGGCGTTGTATGCTGTTACAGAGGCCTCTACACCAGGGGCGGCGCGGAAGGGGTCGGCAAGTCGACCACTAAGGCCGTGGTAACGAGTATGGTGCTGATATTGGTGCTGGATTATTTCCTTACGGCGATATTAAATTCTTTGGGTATATAAATGATAGAGATAAAAGAACTTCGCAAAAGTTTTGGCGACAAACATATACTTAGGGGCGTGAACCTGAATATAAAAGAGGGTGAAGTTACCACGATAATCGGGGGCAGCGGCACGGGCAAAAGCACTTTAATAAAGTGTATAATCCGCCTGTTGGAACCGGAAAGCGGCTCTATCGTGGTAAACGGCGAAGACATTACCCACATAAAGAGCGAGATGGCTTTAGCGAAAGTGAGGCGGAACTTCGGGTATTTGTTTCAAGAGGGCGCTTTGTTTGACTCTTTGACTGTGGGCGAGAACGTTACCTTCGGGCTGAAATATCTTACCGATACCCCCAAATCGGAATACGCCAAAATCGCCAAAGAGAAGCTGGCTTTGGTCGGGCTGAAAGATATAGAGCATTTAAAGCCGTCGGAACTTTCCGGCGGAATGAAGAAGAGGGTTTCTTTGGCGCGCGTTTTGGCGACGGAACCGAAAGTGATTTTGTATGACGAGCCGACCAGCGGCCTTGACCCCATAATGTCGGAGATAATAAGCGAGCTCATTTTGGATTTAAAGAAGAAATTAGGGGTAACCTCGATAGTAATAACGCACGATATGAAATCAGCCTTTGAAATATCCGACACTATGGCCATGCTCTATGAGGGGCATGTGGAGCTTGCCGCGGGCGTAAAAGAATTTAAGAAAACGAAAAATCCTTATGTAAAGCAATTTATAGAAGGCAGCAGCAAAGGGCCGATACAAATGCAGATAAGGAATTAAGGGTAATAAACTAGTATAAAAGGTATAATGGATATATGACATCGGAAACAAAAGTAGGCCTGTTTACATTTTTCGGATTGGCGCTGTTGGGCTTTTCCATATTTATGCTTGGCAATTTTACGATATCGAAAGGTTTCGACATCAACGTATACTTTAAGAATGTATCGGGTTTGCCCGCTAAGTCCGTGGTTAGGCTAAACGGTGTGGAAGTGGGCAGAGTAAAGGAACTTAAGATAGACGGCGCTCGGGTCTTGGCGGTAGTACGGATAAACGAAGGCGTGATAATATATAAAGATTCGCGCTTTGCCATAGCGGCGACGAGTCTGATCGGCACCAATTATTTGCAAATAGATCAAGGCACTGCGGCAAGCGGTATACTGGAAGCGGGCGACAGCGTCAACGGGTTAAGCCTGCCTTCGGTGACTGATATGGTGGCCGATACGATGTCTACTATAAACAATTTGGCCGCCAGCATAGCCGATAACGGGAAATTTGCCAGCGATTTAAGCGCCACTTTGGAAAATTTGAGAATGCTTTCCGGCAACTTAAACGAGTTAGTTTTTTCTTTAAGGCCGTATTTGTCGTCTTCTATGCAGGACGTAAGCGAATTGACGAAGGCCTCCAAGCAGCTGATGGACAAGCTGGATTCGGGCGACGGGCTTTTTACCGCTTTGGTGGAAGATAAACAGATGAAAGAGGACGTACAAAGCACCTTGGCCAATGTCAGGCAGGTGAGCGAAGACGCCAAGAAATTTATCGGGCAAATGGCGCAGTTTAGGATATTCTGGGAATATGACGCGCGTTATCAGCCCGACGGCAATTTAACGGAATCGGACTTGGCAATAAAATTTGTCCCGGCCAACGGTTTTTCGTATTACAGATTTGGCATATCGGATATGGGCAACAGGGATAACGCGCCCAAGAACGATAAAGATTTCAGGGGCAAACCCAATCAGATAGACGCGCGTCTGGGCCTTTACAATAAATGGGCGGACTTGCAAGTCGGTTTGATACGTGGCGCGGGCGGCGGCGTGCTTTCCTTAAGGCCTTTCTACAAGGCGGAGGCTTTGCCTTTAAAGACCTTCAGCGTATACGGTGAGGGTACCGATTTCGGACGCAACCGCGTAATAAACAATAAACTTTTCGACAAGCCCAAAGTGGCGGTAGGCGCACGCACGATGATAACCAAGAACGTAGGCGTAGGCATAAGATACAACGAACTTATGGAAAAGGACGCGCGAGCCTTGCAGATTACCGGCAACTTGTCCTTTGAGGATAAGGAGCTGGCGTCGCTTTTGGGTATAGCCAAATTGGCGAACTGATATGAAATTTAAAACGGTTTACACTTGCCAAAAATGTGGATTTACTTCGGCCAAATGGCTGGGCCAATGCCCGGATTGCTCGGCTTGGAACACTATGACGGAAGAAGTGGTGCAGGAAGAGAGCAAATCGGCAAAGGCCGAGCGCAAGTCTTTTACGGATTTTTCTTCCGAAATGACGAAACTAAAAGACGCTCAAAGCCTTGAGCTTGCCCGCATACCTACCGGCATAAAGGAATTTGACCGCCTTACCAGCGGCGGGCTGGTGGAAGGGCAAATAATACTTTTGGCTGGCGCGCCCGGTATAGGCAAAAGCACTTTAATGCTTCAGCTTGCGGGCAGCCTTTCGCGCGAAAGGGGGGTATTGTATGTGTCGGGTGAGGAGTCTTCCTCGCAGATAGCGGGGCGCGCTGCGCGACTAAAAGTACAGGGCGACAATATCACTCTGCTTTCTGAAACCAATATCGAAAATATCATAAACGCGGCCAAAACCTCCAAACCGCAAGTACTTATAATAGATTCCATTCAAACGATATATCACCCGCAGTTCAGTTCTTCCGCAGGTACGATAGCGCAAGTCAGGGAATGCGCTGGCGAAATTTTAAGATACGCAAAACCCAAGGGGATAATAGTATTCATTTTAGGACATGTGACCAAAGACGGCGCTTTGGCCGGGCCGAAAGTGCTTGAACATATGGTCGATACGGTTTTGTATTTTGATACGGAGCGCGATAATATTCTAAGAATGTTGAGGGCGCACAAAAACAGATTTGGCGCAACTTCGGAAACGGCCTTGTTCAAGATGGGCCCTTTGGGGCTGGAAGACGTGGAAGACGCAAGCGCTTATTTTTCCCAGACGTCCAGAACCAAAACTATGACTGGCCGCGCTTTCAGCGTGGCGGCGGAAGGCACAAGGCCAATACTTACGGAAGTACAGGCCTTGGTCAGCCCGACGCATTATCCCTTCCCCAGGCGTATAGCTACGGGGATAGATTTAAACAGATGCCAAATGCTTTTGGCCGCTTTGGAAAAGCACGTAAACGTCAATTTGGAAAACAGGGACGTCTACATCAGCCTAGCGGGCGGGGCGAAAATATCCGATCCCGCTTTGGATATGGCGGTATGCGCCGCGGTGATAAGCTCGGCGCGCGATAAAGCGCTGGAGGGAACAAGCGTGTTTATGGGCGAGGTTGGTATCTTGGGTCAGGCCGCGCCCGCTTATATGATGGACAGACGGATAGAGGAAGCACTTCGCTTGGGAATGAAGAAGATTTTTGTCCCGCCTATGAGGGAAAAATCCGCCAAGAGCGGGCTTGTGTATATAGAGGATTTATACTCTTTATCTCTGCATATAAAGTAAAAGGGATTTATCTTTTATACAGCTTACCTAAAATACTAAACAAAATCTTATGGCGCGGGGAAAAGCCCGCGCTTTAATCTTTATAGACGAAAAAACGGACTAAAAAATAGTAAAATATAACTGTATACCCTTATGGCTTATAGAGAGGGGCCGTAAAGGGGATTTAAACTCTCTAAGGAGATAAATTTATGCCGGTATGGATATTTAGGGTGTCGGCCTTGGTAGGCTGCCCGTTCCTGATGTACGCGTTGATATCCCAAGACGCACACAGTGTATTTATGGGTTTTCTGTGCGGAGTAATACTCGTATGCGCGGAATATTTCTTGAGGAGCTTGAGGTTTTTGAGCATAATGATAGGAATATTCGGCGCTTTGGTCGGATTTATTTTATATATGCTTATGGATTACAGCGTATACAGAATGAATGTGCCTGATATTATAGATTTTTGGACTGATTATCATACGGTCTTCGCCGGGGTTCTTACGGTATTGGGCGGTTTTTTAAGCATAATACGCGCGACGGAGCTTGAGGGGCTCTCCAAAAAGGGGCGCCATATCAAGATAGTTGACATGAGCGCTTTGATAGACGGGCGCATAGTGGATTTATGCGAAACGGGCTTTTTGAGCGGAACAATAGTTATACCGCAGTTTGTGTTGGAAAAGTTAAATGCGGTAGCCTCTTCCAAAGACGCTTTGCAGAAAGCAAAAGGGCGCAGGGGTTTGGATATTATAACCCGTCTTAAAGAATTAAAAACCATACCTGTCAAGATAACCACCAAGGTGGCTGAGGGAAACACTACTCCCGAGAAGCTGGTATTTTTAGCTAAATATTTTAAAGGCGAGATAGTTACCATAGACTTTAACGTAAACAAAGAAGCGGTTATAGATAATATACCCGTACTTAACATTTGCGATTTGACCACCGCATTAAAGCCGGTGGTGCTGCCCGGGGAAAATATGTCTTTATTCGTAATGAAGGAAGGCAAAGAGAAAGAACAGGGCATAGCCTATTTGGACGACGGTACCATGGTAGTTGTGGAAGACGGCCGAAAGTGGATAGGCAAGCGCGCGGAAGTGGCGGTATATTCGATATTGCAAACCTCCGCGGGCAGAATGATATTCGCCAAGATAAAGCAGAACTGATATGAAGACTATTGCGGCGCTTATTTTAGCGGGCGGGCAAGGCAGCCGAATGGGCAGGCCCAAGCAAATGCTGAAGATAGGCGGCAAAGCGGTATTGGTGCGCAGCATAGAGGCGTTCAAAGCGTCTAAGCTGGTAAACAAGATAGTGGTGGTTACCACGCCGGAAAATTTTAAAGAGGTTTCGGCCTTGTTTTCTGATATATCTTACGCGCCGGCGGGCGCAAGCAGGATAGAGTCTTTACAGAACGGTCTTGCGGCGCTAGGCGCGGCGGATTTGATAGCGGTGCACGACGGCGCCAGGCCGCTTGTGAAGGCGGAATATATCGATAAATGCCTTGCCGAGGCCGAAAAGTACGGCGCGGCGGTTTTATGCGTCCCGGTAAAGGATACGATAAAACAGGTAAAAGACGGCTTTATAGAGCATACTTTGGACAGGAATGTCCTTTGGGCGGCGCAAACGCCGCAGTGCTATAAAGGCGCTTTGCTTAAAGAGGCTATGGAAAAATACGGTTCTTTGAAAGACGCCACCGACGAATCCCAGCTGGTGGAGAAGCTGGGCGTAAAAGTACGGGCGGTAAAATCGGGCTATGAGAATTTGAAGATAACTACTCCCGAAGATTTGACAATGGCAGAGGCATTATTATGCAAACAAAAGTAAAAGTGGGATTTGGTTTTGACATACACAGATTGGTGGAAGGCCGCAAATTGATAATGGGCGGCATGGAAATCAAACATAATAAAGGGCTTTTGGGGCACAGCGACGGCGATGTGGTGCTCCATGCGGTATGCGACGCGGCTTTAGGCGCGGTGGCCGCGGGCGAGATAGGGGTTTTCTATCCGCCGACGGATATATCGATAGCGGGCATTTCAAGCGTAGTAATAGCGCGGCGCGTTATCGATGTGCTTAAAGAAAAGAATGCCGAAATAGCCCATATGGATATTACGGTAGTAGCCGAAGAACCTAAAATGCGCGTTCATTACGACGCTATAAGAAAGTCCCTAGACGGCATTTTTGCCGTCGGGTTGGATAATATCAGTTTTAAAGCCAAGAGCCACGAAGGCCTTGGAGAAATCGGCCGCGGCGAGGCTATCGCCTGCTACGCGGCGGTAACGGTAAACTTAAGGAGCTAGAATAAAAATGAGCAAGACTATACTTTCCATACTCTGCGCGACGGTGCTTTTGGGCGCGTGTACGAGTTACAATCAAAAGAATTACAAAAGATACGACGGCATCAGCTATGCCGAATACGAAAGACAGCGCAAAGAACGCGAACAGCAATACGAATATCTTTACGAAACCGTAAGCGAGGAAGATATAACCTCTCCTTACGATGCGGCGCCTGAAGTGGTGGAAGAAGATGTGGTGGAAAGCGTAAACAGCTCTTACGGAGAGGCGGTTGTTGTAATGGCCTCAAAGAAAATATCTTTGGGCCGCGACGCCAATTACAGCGATATGGAAAAATTCCAAAGAGCATTGGATTCCGCTTACGGGACGGTATTTTCGCATTATAAAGCGGACGGGTTTACTTATGCGATGTCGCCTGCGGGAACGGTAAATCCGCTTTCGGTTATCGATGTGCAGTGCATATTGAGCGAAAGCTTCGCCACGGCGAAAGGTAAGGCGGTGTGCGATTATTTCTTCACGCAGATCCCGCTGGAGTACGCCAAGGAAAAGGAAAATGCTAAAAATTTATAATACCCTCAGCAAGAAAAAAGACGAATTTTCGCCTTTAAACGGCGGATTTGCCACTATGTATTGCTGCGGGCCCACCGTATACAATTACGCGCATATCGGCAATTTGAGGACCTATATTTTTGAGGATTTGCTCGTCAGGACTTTATCGGCCGATATGCCGGTAAAACACGTGATGAACGTCACCGATGTCGGACATTTGACTTCCGACGCCGACAGCGGGGAAGACAAAATGGAACTGGGCGCCGCGCGCGAAGGCAAAAGCGCGTGGGACATAGCCAAATTCTATGAGAAGAAATTTTTTGAGGATTTCGACTCCCTAAATTGCAAAAGACCTACGGTAATTGCCCGCGCTACCGAGCATATCAAAGAGATGATAGCCTTGGTAAAGAAGTTGGAGGAAAAGGGCTTAACGTATAAGACTTCCGACGGAATTTATTATGACACTTCCAAGTTCCCCGGATATCACAACTTGGTCGGGCGCGCGCATATTGAGGGTTTAAAGACGGGCGCCAGGGTGGATTTTAACGACGAAAAACGCAACCCCAGCGATTTCGCTTTGTGGAAGTTCTCCCCTAAAGACAAACAACGCCAAATGCAGTGGGACAGCCCTTGGGGAGTAGGTTTTCCGGGCTGGCATATAGAATGTTCTGCCATGGCGATGAAGTATTTGGGCGACACTTTGGATATACACTGCGGTGGAATTGACCATGTGGCCATACACCACACCAACGAGATTGCCCAAGCGCAAGGCGCGACGGGCAAGCAGTATGTGCGTTATTGGATACACGGCGAGTTCCTTATAATGGCGAACGGAAAGATGTCCAAATCGGGCGGCGGGTTCGTCACGTTGGACACTTTAAAGGAGAAGGGTTACAGCCCGCTGGATTACCGCTATTTATGCTTGGGCGCGCATTATAGAACGCAGTTGGAGTTTTCTTACGAGGCGCTTACTTTCGCGCGCAATACCCGCCTTGGCCTTATGGAGAGGATAGCCGCCCTTAAAGAGGCGGGCGAAACGGGCGTGAAGGACGAAACTTCGCTTAATGCCGCGAAGGCCGCGTTTAAAGACGCTATGGACGACGATTTAAACGCCTCCAAGGCTTTGGCGGTTTTCTGGGAATATATCAAGGGCGGCGCCTGCGCAGGCGATAAACTTGAATTTATAAAATATGCCGACGGCTTTTTGGGGCTTTCTTTGCTTGAGGGCGAAGCGCAAAAACCTTTGCCGCAAGAAGCTGAAAAACTTCTGGAGGAGCGCAAAGCGGCGCGCGCCAAGAAAGATTTTAAGACTTCCGACGAACTTAGAGATAAACTTTCCGCCATGGGCATAGCGGTTAAAGATACGCCCAAAGGGCAGGAATGGAGGTGGAAATAATGACGGCTTTTCCCAAAGAGTTTTTGCTGAAAATTCCTAAATCCGATTTGCATTTGCATTTGGACGGATCTCTGCGTTTAAGCACGCTTATAGAACTGGCCAAGAAAGAGAAAGTGGCCCTGCCCGCCTATACCGAAGAAGGCTTGAAGAAAGCCGTATTTAAGGATAAATATAAAAATTTGGGTGAATATCTTAAAGGGTTTTCTTATACCGTCGCGGTTATGCAGAACGCCAAGAATATAGAGCGTATAGCCTATGAGTTGGCGCAGGACAATATCGCCGAAGGCGTAAGATATATAGAAGTGCGTTTTGCCCCGCAGCAGCATTGTTCCAAAGATTTAAGGCCCGAAGACGCCGTAAGAGCGGCCGTAAAGGGTTTAGAGCGCGCGGCCAAGGAACATAATGCTTCCAAAGCGGTAAAATCTGGCGAGGATGTGGAGTTCCACTTCGGGATAATAGTTTGCGCGATGAGAAGTTTCAACAAAGATATGTCGCCTTATTACGGTTATATGTTCCAGGTGCTTTCGCACGCCAAGGACGACGAGGTCTTCGCGATAGCTAGCCTTGAGCTTGCCAGAATAGCCGTTCTGCTTAAAAAAGAGGGCTTGCCCATTGTCGGGTTTGACTTGGCCGGGCAAGAGGCAGGCTACCCCGCGGAACATCATTGGCAGGCTTATCAGCATGTGCACGAGGCTTTTATCAGAAAGACGGTGCACGCGGGCGAGGCTTACGGGCCTGAAAGTATTTTCCAGGCTATTACCGAATGCCACGCCAACCGCATAGGACACGGCACTTTAATGTTCGATTATAATGCCATACAGGATAAAAACGTAAAGAACAAAAAACAATATGTTGAGGATTTGGCCTCCTATATAGCCAACGAACGTATCGGCGTGGAAGTATGCATAACAAGCAATTTGCAGACTTTGCCCTTCATAAAAAAGGTGTCCGACCACCCTGTAAAACAAATGATAAAGAGCGGGCTTTCCGTAAGCATTTGCACCGATAACAGATTGGTATCGAATACTTCCGTCACCAAAGAGCTGGAATTGCTTTGCGATAATATCAATATAACCAAACGCGAACTTCGCAATATCGTGATAGCGGGTTTTAAGGGGAGTTTCTTCCACGGTCCGTTTAACGATAAGCGCAAATTCGTAAGAGCGGTGATAGAAAAATATAACCGCTTGGAAAAAGAATATCTTAAATAAGTAAGATGATTTTAAAAGCCCCCGCTTAAAGCGGGGGCTTTTTTATCGCCTAGAAAATATGGAGAAGGAGAAATCCGCCCGTTTAGTCTTAGCGATGTGGGCTTATCTGGTAAACGAAAGCGGCGCTATATTATGTTTAATTGCGAGTCGTCTTTATTGGGAATGACTATTTTGTTTAGGCCGAGCAGTTTTTCCTTTTCTTTGCTGAGCAGAACATCGTAGTAGGATATTTTTAAATTTCTTGTCGGGCCGTCTACGGAATCAAGATAAGGGATATAAGCCGTGGGCGGGTTTTGAGCGCGCAGCTTTTCTATATAGACGCTTCTGGCTTTCTCCCAAGAGTGCAGGGCGATGTATTGCACCGAGAAAAACGGCGTAATAATAAGCGCGAAAATAAAAGCCGCCCATGCAAATATACGTATTAAGGGGAGTTTATACGCCTCTTGAAAATATTTAATTAAAAATACAAAGGATACTATCCACATCGCGCTGGCGGAATAAAAGGCTCTGCTGTTGCCCAAAATAGGCGCGCCAGCTAATATCGCCGCCAAGAACAAAGCGGTAAGAAAGGATATGGCCCAATAGAGAAAATCATTGTTTCTTAAAGCCTTGAGCCTTGTGGAAAAAAGCTCAAGCAGCGCCAAGACCATCGTTATCGGCGGAATTAAAAACATACTTACCGCCAAATCCTGCAGTTTGGGATAGTGCCAAGTCAGTTTTTCCAATATGGACGCCTGCTGGAAAAAAGCTATCAGCGGGTGGGCCGCCCTCTTATAAGAGCCCGGCGCAGCGAAAAGCAAAACAAGCCCGATAAAAACGCCAAGGAAAATTATCGTCAGGGCCGGCCAAGTTTTTATCCGTTTGATAAAGCAATAAATTATAAATAAAGAAATAATGATAAAAGCGGCTATGCTGTTATTTTCGTTGCTCATTCCCAAAATAAAAGCGCCGATAAACAGCAAAATTGATTGCCAAATTTTTAGGTTCGGCGTCTTGCCGGTTTCGTATATATGCCTTAAAAATATCAGGAACCATACGAAAGGCAGAAAGCTCCAACTGTAATTGCACGCGCCGCCTAGCCAAAACAAGGTGTTGTCCGGCTGAACGACCAAAAATACGCTCGCCGCCGCGAGTAACACGAAAAGGGGAAAATCCTTAAGAGAAGAAAATTCCGCCCGCTTGCCTTTTATCAGCCTGATAATAGATAACACCAAAAACAATTGCATTAGCGGGTTTAAAATAAGAAACAACCACTTGCCGTTGGCTATTATTATATTGTTTATCAAAAGCCCTATGCGGGGGTTGTTGTGCGTATAAGAAAAGAAATAAGTCTTTACCGCGCCGATTAAATCCGGGCATCGGAATTGATAAAAATATTCGTCTGCGCCGTAGGGGTACAGATAGGAAAAAACAAAAATGAATAACGCAAATAGCGTAAAGGCAAAAGCCCAACAAGTATAATTAAAGTTGATTTTCTTCATATTAAATCACGTTCGGATTGGAAAACATATATAAAGATAAGGCTTCTTCCCGCTCGTCTGTTTGTACGCGCAGGCCCAAATAGTCGGAATATCCGATAAAGCCGAATACCGGGTCATAAAACATTATCGTAAGATTGTCGTTTGGCCCTTTGATGTATTTATAGGGCATTAGGAATACGGTTTTTGATCCTCTTCCTTTTGCTTGCGCTATATCGTTTTGCCTGGCTTTATCCTGGCGGTGCAAGTTTATATACGGGTAAACGAAGGCGGGTGTAAAAGCTATGGCGCAGGCCAAAGCCAGCATTGAGCAATACTTTACCGCTTGAAATTTGTAGGCTTCCTGCAAGTATATTAAAGTGAATACGAAAGAAATCAAAGCCGCGACGGACGCCGTATAAAAGCATCGCCCCGTTATGAACGGCACCGCGAAGAGTACGCAAGCCAATATCCAAGAACATATAAAGAATATTACGGCCAAAATATAATTTTCGTTTTTGAAACGCGCTGGCTTGTCTTTATCCAAAGCGCAAATGAGCAGTGCGATAAAAGTAATTACGGGTATAAGGAACATAGCTTTAATATAAAAATGTATGTGGGAGATATGCCAAAGCAGTTTATCCCGCAAAGATGAATTATTGAAATAATCAAAAATATCCGTGTTCAGCCTATTCCACATAGCAGGCGCGCCGAAAAGCAAGCCTATGCCGAGCGCCAAGCCCAAGGCTGTAAGCCAAAAATGTTTTTTAAGTTTAAGGCCCGCCATATAGAATCCAGCCGCGAAACATACTATAAGCCCCATTGTCAGCGGGCCGCTGTTTTCGCTGCTCATACCTAAAGCCAGCGCGATAAAAAACAGGCCCGCAATCGCTTTTTTGCTTAAATTAAGATTGCCTTTCGCTTTATATTCCAGACGAAGCCAAGTTAAAATCCACAAAAACGGCAGGGCGCTCCAGCTGTAATTGCACGCGCCGCCTATCCAAAATAAAGTGTTATCGGGCTGGGCGACTGCAAATACGGAGAGCAAAGCTATAAGCAGCACGGCGGGGAAATCGGATAATTTTTTAAAGTCGGGCAAACGTAAATGCACCAAAGCGAAAAACGAGAGTATCCATATCGTTTGGACAATCGGATTTAATATCAAAAAACTCCATTTCCCCAAATACAATATTATATTATTGGCTATAAGCCCTATTCGGGCGTTCTCCACCCCGTAGGAAAAAAAGTATTGCTCCAATGCTCCCCAAAGAGTTTGGCGCCTTAAAATATATTCGTCTGCGCCGTAGGGGTAGAGATAAGAAAGAATAAAAATAAACAGGACATAAGTAAAAAAGAACAAACCCCATATTGCCAAGGGTTTGGCCTTAAAATTTTTTATGGTTTCAGTCATTCAATTTTTCCTCTTTGATTATATAAGCGGGGCGATGTTTTACTTCCGAAAATATTCTGCCTACATATTCGCCCAAAATTCCTATCGACATAAGCTGCACCCCGCCAAAGAACAATATCAGCACCGCCAATGAGGCATAGCCCGGTACATCTTTGCCGAAGATTAAAACCTTAAGTATTATAAACGCCGCATATAAGAACGAAAGCCCCGCTACCAGCGCGCCGAAATAGGTCCACAGCCGCAAAGGCATAGTGCTTGCGTTAAAAATTCCGTCCAGCGCGAAATTCCAGAGCTTCCAATAAGACCATTTGGTTTCGCCGGCCGCCCTCTCCGGGCGCACATATCCAACCGAGGCCGTCTTAAAACCCGCCCAATTGAAAAGCCCCTTCATAAAAAGAGTACTTTCGTTTATCTGCTTTATGGCTTGGGCGACATTGTGATCCAGCAGGCGGAAGTCGCCGGTATTTTCCGGTATCGGGCGGCGCGCAAAAAAATTATGCACCTTGTAAAACCAAGAAGATAAAAATTTCTTGGCCGCGCTGTCGCTGTCGCGGTTAATCCTTACGCCAAGCACCATATTGTAGCCCTCTTTCCATTTCTCTACGAAGGCGGGGATAAGATCGGGCGGATCCTGTAAGTCTATATCCATTGGTATTATGGCTTTGGTGTCGGATTTTTTTATGCCGCAGAGGAGTGCGGACTCTTTGCCGAAATTCCTTGAAAGGCTTATATAGTTTATGGCTGGGTTATCCTTGGCGCGGGTTTTGAGTATTTGCAGAGTGCCGTCGGTAGAGCCATCGTCTACGAAAAGATATTTGTAAGTTAAATTAAGCCCTTCCAATACGGGCCCGGTGGAACGTAAAAAAAGGTCTATAGATTTTTCTTCATTGAAAATTGGAACCAAAATAGTTAAATCTTTCATCTCTCCGCCCTCCTGAAAGAATAATGTTTGAAAAGAAAATACGTCATTATCGTAACCAAGGCCAAACTTATCAGCTGTGCGAAATAGATATTCACGCTTAAACGTTCCGTCAATAGATACAGCAGCAAAGCGTTTATCAAATATCCGCAAAGCCATACGCTCATGGCTTTTAGATATTCTTTTACGTATCCGCCCTTAGTTCTAAATACCAAAAATTTCTGCGCCAAATACGAATTGAAAGAAGATAATATATAAGATATAAACAATGCCGCTTGATACCGCTCTTTGCCCAATAAAAATAAAATCACTGCAAAAATAACATAGGAAGCCGCGGTATTGTATCCGCCCGTCGCTATAAATCTTATTGGGCGCGGCAAAGAAAACCATAGCCGAGCGATATTATTTGTTGTTGTCATTTTCAGATTTGTTCCCGTCTTTCCCCGCAAGTTCTTCTTCCGGGAAAAGCATTAAATGGTTTAGAAGGGAAAATTTCTTCTTAAACTCTGTTTTCTGCTCTTGGGGCTTTTCCTCTGCGGTGCTCTTGGCGGGAGTATCGCTTTGTGATATTTCCGCGGTTTTCTTTTTCTTGCGGGGTTTCTTCTCATTTTGTTTCAAAACATCAAAATTCTTCATATCCGGTATAAGGTGTCGTACGCTGGCAAGAATAAAATTCTTCTTTTTTAAAGTTTTTTCCAGCTGTTTGACGCTTTGTCTGGGCGCTGGTTCTTCTTCGTCTTCGGCCATATTTTTGTCAAAGGTAAAATGTTGCTTGGAAAATATGCTGCGCCTGCCCGTTATCAGGAAACTGACTATGCACGATACCGCCGCGTAAGGTGCCACCGTCGCGCCAAAAAGCTCTATCGCCATTACGCTCGCCGCCAAAGGCGTATTGGCCACGCCAGCCAACACGCTTACCATTCCCAGCGATGCGAAAGTGACGGTATCAATCCCCAAAATATGCGCAAAGAAGTATCCTGCATTGGCGCCTATAAAAAGTACGGGGGTAATTAAACCGCCTACTCCTCCGCCTGCGAAAGTAAGAGAAGTCGTGATAATTTTATACATAAACCCGAAGGTTAAGGCCTGATCGCCCGCAAGTATCGCCTCCACCCGTTCCATGCTGAGGCCCAGGTAGGCGGGCGAGGTCAGCAGGGCTATCAATATTATCAGCGCAGCAGCTATAAAACATCGCCAAAAGTTGGAAAATTTGACCGCAATAAAACGGAATATTATCTGCGTTACTTTAAGAGCTTCGATAAATATCAGCCCCACCACGCCAAAGAACAATCCGGCAAAAAACACTTGCAGCAGCGAGCTGTCTATATTTAAAGTTTGCAGGTTCATCGGGTGATAGATGTATTCTACCCCGAACAGGTGCGTAACCTGAAACGCCGTTATGCCCGAAATGAAAGCTGGGAACATAACCTCGTAAAACACCGTACCTACGCTTAACACTTCAAGCCCGAACAGTGCGCCGGATATAGGTACGCCAAATACGCCCGCAAAGCCCGCGCTTACGCCGCATATCATAAGTTTGCGGCGCTCTTGTTTATTAAAAGAAAATAAATCCGAACAAAAAGAAGCCACACCCGCGCCTACGTCCGCGCACGGCGATTCCTTGCCCGCCGATCCGCCAGCGGAGATGGTTATTATGGGAAGGAAAAACGCTTTCGCCGCCGATATTAAAGATATGGGGCGTTTGTCGTTTATCGCGGCTATCGCGTCGTTGGTGCTGTATCCTTTATCTTTGGGATATACTTTTTTTGCCAAGTGGTTTACCAAAAGCAAACCAAGCGGCAGCGCAAAGAAATAGTATTTGAAGGAAGTCGTGTAATCAACCGCGGCGGAAAGCAGTTTTAAGAACATCGCGTTGAATACTCCCACCACCGCGCCTATAAAAACCGAGGCCAGGAACCATTTTAAGATATTAAAAAAGGCAATCCTTCGCCTTAAAATAAATTCGGTCTTCATTATAGATTATAGGACTTCATAAACTCCGCTATGCCGTTCATTACCATATTGACCGACATCAGCACCAATAACATACCAGTCAGCCTTTCCACCGCGATAAGACCGCGTTTGCCCAACATATTGCTTATCGGAAAGGAGAGCAATAATATCGCGGAGTTTATCATCGAGGCTATCAGCAGAGCGATAAGAATCTTCCACAAGTTGCCGCCCGGCGTGGCCGAAAAGATGAGCAGCATACTCAAAGTGGCAGGCCCGGCTATAAGCGGTATGGCCAAAGGAACGATAAAAGGCTCTTCGTCTTTGGGATTGGTTTTTGTCGTTTCGTCTTCAAGCGAGTTGAAAACGAGTTTCAGCGACATTATGAACAGTATTATACCGCCCGATATACCCATGGAGTATTGTTTTATTCCCAGCAGGTCTAGCGCTTTGCCGCCCGCAAAAAGGAAAGTTACCATAATTATGGTGGCTATCGCCAATTCCCTTAGCAACACAAAACGCCGTCTTTCCGGCGAAACTTTTTTGAGAGAAGTTATAAACAGCGGTATATTGCCGAAAGGATCCATAATCAGGATAAGCGTTACTACGGCAGAAAATATAAATTCCATAAAACACCTTCAATATCCAAAATTCAAAAGCAAGCGTTGTTGCGGCCCTATAAAAGAGGGGTGTGTCAATATTAGGAGCCCGAAGAGCATTCCTCTATGTTGATGACTTCACAGATATCCTCATCGTCGCCTGAAGCGGTGCAACAGGTTTCCGTGGTGCCGTCGTCGCCCGAAGCGTAGGTTGTCGTCAAGGTGAAGTTGCCTATGCTTCTGGTGGCGGTAATCTTCGTGCTTTCCAACTTATATGTGAAATAGTCGGTCTGGAAACTGGCTCCCGTAATATTTTCGGACGAGGAATCTTTGTTCGTCCTCAAGTCGAAATCCAGATTCGAAAAATCCGTAGCGTATGCGTCGTTGACCGCGTAGTATCGCACCTGCGCCTTTTCCACCGCGGCGAGTATTCCCATAGCTTCCATCGCGCGCTGTCTTTCCAGCACGTTGAAATATTGCGGCAAAGCTATCGCGCCGAGTATGCCCACCAACAGCACTACCACCAGCAATTCCAAAAGAGTAAAACCTTTCTTATTCATAATACTTTCCCCTTTAAGGTAATAATATAAATATATTTTATAGATATAGTTTATCAGTATGGAAGAAAACAGTCAAATTTTTGATCCTAAAGTGCAGCTAAAATTAAAACTGCCTTATATGGGATTGCCCCCGGGGCATTTTGTCTGCGGGCTGGGTAGTTATGCCGTATTTATTGCGTACGGATACGGGTTCGTCGTAGAAATATATGGATAGATTATCGTAAGGCCCTTTAGGTACCATAAAATAATTTAGGAATACTTCGCTTCGCTTGCTTTTAAGGGCTTGTCCAATTATTGCTTGGCGCAGAGTTTCTTGTTTGTGCAAAGCGACGAACGGGGCTGCGAAAAGAGGGGTTATAATAATGGCGAATATCAAAAAAACATAAGTTATGAATCTAAGGGGTATTTTTGTTAAAGTCAGGGTGTAAGCGAAAGCGATTATTGTCATCAAAGTAGCGGGGTAAAAGGGCCTCAGATTTTTAATTGGCGCAAGGGCCAAGGCGCAGGCCGCGGCCAGGGCCAAAAAAAGCATTACGGCGGGGAATAATAAAGGTTTGAAATCTTTCTGCTTAAGGTAATGGCAGATCAATATCGCCAATGTTATCGGGAAAAGAAAGAAATTGGCCGCGCATGCCTTAAGCGCGTGGGGGATATGGTTTAAAAATTTTGACGCGATTGGCAATTGTTTGAAATAGTCATATTGTTCCATATCCAAGCGGAAATATAGGCCCGGCGCGCTGAAAAATACCGCCAAGCCCGCCGCTATGCCTGCGGCCGCTATTTTAATAAAAGAGGGTATGTCTTTCCCGGTTATTTTGGCGTAAGCCGCGCTTAACAAAACAAGGATAAGGGAAACCGGCCCCAAGGTTTCGCCCGACATTCCGAGCATGAAAGCAAGTAAAAAAAGGCACAAAGGCGCGTATTTAAAGCGCGGGAAAATTTCTTTCCCGCTCATAAAGTATATCCTAATCATTATCAGAAGCGGCAGGAACAGCAAAAAGGGCCATACATAGTTCGAGGCTCCGCCTATCCAAAAGAGATTATTGTCGGGCTGGGCTACGGCAAATACATTTAGAATCAATATGAGCAGAAAAGCGGGGTAATCTTTTAAACTTTTAAAATCTGGCCATTTTAAGAATACCGCATAAAAACAGAGGCCGCTTACGGCAAACTGCAGAAGCGGGTTTATTAGGGCGAAAGCACCGTCTGGCAGATATAGCAGTATTCTTGCCGGGATAATGCCTATCCTAGGGCTGTTGGTAAGATAAGAGAGCAAGAAACCCTGTAAAATGTCCTCGGCATGCAGAGGATAATAGGAATATT
Organism: Candidatus Proelusimicrobium volucris; assembly: GCF_959605025.1. Lineage (NCBI taxonomy): Bacteria > Pseudomonadati > Elusimicrobiota > Elusimicrobia > Elusimicrobiales > Elusimicrobiaceae > Candidatus Proelusimicrobium > Candidatus Proelusimicrobium volucris. The sequence goes on along the minus strand of NZ_CAUHCY010000006.1, from coordinate 6,287 downwards.
CGTCCGCGCCGAGCGGATAAAGCAGGCATAAAGCGGCGCAAAAGCATAAAAAGAAAACTATGCTAACAGCCCAAATGAGTTTTGAAGCCGTACTATTGATATTTTTGCTTGCCATTAAGAAATTTTATTTTTTTGGACGGTGCTTGGCAAACGATTTTATTGCCAGGGCATAGCAGTTTATTTAGGGCCAGCTAAAGCAGAGCTCGGGAAAAATCAAATTTTAATTACAAAAAAAAGGAAAACTCTCATAAACTAAATCCCAGTTTGTGGCGGGGTCTCTTATTTTCGTTTTATGACAAATTGGGAAAATAAAAAGGAAAGGCCTTCTTATATTTTTTTTGTGTAAATTTACGTCAAATTTTAGTGGCGAAAAGGATATTTTAGTACAAATAAAAACGCCCCCTAGGAGAATCGAACTCCTCTCACCAGATTGAAAATCTGGTGTCCTAACCGATAGACGAAGGGGGCGTAAAGTTCGCTTGCCGCGAACATACCATTTTGCGCTCGGTGAGGCTCGAACTCACGACCCCCCGCTTAAAAGGCGGATGCTCTACCACTGAGCTACGAGCGCTTAAAAATCTGTTTGAAAGAACAAAAAATAATGGGGTTTAACCCCAACACATATATTTTAACAAAATTAAAACGGCTTGTCTACAAAAATTGAAAAAATCAACTTTATTCAATTTACCGCAGTTTGTTAAACTTGGTTCCAACATTATATATATTATATCAAAAAATTGGCTTTAAGGATTAAGGTAGTATTTTTTAATCGTCATATGGTTTCTGGGCAAGTCTGCGGATATTATTATATAATAAGATTTTAGAGAACTTTAAGGAATCTACACACAGCTTTAATATATAAGGAGATTTGTATGGGAAAGAAGATAGTATCGTCCGATGCGGCGCCCAAGGCGATAGGGCCTTATTCACAAGCGGTCAGGAACGGAAGCTGGGCATTTATATCGGGTTGTTTGCCGGTTGACCCCATAACAGGTGAGCTTGCGGGCGGTGACGTACGCGCGCAAACCGAGCGCGTATTGGAGAATTTGGGCGAGATACTAAAAGCGTGCAAGATGGATTTTAAACATGTATTGAAGACTACGGTTTTTATGACTGATCTATCTTGTTTTGCGGATATGAACGAAGTTTATGCCGAGTTCTTTAAGGATAATCCTCCTGCACGCAGTACGGTGCAGGTTGCGGCTCTTCCGAAGGGGGCCTTGGTAGAGATAGAGGCGATAGCCAGAAAGTAGGGCTGAAAGATTTAAGGCGCGGTATCCAATCCGCGCCTTTTTACGATAAGTGAGGGAAGAGGGAAATGTCTTTAGATTTAAAGGAAAGCGAATTTTTTAAGCAGAAAAGGGCGGGTGTATTATTGCCTTTATTTTCCATGCGCAGTGCTGGCGACTGGGGCTGCGGCGATATGGGTTCTTTAAAGGAATGGATAGAATATTTAAGCGGTTACGGGGTTAGTATACTTCAGATTTTGCCGATACACGAAACTGAACCGGGGCAGAACTGCCCTTATTCGGCGTTAAGCGCGTATGCGATAGATCCAATATATATAAGTATAAATGACGTTTCCGATGTGGCGGCTTCTCAGCAGGCGCAGGATTTGATTAAGCAATACGGGGAGGAAATAAAATTCTGGCGTAGCGAGAAGAAGGTCTTTTACAGGTTTATCAAATCGGCCAAGTATAAGGTATTGTGGGCGGCGTACGAGCACTTTTGGAATAACGAGAAATCTGCCAATACCGCCCGTTACGAACAATTTTTGGAATTTCATCAAAAGCACGCGTCTTGGCTTGTGCCGTACTGCATATTCAGGAGCGCCAAGGACAATTTGGGCTGGACCAGTTGGAAACATTGGGAGAAGCGTTTAAAAGAGTTGGATTTAAACTATTTGCGGGAGTATTCCGTATCCAACTATAAGCAGATGATGTTTTTTAGTTATTTGCAGTGGCAGCTTCAGCTTCAGCTGGCGGAAGTCAGGCGTATAGCCGCTTCGCGGGGAGTGCTTTTGTTTGGGGATATTCCTTTTGGCGTCAATTTAGACAGCGCCGACGTGTGGAGCAATCAGAGCAAATATTTGGACGGCTATGAAATCGGTGCGCCCAAGGATCAATTTTCGGAAGGGGGGCAGAAGTGGGGTTTGCCCGCGTATAACTGGCCTGCGATAGAACAAAGCGATTTCAATTTATGGCGCGGCAAGATAGCGCGCGCCTGCGAGATATACGATATGTTCCGCTTGGATCATTTTGTAGGATTTTTCAGGACGTGGATATTCGGCCCCGGCGACGACATCGGCAAGTTTGATTTGGAGGGGGAGGATAAACAAAAAGCGCGCGGCGCGGCTTTTATGGAGGCTGTCTGCCAATCGGCGGGCGGCAAATTGCCCATAGGGGAAGATTTGGGCGTTATACCCGATTATGTACGCGCTTATATGAAGGAGGTTTCCCTTCCCGGCTATAAGGTAATCAGGTGGGAGAAAGACAACGAAGTGTTCCGCGAGCCGCGGGAGTATCCTTTGGCTTCGCTTGCGACTACGGCTACGCACGATACGGAAACATTAAGAGAGTGGTGGGATATTATGCCCGATTGGCAGCGCGCTAATGTATGGGAAATGATTTCGGCGCAAAAGACGGACGGCAGAGTCCCTTTCACGGCGGAGGTGCACCGCGCGATATTCAAGCGGGTAATGGGTGCCGGTTCTTGCTTTGTGATTTTCCCTTTACAGGATATAATAGGGGAAAAGGAGCGTATAAACACGCCCGGTACAGTCGGCGAGGAGAATTGGAGTTACCGCGTCCCGTTTGAGACGGCGGAATTCAACTCCGCCTATTTGGATAATATGCGTATGTTTAAAGAGGAGGCGCAAGCCTCGGGGCGCATATAGCGGAAATTATCCGGAAAAGGGCAAAAAAACAGTTGCAATATCATTAAAAAAAGATAATAATGTCTTTTAAAGAAGAACCTAACAGAGGAGGGCTGTGAGATGCGTGTTTTTAAGAGTAACACAACCAGAATAGTTATAGCTTGCTTTATAATATTTATGGCTATACCGTTTATATTTGTTGAAAGTTCGGGCGAAGGCAGAAGAAGCGACGTATCAATCCCGTTGGAAACGACGTCCAACCCTCTTTCCAAGATAATAGACAGAATAGGATCTTTTTACGGATTTAAGAAACGGCCCGCCCGCGCTTCGTTTAACAAAAGCGGGGCTGCGCCTTCCGATAACGGAGAGGTGCTGGCTTCGCTTAAGCGTCCCGCGGAGCTATCTTCCGAAGGGCGGATAGAAGGTGCGGGTTTGCCTGCCGCGGGCGGCGATATTTTTTCTTCCGACGGTTCTTCTTCCGACGGTTCTTCTTCCGGCGTTAGCGTAAGCGGCGGCGGTGCGGTGCCTGCGGGGCGACTGCCGCAGGTTAAAGAATATGTCCGTATGGACGGGGAAACTTACGAAGTAGTTACCGATCCGGCGGGCCGCAAGTTTGTGGCTATGCCCGACGGTTTTGTCCCTTACGAAAAATTGATGTCCGATACCGTATCTCAGGAGGAGTTTGACGCCGCGCGTGCTCAAGCGCCTGACCTTGAAGATTGGGAAATTTTTGAGGCTCTAAGAAGCCCCGGCGGCCTTCCGGCTTATTTGGCGAGCGGCGGCAATAATGTCTTTTACAGGGACGATACCCCCGGTTATTATGACAGGGACGGCAAAGAAGGCAGCAGGCTGTTCGGCCTGCGCGCTGGCGGCCGCGGCGGAGAGGAAGATGATATCTACGACGAGCGCAAACTTATAAAGAGCATTGTTGACAATAAAGAAAAAATCTCCTCTAAAAAAAGCGGTATTAGCGGCGGTATGCGCGTGAAATATGTGGAAGGCAAAAAAGCTCAAGACGCGGATAATGCCGACACGCAAAATAATAATACTTTTGCTTCTCTTATAGAAAACGGCGTAATTATCGGCGACGAAAAAGTGGGGGTAAAGGCGGCTTCAAATTCCCAGAGGTCTTTTAGGGAACGCAATAAAGAATCCGAATTGGATAAAACCATAAAGCTAAAAGACGAAAGCGTAAATATCTATATGGCAAAAGCTATGGGCGTAGCCAATTTCTCTAAGGAAGACGAAAACGGCGAAGAACTAAAAAACCCTTGGGTATATCCGGAAGTATTGGGGGCAAAGGATGCTCCTGGTAAAAAGTTCTTTGACAGCAATGCAAATGTTTTTGAGGGCAAGGAATATATCAAAGACAATTTTATTCAAAGCGATACGCTGTATCAGTCCGCGATAAATGACTTAAAGGATTTAAAGAATAAGAATAACCTTAATATTAAGCTTGCCGTGGTTGACGGGCTTGAGGAAGACGGCAAAATAAAAGCGGTCTCCAAGGATACCTTCCACTATAAAATAATATCAAGTCTGATAGAAGGGGAGGATAAATTCGGCCCGTATGTAGATATAAAACCCGCCGATAAATCAGATACTTTATTGGTCGTCTCCGACCCGGATACGCTTAATAATTTAAAAAAGGCGGGCTATAATGCCGTTTTGTTTAACAATTATGCGATAACCCCCTCCGATATGAGCAATTTCTATACAAGCACCTTAAAGGAAGTTGCTAATATGGCTCGTTTAAAACAGGAAGGTATTGCGAACCGTCAGGAAGTCCTTGCCAAAACCAAGGATATCGCGGAAGCTAAAGTAGGCATTAGGGGAATATAGGACCAAAAGTCCTTAAAAAATAGGTCCAAATTCCCTTGAAAACAAGGTGTATTTATAATAGCATTAAGTTATAGGAATATTTTTAAAGGAGCAGTAAATATGAGGTTTAAGATAATAACGGCGGCTTTATTGTTGGGCATAATGGCGGGCTTTTCGGCCGATGTAATGGCGCAGGTGGGGGTACCGCACAGCAAAAGGGGGACGGGCAGCCTTTGCGATTATGATAGCAGGACAAGATATTATAGCTGGGACAGCGTTTTTTGCAGTCCTTACGGCGGCGATATGGAGTTTATAGAATTCTGCTATGAAGATTCGATCTCCCGCGGTTATGTGATAGATAAAGACTATACGGATGCAGGCGGATACGTAACAGCCTCTGCGGCACTGTGCGGGCGGCTTGAAGGGCTTAAGTTCTTTCTTGACAAGGGTTTTTACCTTGACGAAGTAAACAGAGATTCAATGCAGACTCCTTTGCAAGCTGCGGCGGAACAAGGCCGCTATGAGGTTTGCAAGTACCTTTTGGATAAAGGAGCAAGCCCTCTAAAGAAGTCTTACGCGATACACGAAGACGCATACTACTATGCTAAGCAATCGGGTGTGCAGAGCGTAATCAAATTAGTGGGCGACGCATGGCGCAAATGGCAAGGATTGGCGGAAGCCAGACGCGAACAGTATAAGAAAGAAATACAGAATCTTAATCTTAACGATTATGAGAAGTTCAAACTGAAACATAATCTTGGCAATTTTAAAGCGGAGATGTTCTTTTCTTAATACTTTGTAAAAAGACAAAATTTAAAAGCCCGCCTATTTCGGCGGGCTTTTTTATGGATAGGACCAAAAGTCCTTAAAAAATAGGTCCAAATTCCCTTGAAAACAAGGTGTATTTATAATAGCATTAAGTTATAGGAATATTTTTAAAGGAGCAGTAAATATGAGGTTTAAGATAATAACGGCGGCTTTATTGTTGGGCATAATGGCGGGCTTTTCGGCCGATGTAATGGCGCAGGTGGGGGTACCGCACAGCAAAAGGGGGACGGGCAGCCTTTGCGATTATGATAGCAGGACAAGATATTATAGCTGGGACAGCGTTTTTTGCAGTCCTTACGGCGGCGATATGGAGTTTATAGAATTCTGCTATGAAGATTCGATCTCCCGCGGTTATGTGATAGATAAAGACTATACGGATGCAGGCGGATACGTAACAGCCTCTGCGGCACTGTGCGGGCGGCTTGAAGGGCTTAAGTTCTTTCTTGACAAGGGTTTTTACCTTGACGAAGTAAACAGAGATTCAATGCAGACTCCTTTGCAAGCTGCGGCGGAACAAGGCCGCTATGAGGTTTGCAAGTACCTTTTGGATAAAGGAGCAAGCCCTCTAAAGAAGTCTTACGCGATACACGAAGACGCATACTACTATGCTAAGCAATCGGGTGTGCAGAGCGTAATCAAATTAGTGGGCGACGCATGGCGCAAATGGCAAGGATTGGCGGAAGCCAGACGCGAACAGTATAAGAAAGAAATACAGAATCTTAATCTTAACGATTATGAGAAGTTCAAACTGAAACATAATCTT